>JALOQC010000075.1 GCA_025453555.1 Myxococcota bacterium | reverse complement strand
GAGACGTCGTCGGTGACGGAGACGTCGTCGGTGACGGAGACGTCGGTGACGGAGACGTCGTCGGTGACGGAGACGTCGTCGGTGACGGAGACGTCGTCGTCGGAGTCTGCGTCGTCGGTGCCGGCTCGCGCGGGCGGTCCCACTCCGGCGGGGGCTGTGTCGACCACGCGGGTCGCTCGGTCGCGGGGTCACGGCGCTCGCAGCCGCGGTTCTGCGCGATCGGTCCGTCGGGCACGAGGAATCCGTCGGTGATGCCGGGCATCCCGGTGACGTCGGTCGGCCCTGGGCAGCCCTGCGCGATCCACGCGCGCACGAGCGCGACCTCGTCGTCCGGGATCGAAGGCAGCCCCATCGGCATGCCGAGCAGGTGCGAGCGGGAGACCGCGGGGTAGTCGGGGCGCGCGTGATCGGCGAACGGCGCCAAACGATCGCGTCGCTCCTCGCGACGACGCGTCATCATCGCGAGCACCAGCGGCGATTCCGTCTCGCCTTCGCGCGGCACGAGCACCGAGTACGGCTCGCCGCTCTCGGGATCGACCGCGCCGCGCACCAGCATCTCGTACGTGCGCATCGCCAGGCGCGTGCCCGGCCAACCGAAGCCACCCTCGTTGCCGGGGCCGAGATCCCGCTCGTGATCGTTCATGTGGCAGTGCACGCAGATGCGACCGAGCACACGCTCCTTCACCTCTTCCCAGCCGACCTCGCGCGTCGCGGCGGCAGGCGGCGTCAGCGAGGGCTCGGGCGGCATGGGCGACAGCGGCGCCTCGGCGTGCAAGAGGAAGTCCGCCACGAGCTCCGCTTCGTCGTGCGTGAGCTGCAGATCCGGCATCGAGGTGCCGGGGCGCAGCGCGGCGGGATCCTCGATCCACGCAACGACGAGATCGCGCGCCATGCGGTCGCGCGTGAAGCGCAGGTTCGGCGCGAGCCGCGCGGGCAGCCCGGCCGCGCGCAGATCGTCGGCCGACTTGCCGGTGTCGAGGTTGCCGAAGGTGTGGCAGGCCACGCAGCCGCGCGTGAGGAAGAGCTCGCGTCCGCGCGCGAGCCGTTCGTCGGCGGGACGCGCGGGAGCCGGCGCACGCTCGGACGCGTAGGGATCGGCGACCGACGCCGCGGCGGCGAAGAAGCGCACGATGGCGCGACGATCGTCCTCGCCGAGCCGCAGGCGCGGCATCGTCTCCTCCATCGCAGGACGCAGGTCCGTCGGCTGCTGGAGGAAGGTGTCGATCCACGCCGGCTCGAGGCGCCTCGCGATCTGCGTGAGGTCCGGCGCCTCCTGGTAGTGATCGATGTTGTTCTGGTAACGCCGGATGACCTCTTCGCCGTAGCGAGAGGACAAGAGGTCGAAGTGCCGATTGCCGGGGCCCATGCCCTTGAGCCATTGATGGCAGCTCGTGCAGTGATCGGAGCGCCCCGCCGGCGGCACGTGATCGGCTTCGCCTTCGGCGCCGATCGTGTGGCAGCGGTTGCACTCGTGGCGCTCCAGCGCGGCGCGCCCGTCCGTGAGCGCGCGCGTTCGCTCCGCGTCCTCCCAGGCCACGCGATGACGCGCGAGGATCGTCTCCACGTCCGGCGGCGGAGGCACGATCGGCTCGGGCGTCGGCTCGTCGCCACCACACCCCACGAGCACGCATGCGAAGAGAACGAGGAGAACGAGAGCTGACGCCCGCATCGTGGCGCGAGGATACCCCGGGGCGCGCGTTCGCTGGGCAGGTCGATGCACGGCGGAGCCGACCCAGACTCGTGGGTGTTCGGGGCTTCCTGGGGGAGGGGCTGACGACCGCCCCTCGGAGAAGCTGCGAAGGTGAAACCCCGTGTCCGACCGCGCGACTGCGTCGTGCACGCGTCGTGCGAGGATGGTCGAGCCCGATGACTCGAATCGCGCGCGGCTTCCCGTCCACCCAGCTCGTTCCCCTTGCATTCGTCGCTCTCGGGACCGTGGCGTCCCTCCTCCTGCGCGACCGCGGGTGGCCGCTCCTCCACGGCATCGCGCTCGTGGTCGCGGGCGCCGTCTACATCGGCGTCGCGCGTCTGACGGGGCGCGGTCCGCGTTGGCCAGCGGCGATCACGCTCCATCTCGTCGTGGCGACGTCGGCCGTGTGCGTCGTGGTGGTCGCGCCCGTCCTCCTCGGCTGGCGCCAGGCCGTCCTGCTCGAGGATGGCGCCGCGTTCATCGACGTCGCCCATGAGGCCGAGCGTTGGGTCCTCGCGATGCGCATCGGCGACGGGACGCACGTGGCGGCGTCTGTGTGCTTCTTCCTCGGCCTCGTCCGAACGCACCCCGCCGATCGTTCGATGGTCGCATGACACTCGCCGTGGACCAGAGCTGCGGACGACCCGCTGCGGACGACGCGCTGCGGATGACGCGAGTGCGCACCCGACGGAAAGACCGAGCGCGACCCGCCGTACTGACCCCCACTTCGAGGAAAGACCAGCGCGACCATAGACCAGCGCGACCCGCCGTAATGACCCCAACTTCGAGGGACACGGAGTGAACACACCGGAAGCACACGGCCAAACATACCGGAAGCACACGGCCAAACACACCGAGGGACGCGTGCTCCATGCTGGAAGGGCACTTGGTAGACGCACCACCGAGTGAGGTCGCGCGCGTCGTGAAGCTGCTCCACGGCGCCGCGCCCATCGACGCGTCTGCCGAAAGACGAGCTCAGCGCAGCCGCTCCAGCAAGAACGCCAACCCCTCCGCGCGGCGCCGGTCGGAGCCCACGAAGTGGTCGTCGTCGGTGGGGCGCCAGGCGTGGCGCACACCGAGCTCGTCGAGGCGGGCGTGAAAACGCTCGGCGGGCGCGAAGAGCTCGAAGGCGTCGTGGCGTCCGACGGAGACGAAGAGGCGGTCGTCGAGGTGCGCTCGGACACGGGCGATCCCTTCAGGGTCGTGGAGCACGCGCATCGGCTCGTCGTCGCGCCAACGCTCCCAGCGCTCCGCGTCGAGCACGCCGGTGCGGAGGTCGAAGGGCCACGCGATCGCGCCTCGCGTGGAGTCGTCCGCGAGCTGGACCGCGTAGCTGACCATCTGCCCCGGACCGCCGAGCGCGTCTTCGAGCGCGGCCCAGCGGCGCCAGGTCTCGCGCACGACGCCTCGGTCGAGCATCCACGCGTCGAGATCCAACGCGTCCGGTGACGAGGCGGCGGCCGCGCGGACGAGGTCCGGTCGGCTCAGCGCGATCGCGATCGCGTTGTAGCCGCCGGTCGAGTGTCCGAGGAGCGCGCGTGCAGCGGGCTCGGCGCGGGTTCGGTAGCGGCGATCGACCTCTGCGATGGCACGCTCGAAGAAGCGCTCCCACGCGCCCGCCGCGCGGGTGTCGCGAAAATAGGTGGCGCCGAACGCGGTGCGTCCGTCGATGCCGACGAGGATCGCGTCGCCTGCTGCATCCGCGAGGTGGAGATACGCGGTGTCGTTTCCTCCGTAGCCCGGCAACAGATACACGACGGGGTGACGGCGTCGGCGATCCTCGCCGTACCCTTGCGGCAGCACGACGCAGAGGCGGCGCGCGGTTTCGGTGTCGAAGGCTCCCGCGACGTCGGGCGCGTCGATTCGCACGAGCTCGCGTCGCTCTCCGCTGCACCGCTCGGGTCGTGGCGGTGCCGAAGGATCGGTGGCCGGGCTGGCAGGTCCGGCCTCGACGGTGACGACCACGGCTTCGGCGCTGCGGGCGCGCCGCGCGATGCCGCGGAGCTGGGTCGCGGTCGGTCCGCCGAGCAGCGCGCTCCAAACGTCCGCGCCGTGCGGTTGGTGGACCACCACGAAGCCGCCCTCCCCTTCGTCGTTCGTGGCGCGTGAGGACGAATCCCCCGCCGCGTCATGGACGGCGTTCGTGCCGACGATCACGACCGCGTCGGGGCCGAGCGCGATGGGCTCCGTGACCTGCAATGCGTCGATCAGCGCCACGAAGTGGCGGTCGGTCAACGTACGCGCCTCGAGGGCGTCGAGCACGTCGTTCGCGAGCCACGCCCACACGACGTGACCACGTTGGGTCGGTGCCTCGGATCGGACGTGGAGCTCCACTCGGCGGGCGCTCGACGGCGCGCTCGACGACGCACTCGACGACGCACTCGACGACGCGCTCGACTCGCTCGGCGAAGCCGTCGACGGGGACGTCGGAGCGGGCGACGCACCGCACGCGACCAGGACTCCGAAGAGCACGAGGAAACCGCGATTCATCCGCGGACCCTACGCAGGAACGCACGGAGAAGTCAGCACCTCGTCGCACCGCGTCGGCACCGGATCACGGTCTCCTCGGCGCGCCTCCGTCGGGGCGAGAGGGCTCGATGCGGGGTCGGGCCCCGTTTCGTCGCAGGAGCTCCCACCGCGACCTGTCGACGCTCGCGCCGCTTCCCCCGCGTCGCGGCGCCCCTTCGGGTCGGGCCACCGGCGATCGTCGCGGCACCCCGCGTGAATCAGCTCAGCCGAGCCGCCATGTCGTCGGCCTTCTCCAAGCCCTTTCGGATCGCCTCCCGCACGACGTCGTGGCCGATGCCCCAGCGCTCACCCACGGTCTCCACGGCGCGGTCCAAGAGCTCGACCGCGTCCTCGCCGAGGTCGGCCGCGAGGGCCACCGAAGGCAACACGCCCGACCTCTCGGCCGCATCGTCGTCGTGATGCGAGCCGATGGCGTCGACGATGACGCCCGGCAGCTCCCACGCTCGAGCGACCCAGCCGGCGACGCTCGCGTGGTCCACGTCGAGCGCTTCACGCTCCATCTCGGCGAGCTCGCCTCCGTCGTTGCACCACTGGGTGTAGACCGCGACATAGCGACCCCCGTGTGCCTTGCCGAGAAGAGGGACCGCCATGTCGGCGAGGAGCGAAGCGGTGAAGGTCTCGGCGCGGGTCGTGGGGTGGAGGAGGTCGGCGAGCGCGCGCGAGGCGGCGGCACGACGTGCGGCGCGACGCCAGAAGGCCCGCATGTCCATCTCGCGCGGCGCGCCCGCAGCGACCGTGCGTTGGACGACCGCCGCGAGCACGAGCGACTCGACGGTGCTGCGTCCGAGCAGGGTCACCGCGTGCCCGACGTTGCCCACGGGGTGACGCAACGAGAAGGCGCTCGAGCTGGCTACGCTCAGCAGCTTGGCGCTGAGCCCCGGGTCTTCGGCGAGTCGGTCCGAGATCCGCTCGGAGGACGCAGCGGGATCGCGCAACGAACGCAACACCTCGTGCGCCACTTTCGGGAAAGAAGGGAGCTTGTAGTCACCGAGGCTCTCCCGCAGCGCTCGCTTGGGATCTCGGTCTTTCTTCTTGAGCCAACCCAACATGTTCACTCCCCCCGACGCGCGAGCTTGTTGGAGAAGATGCTGACGAGCCCTCCGAGCATCAGATACCCGACCGTGACCTCGGCCATGACGAGCGCCTGTCCGGCTTCCGAGGCCGGGGCGACGTCGCCGTACCCCAGCGTGGTCAAGGTCACGAGGCTGAAATAGAAGGGCGTCAGCACGCTCTCGTAGTCGGGGCGCGAGAGCGGAACGAACGAGTAGAGCAGGCCGAAGACGAACGCGATGGCCGCCGTCCATCCGGTCCAGCGCGCGAGGCTGCGTCCACAGTCGGACGTGGCCCACCAGACCCAATAGAGCAAGTTGTGCAGACGGTCGCGCTGCCGAAACTCTTCGAGGAAGTTCTCGTCGATGATGTGACGTCGTATCAGGTACGCGCCGCTCCAATCCACGTCCCGCACGTCGGCCCGCAGGAAGAGCGCGCTCTCGAACGCGAACAATCCACGCAAGCGGGCGTGACGCAGGTCGGTCTCGACGAAGCTGGTGTGGCGCACGCGTGCCTTCGTGAGGTCGGCGTCGCGCAAGTCCGCTTTGGAGAGACACGCATGCGACACGTCGGCCTCGGCGAAACGCGCGTCGCGGGCTCGCAGAGAGCGCAGATCCGCGTGCACGAGCCGCGCACCGACGAAGCTCGCGTGGTCCGCGCGCACACCGAAGAGCGAAGCGCGTGAAAGGTCCGCCTGGCCGAACCCCGTACGCATGGCGCTGGCACGCTCGAGCGTCGCGCCACGCAAATCGGCGCTCGCCAGCTCTGCTTCGTCCAGCGTCGCTTCCGTCAGCGAGGCATGCGCGAACACTGCGCCGATCGCGGATGCGCCGGTGAGGTCGACGCGAGAGAGATCGGCGCCCGTCAGGTCCAGCCCGCACAGGTCGCATCCACGAAGGTCTTCCCCCACCAAGCGGATCCCTCGCAGGTCCACTTCGGCGCCTCGTCCTTCGCGAATCGCGCGCAGCGCCTCGCTCTTGGCGGACACCCCTTCGGCGCCGAGCCAGCGTATGGAGAGCGCAGCGTCGATTCTCGGAGGAAGGGGGACGGAGGCATGAGCCGGGGACGACACGAAGAGGTCATCGGACGAAGACCGCGTCTTCCTGAGGGCTCAGGTTCCTGAGGTCTCGGGCTAGTACCCCCGCCCGCAAGTTCGTTGCCGTGGATGATCGGCGTGGAGGTCGTTTGCCGCGCCGACGAAGGACAGGCCGAAGCCGATTCGAGGAGGTCGGCGAGCGAGATCCGCGTCGAGGGCCGCGGATACCCGGAACGAGCTTGCGGGCGGGTGTACTAGGCCTCCCGAGGGTCCCGCCCGCACGCTTGCGGAGGAGCGACACCACACCCGCGCCGATCGATGCGTCTACGGGTCGCGTCTCGATCGGTTGGCGGGTCGGCGGGTCGGTCCGGAAGGAGCTCGCGACCGTCCTCCGCCTCATTCGACCTTCACGTGGCATCTTCGGCGCGTGACGGCGCGAGCGGAGCTGACGTGGCGGCTGGGCGTGTGGCTCGGCGCGTGGGCGCTGGTGCCGCACGTGAGCTTCACGGCGCTCACGCTCGCGCTCGTGGCGTCGACGCTGCTGCTGCGCGTGAGCGAGGCGCGGTGGCGCGCGTGGCCGGCAAATCTTCGTGTCGGGATCGGGGCCTTCGGGATCGCGCTCGGACTCGCGACGCTCGCGCCGGAGGCGGACGCGCTCGGGCGACACGAAGGGCTCGACGGGGTCGCGCCGCGAGCGCGCGCGGCGTGGGCGCTCGATCGGACGCCGTCGGTGTTCCCGACGCGCCTCGTGCCGGGCGAGCGGCACTTCGTGCTCGCACCGAATGCGGAGCGGGTGGCGCTGCTCGACGAAGCGCGTGAGGAGCGCACCGACGGCGTGTCGCTCGGGCACGGGCTCTTCGCGGTCGACGCGCCGTTCGCGATCGAACGCGCCGTGATCGCGATCGACGGCGCACCCTCGCTCACGCTCGATCCACGGGCCGCGCCGCGTCCACAGATCGGCTGCGCGACCGAGGACCGCGCCGTGGTGTTGGGGGCGCCGCGTCCTTCGCGCGTCACCGTCGTGGACGTCGCGTCGGGCCGCGTGCGCGCTGAGCGCCACGACCAACCGATTCACGGCGAGCTCGTGCGCGCGTGCGTGTCGGCGCGAGACACGATCGTGTGGGGCACGGATCGCGCGGTCCTCGACGGCACGCATCGCTGGGACGGTGGACGCGTGGACGCGATGGTCGCGGTGGGTGACGTGATCGCGGTCGCGGTCGGGAACGTGCTGCGCTTCGTGCGTCGCGCCGACCGAGGCTTCGAGCCGCTCCTCGACGTGGCGCTGGGTTTCTCGCCCGTTCACCTGCTGGCGAACGAGGAGGCGGTCTTCGCGGCGCGAGGCCGTCGGGTCGTGTCGGTCGCGATCCCGACGACCGAGACCGAGACCGAGACCGAGACCGAGACCGAGAGTGAGACCGAGAGTGAGAGTGAGAGTGAGAGTGAGAGTGAGAGTGAGAGTGAGAGTGCGAGCGAGCTTCGGAGGACGACTCTTCGCACGACACTGCCTGGCGACGTGATCGCGATGGCCGTGCGCGGCGCGCGGCTCGCCGTCGCGACCAACGCGGTCGACGCGGTCGACGTGATCGACGAGGTCGGCAACCACTACGTGGAAGACGCGGTGCTCGAGCTCGACGCGCGCACGCTCGCGGTCACGCGCGCGCATCGGACCGCGCGTCGAACGCGGCGGCAGGATCATCCGGGCGCTGTCGACGCGGGGCTGCTCCCGCGGGCGCTCGCGTTCGACGGTGAGAAGCTCGTCGTGGCGTTCGCGGGGAGCGGCGAGCTCGGTGGCCTCGTGAGCGGAGCGCTCGAGACCCGCCGACTTCCACGCGCGCTCGCGACGCCGACCGCGCTGACGATCCCTGTGCCAGGGGTGCGGGTGGTGCTCGCGGAGCCCGAAGGAAGGCTCGGGATCTGGCGCGACGAGCGATGGCAGACGATCGAGCTCGCGCCCGCGTCCGAAGGTGCACGAGCGTTCCACGCGCCGACACGTTCGGGGCTCGCGTGCGCGAGCTGTCACGTCGACGGAGGCGACGCGACGCATCGGCTCGGTCCGACGCACGGGAGCTCGACCCCACGCGCGGCGCCCGAGCTCGCGAACCTCGCGCTCACGCCGCCCTACTTTCGAAGCGCCGCGTACGGTTCGCTGGAGACGCTGATCGAAGAGAGCGCGCGGCTCTTCGGGGGCTGGCGCGAAGAGGTCGACGCGCGGGCGCTGGTGGCGTGGCTCGAAGGTCGTGCGCGCGGCGGGAACGCGACCGTCGATTCGTGGAGCGCACGCGACGGATCCGCGGGGACTCTCCGCTCACGCGACGGCCTCGACACTTCGATGGACGACGTACGCGACGGGCTCGACGATTCGACGCCCTCGCACGACGACATGCGCGACGGGGTCGACACGTCGATGGAGCCGCCCACGCTCGACGACGTGCGCGACGGCCTCGACGCCTTCGTGGCGGCGGGCTGCGCGGGCTGTCACGTGTTCCCCGCCTTCACCGATCGGCGCGTACGCACCGGCGCGGAGCTCGGCCGAGCACGACGCGGGAGGTGGGACACCCCTTCGCTGGTCGGGCTCGCGCGCACCCACGAACGCTTCGCAGACGGCGAAGGCGTGCACCGGGTGGACACGGAGTCGTACGAACGCATCGCACGCTTCTTGGAGTCGCTGTGACCTCCGCGCTCGGCTGGCTCGCGCTCACGCTCTTCCTCTCGGTGCCGCTCGCGCGACGCGTGCGTCGCGTCGTCGCCGCGCTCGCGGTGGGCTTCGCGCTCACCCACGGAACGCTCGCGCTTGCATGTGCGGGGCCCCACCTGCTCGACCACGCACCCAGCCGCCACGGCGCGCTCGCGTCCGTCCTCGCCGTCACGCTGCTCGTCGCGCGCCGCGACGGCCCGGTCGCACGTTGGCTCCTGCTGGCGGCCATGCTCGTGCTGATTGGCCTGCACGTGATCGCGTGATCGCGTGGCGGAGGATCCGGTGACCTCCGCGTCCATGCCTCGCTCCGATCGGCTGTACGTGCTGGCGTGGACGAGGGATCAAAAGCCGCCGACCTCCACGCCTGCCACCCCGCCGAAGCCCGAGTAGTCGCCGCGCACGAAGGCGTCGTAGCCGATCACGTTCGTGTAATGGACGCCGACGTACGGTCGCAGCCACGACGCGGGCGTGCGGAACGAGAGGCGCAGTCCGACGTCGACCGCGATCCCGAACGACGCGTCTTTCCCGTCGAGCAGCTCGTTCTCCCACTCGCTCACGCGTCGCCCGTCCGGAGTCTCGCGATCGTCGCCGTGGAGGTAGAAGCCGAACGCGCCTTGTCCGACCAAGATGGGGAGCTCGACGTCGAGCCAGGGCAGGCCCGGCATGGTGAAGCGCGGCGCCACGAAGATCCCGACGACGCCACCGTCGCTGCGAAGATCGAGCGTCGACTGGCCGCGGTACGTCGTGTCCTCGAGCGCGACGCGGAAGGTCGCGGGGTTGAGCGGGCCGGGACGGGAGAAGCCCGCGATGCCGACCTTGAGGTGGCCTCGAAAGAGCACCGCGCCGAGCTGGAAGCCGGGTCCGTGGCTCACGTGATCGGCGAGCCCGTTCACGCGCCAGTCGATGCCGACGAAGGGCGCCGCGAACGGTCGCTCGTCGGCACGCGCGGTGGAGGTGCGCGAAGCAAGCGAGACGAGGGCGAAGAGCACGAGAGAGAGGAGGTTCGTACGCATAGGAGCTCCGATGGGGAGGGAGGAGGGACGTGCTCAGAAGCGAAGCCAGCGACGCGCGCCGGGCTGGAAGCGCAGGGCGACCGTGCCGCGCGCGAGGAGCTTCATGCCGTCGCCGTTCGCGCCGAATGCGCCGCCGGCGTCGACGTCGACCGTCAGCGCGAGGTGATCGGAGAGAGCGACCGCGCCGCCGAGCGAGAGCAACGCGCCGCCGCTGCCGGTGGTGTCCGCGTGAAACTCGGGCGAGACCTCGAAGCCGATCGGGACCACCGCGCCGACACGCAACATGCCGCGCTCGCGAATCGGCGCGTGGAGCAGGAGCGCGAGGTCGAGGCCCGCTGCCCAGGACGACGTGGGCGCGAGGTTGCTCGTGCTCGTCGCGCTCGCGAGCCGTCGAAGGTACGCGCGCGCGCCGATGGACATCGTGACGTCGTCGCGGCGCCACACCGGCGCGAGGAGGCTCGTGCCCACGTCGAAGCGACGCGCATCGTGCGCCGCGTGGCCGCCCACGAACACGTCCCAGTCGCGGCCCGCCGAGGCGTCGACGCCGACCTGGATCTCGGACGCCGTGCGGAGGCGCAGCTCGACCGCACCGCCGGCGCCGAAGTTGCTCACGCGAGCGCCGACTGCGATCGACACGTCGGGCGACGCAGCGTCCGAGGAGCGAGAGGACTCCGAGACCTCCGACGTCGGTGGATCGTCGGCGAGGGCGGGCGAAGCAGCGAGGAGGAGCAGGAGGAAGACCGAGGCTGTCGTGCGCATGTGTCCATCGTGGAGACCGACGGGTCATGAGCCCAACGCATGCTCCTCATGCCGACCATCGACGGGATCGATGGCCCGACGGTCGCGAACCACGACGCTCAGCGCATCGCGGCAGCGGTGGCGACGAAGGTCGAGAGCACGAACTCGCGAATCCAGCGGTGCGCCGGATCGTGTTGCACCCGCACGTGCCAGAAGAGGAAGAGCGGAATCGTCGGCAGCGCGATGGGCGGCGTCAGCACGCGCAGCGGCACCACCCGCGAAGCGACCTCCGCCACGCTCGTCGGGCACGTGAGCACCAGATCGGTCCGCGCCACGAGCAAGGGTGCGCTGACGAAGCTCGGGATGGTGACCGCGACGCGGCGCGAGAGGCCGTCTTTGGCGAGGACTTGATCCACGACACCGAGCGAAGTCCCACCCGGCGTCACGAGCAGGTGATCGAGCTCGAGAAAGCGCGACAACGTCAGCCGCTTGCGCACGAGCGGGTGATCCGCGCGCACCACGCACGCGAAACCGTCCGCGCCGAGCAGTCGACGCTGCACTCCCGGCAGCTCGTCGTAGCCGACGCCCGGCACACCGCCCGGCGCGACGATCAGATCGAGCTCCCCGCTCGCGAGCTCCTCCATCGAGCGCGGACCGCGACGCCGGATCGAGAGCCGAACCTTCGGCGCCTCTCGGGCGAGCCGCGCGAGGATCTCGGGCAGCAGCGTGAGCTCGATCGCGTCGACGCACGCCACGCGCACTTCGCGCTCCGCCGTGCTCGGTTCGAAGGGCGCGCTCGCGCGGACCGCGGCCGCGACGTCCTGCAGCGCGCGACGCAGGGGCTCCTCGAGGCTCTCCGCGCGCGCGGTGGGCGCGAGCCCTCCCGGTGCAGTCACGAAGAGCGGATCGCCGAGCTCCTCGCGCAGTCGCTTGAGCTTGTGGCTCATCGCCGACTGCGTGATGCCGAGCTTCTTGGCCGCGCGCGTGACGTTGCGCTCGCGCAGGAGCACGTCGAGCGCCGCGAGCAGGTTCAGATCGAGGCGCGAGGTGTCGAGCTCCATGTCGCGAGGGTGAGCATATCCGACGCCGAACAAGGCGATCGGCCGAGGCTTCTTCGCACCCACGACCGTGCGACGATCCCGAGCGCGCTCCGCCGGCCGTGTGCCTCGCCTGCGCGCGCACGAGCCACTCGCGAAGTGTTTCGCTCGGCTCGGCTCGATCGCCTGACGGCGACCGAACCAGAGAGTTGACCTCGCTCTGACCTTCGCCTCACGCACCACGAACCCGTCGCGCCCCAGAACGACGTCGTCCCGAATCGACGAAGGGACGAAGGAGACGAAGATGAAGAGATTGGTGAGCGCAGCATGGCTCGTCGCCGCGATGGCGTGCGGCGGTGGCGGCTCCGACCCGACGCGAGCGGACGGCGGTTCTGGCTCCGACCCGTGGGTGGACTTTCGAACCACCACGCTCGGGCATCGCGTGCGCGAAGCGTGGGTGCCCGGCGCGGACGGGACCCCGCTCTACACGCTCGTCTACGTACCAGGCGACGGCGACGGTCCGTTTCCCACCCTCGTGACTCGCACGCCCTACGATCTGCCGCTGACCCCCGTCAGCGGATTCCCCGGGTCGGGAGACGACGACGACGACGACGACGACGACGACGACGACGACGACGACGACGACGACGACGACGACCTCGCGGGGGTGGACGCCGTCGACGTCGGCTGGCCCGAAGTCACGAATCGCGGCTACGCGCTGGTGATTCAGTTCCTCCGCGGTCGCCTGCGCTCGGAAGGCACCGACAGCCTCTTGCTCGGCGAACGCGCGGACGGCGACGCGCTCCTCTCGTGGGTCGAAGCGCAGGCCTTCTGCGACGGGCGAATCGGCGTGTTCGGAGACTCCGCGGCCGGCGTCGCGTCGTTGACGGCCGCCGCGTCCGGGCACTCCTCCGTACGCGCGATCTACGCGCAGGCCACGACCCCCGACTTCTGGGGTGGCACGATCTTCCCGGATCGCCGCGTGAAATGGGAAGCCGCGCTGCCCTTCGCGCTCTCACAGGCCCTCGAAGCGAGCGACGCCCACTACGCCTCGCTCGGGCTCGACGAGGCATCGCTCGATCCACTGCTCGACGATGCGCAGGGCGCCCTCGGCGAGCTCTTCGACGCGCTCGAGTCGGGCGATGCTTCGACCTCGGAGTGGTGGTCGCGTGCTCCCGCCTCGGACTTTCCGGTCGTGAGCCAGCTGCAGCCCGCGTGGAACGACTTCATCGCCGCCGCGTCCGATCCGGCCGTGCTCGAGCGAGAGGACGCCACCGCCGCGCTCGACGACATCCCCACGCTGTACGTGAGCCTGTGGCACGACTTCTTCCAAGACTCGTTCTTCGAGACTTACGAACGGCTGCCTCCCCGCGACGATCGAAAGCTGCTCGTGCTCGACGGCACCCACTACGACGTCGACGACCCCTCCATCTGGCCGGTGCGCCCGATGTTCACGTGGTTCGACACGTACCTGGCGGAGACGGACGACGAAGCGCGGGACTGGCCGAACGTCTACTACGCCGTCGCCGGCAGCGACGAGCCTCCGCACGCGAGCGAGGTGTGGCCGCCGCCCACCGAGGACGTCGCCGTGACCCTCGACACGATGCCCGCACGCCTCGTCGTGGATCCCACGCGACCGACCCCCACGCTCGGGGGAAACCACCTCCTCGCGGCCCCCGGCATGCTCGATCAGCGCCCCCTGCTCGACCGCGAGGACGTCGCCCGCGTCGTCGGTCTCGCGCTGGAGGACGAACGCTTCGTGACGGGCGCGGTGTCTGCGCGCGTTCGCCTCACGTCGGCCCCGAACACCGACGTGGTCTTCAAGCTCGTCGATCGCGCCCCGGACGGAACGCTGCGCCTCGTGCGCGAGACGATCGTGAGGGTGAGCGGCCCGGGTGACACGACGGTTCGCTTCTCGCCCATCGCGTACCGCTTCGCTGTCGGTCACTCGCCGGAGCTCGTCGTCACCGGCGGGAGCTTCCCGGCGTTCGTCGCCTTGGACCCCCTCGAGGCAGGGCCCATCACGATCGAAGGGGCCGAGCTCACGCTCCCCGTTCGACGCTGAGCACGGCTCGTCCGAGGGTCTGTCGCCCGCCCCTCCCCCGCCCACGAACCTTCGCTCGCTCCGCTTCGCTGCGCGCCGTCCCATGGGGCGGGCCCGCGGTGGGAAGCGGAGCCAGCGAGGTCCGGTTCGAAGCCGACCAATGACGATCCCTCCCCTTGCCGACGACGCGCGACTCCCGCAGGGAAGAACGATGCATCTCCTCCTCGTCGAGGACTCGCTCGATCTGGCGGACAGCATCCGAGACTTCCTCGAGGCCCGTGGCTGCGTCGTCGACCACGAAGTCAGCGGTGAACGTGGTCTCGAGCGGGCGCTCCGGACGCGATACGACGTCATCGTCGTGGACGTCATGTTGCCCGGCGCCCTCGGTGGTTTCGCGTTCTGCCGACGCATCCGCGCGTCCGACCGTGCCGACACGCCGCTGCTCTTGCTGACCGCCCTCGGCGAGTTGGACGACAAGCTCGCGGGCTTCGACGCGGGGGCGGACGACTACTGCACAAAACCATTCTCCCTCCACGAGCTCTTCGCGCGCTTGCGCGCGTTGTCGGCTCGCACGCGTCGGAGCGAGTCTCGGCTCGTGGTCGGCGACCTGGTGCTCGACCTCGGGCGACAAGAAGCGACACGCGAGGGGCGATTGCTCGTGCTGTCCGAGAGCGTGCTGAAGCTGCTCGCCGAGCTGATGCGTCGAAGCCCGAACGTCGTCGAGCGCGATCGACTCGAGCGGGTGCTCTGGCCGCGGCAAAGCCCGAACAGCGACGCGCTCAAGACGCACATGTATTACCTCAGACGCGAGCTGGACCGCGAACAGGATCCGCCGATGCTCGTGACCGTCCGCGGCCGCGGTTACCGATTGATCGAGCCCCGATGAAGGCACCGACGCGAGCACGAGAAGCGCGTGTGAATCCGACGGGAGCAACGCCCGCCGCGACGAGCCGCTCGACGGACCGTCCGGCGGCTCGCATGGGGAGTCTCCGGCGGCGCGTGGGGGTCGGTTACGGCCTCCTCGTCACCGGCGTGGTCGGCATCTTGGGCTGGGCCTCTTTCGAGACCCTGATCGCGCTGGAAGACGAGCTGCTGACCCACGTGCTCGGCCGCGTCTTGGCGTGTGCCGACGCCCCGGACGCCGAGAGCGTCGTTCCCTTGGCGTGTCTCGGCGCGATCGCGACCCCCGACGACGTGCGCGGAACGGGGCTCGTGGAGATCGAAGACTACGACTACGTCGTCGCGGCCTCGGGGCGGGTCGCGTTCGAGACCGAGCCGTTCGAGGTGCTCGACCCGTTCGAGAGCACGTTCGCCACGGCGATCTCCGGATACCTCGCGCTCACCGCCCTGCTTGCGCTCCTCGGTGGGTGGACGGCCGCTCGCCTGGTGCTGAGACCGATGACCGATCTCGAGCGTTTGGTCGCGGAGACCGAGCCTTCGCGGCTCGGTGCACGCTTGTCCGAGCGGGCGCTCCCCGAAGAGGTCGAAGGTCTCCGCGATCGCCTCGTGGCCACATTGGAGAGCTTGGAGCGAGCGGCGGAGCGCGAGCGCCTCTTCGCGCGCTACCTGAGCCACGAGCTGCGTACGCCGCTGGCGGTCATCCGGGCCTCGGTCGAGCTGATCGAGTCCGAAGACTTGCCGGACACGACGCGTGCACGCGCGATGCGGCGACTGCAGGACGCGACCCAGGAGATGGAGAGCACGACACAGACGCTCCTGGTGCTCTCGCGGGGCTCTCGCCCGACGCCACGCGAGGTGTCGACGTTGCGCACGATCGTGGACGAGGAGCTGGCGCGCTTTCGGCTCGAAGCGAAGCGACGCGGGATCGAGCTGGTCGCCGAGGGACGGGACGACCCGCCGCGCGCCATCGCGGTGAGCTCGCTCCGGCTCGCGCTTCGAAACCTGGTCTCCAACGCGCTTCGACACTCGGGTGGAACGCAGGTGTGGGTCCGAGTCTCGGGGGACCTGCTCGACGTCGGGGACGACGGGCGCGGCGTGCCGGAGGAGGACTTCGAGCGCCTCCTTCGCCCCTTCGAGACCGAAGCCCCCGACGGCTACGGGCTCGGGCTCTCGCTCGTGCACGACCTGGCGCGTCGTGAGCACTGGAAGATCCGGCTCGGCACGAGCCCGGAAGGCGGGTTGAGCGTACGACTCGTGTTGGGCCCCGACCCTTCGGCCGCGGGTGGAGCCGCGGTCGACGACGCGCCGCATGGAACGTCGGAGCACGACGCGCCCGACGCGCCCGACGCGTTTTGACCTCGCGTTGACCGAGCGCTCACCCTCGACTGACGACCGATGCCCCAGGTCCATCGCGTGGCGACCGATGCCGAGACGCCACGCGGAGGATCGATGTCGAAGACGAGTGAAACGACGTGGGTACTGGTGAGCGCGTTGGTGGTGAGCCTCGGGCTCGCCTCGCGGGTCGAAGCGCAGACGCGGGCCGTGCGCCCGTATCTGACCGTTCAAGGCGGCGGGAACGTGCTGCTCCCGACGGACGTCGGCGGGACGCTCGGAGAGGGCGACGCCCGCTTCACGGCGGGTTGGGACGCCGGCGGGGCGATCGGTCTCCGGTTCTTCGAGCGATGGCGGTTGGAAGCCGAGCTGACGTACCGAACGACGAAGCTCCGCGACGCCAACGTCCCAGAGCTCGGCGCGTTCGGCGCGGGAGGCTTCTCGTCGCTGAGCATCGCGGTGAACGCGCTCGCACAGTTCCAGCCCTTCGAGCGCGATCAGGTCCGAATGTTCGTCGGGTTCGGGGCGGTGTGGATCCAGGAGATCGACGTCGACTTCCATCGCGAGGGAGAAGCAGAAGTCAGCTTCGAAGACTTCTCGCGTCCCGGGTTTCAGTCGATCGTCGGGCTCCGGTACCAACCCGTCGAACGATTCTTCCTCGAAGGCAGTGTCCGCGTTCTACGTGCATTCGACGTGGATCTCACGTCTTCGACCCGAGAGGGAGAGCGCTTGGATCTCGGCTACGACGTCGTGGCACTCACCTTGGGCGTCGGCGTGGAGATCTGAGCGCGCGCCGAACCAACCCACGCGAGGGTGCGCGACCTCGCGCGCGCCCTCAACGGCTCGCGAACGCGTGCAGCCCGCCGTCGTCCGCGCCGACGTAGAGCGTTCCGTCGGGGCCGATCGCGGCGGTGCTGTCGATGTCCTGACCGACCTCGACGCGCCAGAGGAGCTCGCCCGTCGGCGACAGGCAGTAGAGGCCGTCGTCCTGCGAGCCGACGTAGATGCGACCCTCCGGGTCGATGCGCGCCGACGCGCGCAGACGCCCCGTCGTCTCGAAGCGCCAACGAAGCTGGCCCGCCGGCGTGAGCGCATAGACGTGGCGGTCGTAGCTGCCGACCACGAGGGTTCCGTCGAGCGCGATCGCGGGCGTCGCGCGCACGTCGTCGCCCGTCTCGAAGCGCCAACGCTCGGTGCCGCTCGCGTCGAAGGCGACCACGTGGCCGCGGTCGGTGCCGATCACCACGAGGCCGTCGTCGGTGATCGACGCTGCGCCGTCGATGCTCGCGCCCGCCTCCGCGCGCCACGCGACCTCGCCGTTGGTGCGGATGGCGAGCACGGTGCCTTCGGGGGTGCCGACGATCACGAAGCCGTTCGGATGCAGCGCGGGTGCGCTGCGCACGTGCGACGCGGTGGGCACGTGCCAACGCACCGCGCCGGCCGGATCGACGGCGTACACACCGCCCGCCGAGACGTAGATGGTTCCGTCGGGGCCGACGGTGGGGCTCGCGTCGATCTCGTCCTGGAGATCGAGGCGCCACTTCACGCGCCCGCTCGAGTCCAACGCGACGAGGTGGTGATCGAGGCTGCCGACGTACACGGTGCCGTCGGTCGCGAGCGCGGCGCTCGCGTAGATCTTGTCGCCCGCGACGTAGCGCCAGCGCAGCGTTCCGTCGGGCGCGACGGCGGAGAACGTGCGGTCGAGGCTGCCGACGTACACGGTGCCGTCGGGACCGACCACGGGCGACGCGAAGACACGCGCGCGCGTGCGATGCGTCCAGCGGCGCGTGGGTGTCGTGGCGGGCCCCGCGTGTGCGGTGCGACCGCGATGACGCACGCCGCCCATGAACATCGGGCTCTCGGAGCCCATCGGCGGTTCGACGGTCGCGGTCGCCGCGTCTTGCTCGGGGGTCTCGGCTCCAGCGTCGGCCGGCGCGTCGCCTCCGACCGAGCTCGTCCCCGAGAGCTCCGCGCGCACTTCGTCGAGGAAGCGGCAGCGGCCTTCGTGGCAGATGCGATCCGCGCGGCACTCGCTGTCCGACATGCACGGCGTCGGCTGCGGCGTGTCCTGCCCGGTGCGACATCCGGCGAGGGCGAGGAAAAGCAGCGCCGCCGTGAGCTTCATCGAGGCGGCGGAGTAGCAGCCTACGTCCGGCGATTCAACAGCCGTGCCCGGACGCGACCTCCGCGCCGATCGAGCGCCGGTTCGATGCGACGGCGCACGACGCGTCCGACGCTCGCAGCGCGGACCGCTCACGGCGCGCTCAAGATCCAGATCGCGTCTCCGCGCAGCACCGCGACGTCCCGTCCGTCGGGCGAGATCGCGGCCGCGCTCGGCGCTTCGCCTTCGCTCCAGCCGCGCGGTCGCCAGAGCGACGCGCGTTCGTCGCGCACGTGGAGCACACCTTCGCGGCGCTCGAGGATCCAGGTGGATCCGTCGGGCGTGATGCGTGCTCCGAGCGCGGGCGCGGGCCACGGCGCGTCGGCTTCGAGCGCGACGGGCGCCCCGGCCGCGAGCCCTTCGGTGGTGATCGGCAACACACGACGCTCGCCGAGCCGCGCGACGAGGATGCCCTGCGGCGCCCAGCCGAGCGCACGCCACTCGCCCGACCGCGCCTCGTCGGCGCACGCCGAGGGATCGACGAGCTCGTGCACGCCGCCGAGCATACCGTCGCGGAACGACGCGAGCGTGACGTCGACCGCGCAGCTTC
>JALOQC010000447.1 GCA_025453555.1 Myxococcota bacterium | reverse complement strand
CTTCGCGTTTCGCGCGATGAAGCGTGTGTCACCCCTCGGGCGAGCACGTCGTGCGCTTCGCGATCGGACAGCACGCTCGTGTCGCGACGTTCGACGTTTGATCCTCGGTCGGATCGACACCGCTCGTCTTCGGCCTCGTCGACCAGAGTCCGACTCTGCGAATCGACGCTCGAGCCTCGACGACCGAGTCGTCCACGATCCGTGCGTCCCGATTTCTCTCGGTTTCCACCATGTCGGATGGGGACATCTCGCTTTTGACCCTCGGTCTCCGACGACACCACGAGGTTCTCGTGTCCTCCAGGCTACGCCCCCGACCACCCGGGCGATCCACGGCCGACGAGACACCGTAACCATTTCACATTTGCCGTATTCCACGGACCACGCTTCGCGAGCCCACACGCTGGCGATTCTCGGCCGCCACCTCCAGGATGGGAGAGACCTTCGACACGAGATCCACTCGTCGAACGCGACCCCAACACCGAGGATTCCACCATGCACCAGGCACGTTCTTTCGCGGTTCTCTTTGCCCTTTCCACCGTCGGCCTTCTCGGCAGCGGGTGCGAGTCCAACGCCACGATGGCGGGCGACGCGCTCTGCCCCGGCCCCGGCTGTCCCTGCACCGGCGCGCGCTGCGACTGTCGCTCCGAGAGCTGCAACCTCGACTGCGCCGACGTCGAGACGCCGACCCAGACCTGCGCGCTCGAGTGCGAGGCCGGCTCCGACTGCACCGCGACCTGCGGCACCGAGTGCGACATCGAGTGCGAGGCTGGCACCGTCTGCGACGTCTCCGGCGCATCCGAGTCGGACGTCCGCTGCGTCGGCGCCACCTGCGACCACGTCGCGACCACCTCCGCGGACCTCTCCTGCTCCCGCGACGCGCAGTGCACGCTGACCGCGACGTCGGGAGCCGACGCCGACTGCGAGAGCGGCTCCCTCTGCGAGTTCGTGCTCGGGGACGACGCCGACGTCGACTGCGACAGCCGGAGCCAGTGCACCGTCACCGCCGGGCTCGACGCCGAGGTGGAGTGCAAGCGCGCGAGCTGCGCGCTGACGCTGGGCGAGGGCAGCCGCGTGCTGTGCGGCATCGAGGGCAACTGCGAGGTCGTCTGCGAAGGTGCGTGCAACGTGATCGTCGACCGCACCGCGACCGCGACGCTTCAGTGCGCGGGCGAGGCCGCCGCGCGCTCCATCACCGGCTCCGCCCGCTGCGAGGCCTGAAGCTTCGTCGGCCGCTGACCCGGCCGACCGAGAAGCACCGCGCGTCGTGAGGTCGGGTGCGACGCGACCTCCGACGCGTCGGCGGGCTCGCCGTACGGATCCGATGCCTCGCGCGTCGGGTCCAACCGGCTGCCTCGGAGCCCTACGCGCCTCGTCGTCGCGACCCGCGTTACGGAGGGCCCGCCCAGGCGACGAGAGAGCGGACCTACCACAAGCCGACCAGTCACCAAGAGCGACGACACCTGTCTTGCCCGAAGTCGACCTGCTAACTGCGTCCATTCCTCGGGCAAGGAGCTTCCCATGGGCCTCCACATATCTATCCCGGTAGTACAGAACGACACCGGAGCCGACTTCTACTTTCGGGAGCTCGAGCGCGGCCTGATCTCCTCCGGAGCTCGCACCTCGCTTCAGTTCTTCGACCGAAAATACGAGGCATCGTCTCGTTGGCTCGGCTGGGCGTACCGCTGCCCCGACGACGCGGACGTCGTTCACACCAAGGCGGAGCACGGTTTTGCGCTGCGCACGGGAGGGCGGCCGCTGGTGATGACCCTGGCGCACTCCGTGTTCGATCCGCTGATTGCTCGCCACAAGTCGACGAGCGCGTCGCTGTATCACCAGTTGGTGGTACGCGATCGGATCCGCCGTTCGCTGGAGCGTGCGGACGCGGTGGTCACCGTGAGCGAGCACTCCCGCGCACGGATCGCGGAAGACTTCGGCTACGCCTCGGCGATCCGAATCTACAACGGCGTCGACGAACGACGGTTTCGTCCGCTCGAAGAATCCGAACGAACGTTTCGGGATCGTTGGGATCGAAACCGCTTCAAGCTCCTCTACGTGGGGAACGCGATGAAGCGAAAGGGCGCGGATCTCTTGGCGCCGATTCTCCGTGAGCTAGGCTCACAGTTCGTCCTCTACTACACGTCGGGACTCCGTGGCCGCGGACTCCCTTCACCGACGCCGAACATGATCCCACTCGGGCGACTGAGCGACGACGAGCTCGTGGCGGCCTACGCGGAGTGCGACGCGCTGCTCTTCCCATCTCGGATGGAAGGCTTCGGCTACCCAGTCGCGGAGGCGATGGCGTGCGGCAAGCCGGTCGTCACCACGAACGCGTCGTCCATGCCCGAGCTCGTGGAGGACGGCGCAGGCGGGCGACTCTGCCCCGTCGACGACGTCCAGGCCTTCGCGGCCGCGATCCGCGAGCTCGCAAGCCTCGCGGAGCACGAACGCGAAGCGATGGGTGCCCGCAACCGTCGACGCGTGATCGAACGCTTCACGCACGCGCGCTTCGCGGCCGAGCACGCGGCGCTCTACGAGCGACTGGTGACGGGTCGCTCCGACGCGTCGCCGCCCCGGGCCTCGCGGCAGCTCAGGGCTCTCGCGTGAAGCGCCACACCAGCACGCATTGGATCGACGCGTTGACGAGCTCCATCGCGAAGGTCGCCATCGCGGCCCCCTCGGCGCCGTAGAGAGGGGTCCACCACCACGCGAGCGCGGCAAAGAGCAGGAGATCGAAGGTGACGAGGAAGCTCATCACACGCGCGCGTCCGAGCGCGACCAGCAGCGAAGTGGTCGTGCGGGCGACGAACATCCAGATCCCCGCGGTCGACATCCACGCGAACGCGCGCGCCGCGTCGACGTACTCGGGGGCCCAGCGGGCCACGATCGGCGACGCGGCGAGCGCGACGAGCAGCGTGAGCGGCACGAGCACCGACAGCACCTTGCCGACCGTCCTCACCGCCGCGCTTCGCAGCTCCGCGAAGTCTCGTCGGCTCGCGAGCGAGGCCGCGTAGGCGCCCATCGAGACGGAGAGCGCGCCGCCGAGCCCGACGGCCGGCGCGGAGAGCTGCACCGCCGCGCCGAGCGCGCCGACGGCTTCGACGCCGTGCGTGGCCTCGACCCCGTAGAAGCCGAGGCGCTTGTAGAGCATGACGACGAGGTACGAGTACGCGATCGGCGAAGCCTCGCGCAGCATCGAGCGCGCGAGCGCGGGATCGAAGCCTCGCCACACGCGTGCGCTGCTGCGCTTGGTCGCGAGCGCGATGAGCGCGGCGTTGACCAGCTCGGTGGTGGAGATCGCGGCGACGTACCAGAGCACGTGCGCGTCGACCGCGTAGAGGACGCCGAGCACCCCCATCTGCGCGAGCCCCGACGCGAGCGGGACGAGCACGAGCCGGCGGTTCTGGTGCCGAGCCTGGAACCCGACCTGCAGCGACGTCGAGACCGCCGTCGGCAAGAGCACGACCGCGGCGGCCACGAGCGCCCAGGGTCCGCCGGCCGTCTCGAACGGGCTCAGGTGCGCGAAGAGCGCGACGCCCACGAAGCAGGCCGCGCCCAAGACCGTGCGCAGCACGAGCAGCGTGCTCACCACTTCGTCCGCTCGTTCGGGCTCGGCCGAGGCGCGTCGCAGCCCGACGACGTCGAGCCCGAAGACCGCGAGCCGACGCAGCGGGTCGATCCACGCGACCGCGCTCGTGAGCACGCCGTAGTGGTACTTCGAGAGGAACGCGAGGAGCAGGATGCCGGCGAGGGCCTGCGAGATCGCGGTGCCCGCGGAGCCGCCGAACACGTAGAGCGTGTTCGAGAGCAGCGTCTTGCGCGAAGGCCTCTCGTCCATGGTTGTGGCCTGCTTCGCGACTCGTTGCGGTTCGCGACGCGGCGCTCAGCGCAACATGCCGGCGCGGAGCATCTTCGCGAGGACCGCCGGCCCTGCGAGGAAGGGGTGCTTTCGCTGCCAGGGCGTGGTCTCGATCTTCTTGCCGGAGTGGCGCTCGATCTTCCAGAGCAGGTAGTCGACGCCGCCGTCGAAGGTCATCGTGCCCTTGAGCACACGCACCACCGAGAGCACCTTGCCCGCCTTCACGCGGCGCGCCCAACGTGCGCGGGCTTGCTCGCGGGCCTCGTCGCTCACGTCGGGGACGAGACGATCGCCCTCGCGACGATACGCGATGCCGAGCGCGTCCCACGCCTCGGGGAGCATCGCGTCGTAGCGATCGGGATAGGTCTCGTAGATCAGACGCGCGCGATCCGCGCGTTCGGGTCGGAGCTCGGAGGCGTAGGTGCCGGTGAAGAGCGCGACCCAGAAGTCCTCCGCGGTGCCGGACGCGGGCCCGAGGTGCGCGGCCCACCACGCGGCGGTCTTCACCGCGTCGACGAGCATCGCGATCACACGTTCACGCGTCGCTTCGTCGGGCGCGCGCAGCAGCACCGCGGGCTGGCAGAAGCGGGCCCAGATCGAGGGGCTCGTGGTCTCGTCGCGGCAGCTCGCGGCGAACTGATCCTCGCTGATGACGGCGGACTTCGCGCGCACCACGCGCTCGCTCGAGCCCTGCCCTTCGCGGATCTCGTAGTAGTAGATGGTCGGCGGCACGAGCCAGTTGAGGCCAGCCGCGATCGCGGCGTCGTGGAAGGCGCGGTTGCTCTTCGAGAGCAGGTACACGTCGAGGATGCCCTCGGCGCTCTCCGCGCGCTGACACGAGCCGTAGAAGAGGATCGGGCCGATCGCGTCGGCGCCGTGACGCTCGAGCGCGTGCGCTGCGACCTCGTGCGCTTCGGAGAGCAGATCGCGCGACAGCTCCGTCGCGATGCGCCGGGCGAGCGCGGTCGTGGGCGCGGGGTGCGTCGACTCGGAGGTGCGCGAGGGTTCGTTCGACTCGCTCACGTCGTCTCTCCTTCGAGCGCGCGCGAGCGCTCACCTCGACGCGCGGCGACGTCGACCGCGCGAGCGCTGACGATCGTGCGAGCGCCGTCGATCGTGCGAGCGCCGTCGATCGTGCGAGCGCTGACGATCGTGCGAGCGCCGTCGATCGTGCGAGCGCTGGCAATCTTGCGAACGCCGACGGTGCGACCGCTGGCAATCTTGCGAACGCCGTCGATCGTGCGAGGGATCGTTTGCCGCGCGGCGGCGCTCGCGTTCGTTCGCACCGCGTTCACGCGGGCGCGACGAAGCGCGTCGGGCCGTCGGAGACGAGGTGCACCGGGCGCACCGGGCGACCCGCCTGCGGCTCGAAGATCTCGCCGTCGACCACGAAGGGGCGATCCATCGCGAGCTCGATGGTGCTCGCGGCGCCCGAGCGCCACGCGTCACCGGCGAGCCAGGGGCGACGCGCCATCAGCGCGCCGAACGCACGTACGATTCCGGACGTCGGCGCCGACACCTCGAGGTAACGGAGCTCGTGCGGGCGCGCGGGGCCCCAGAAGGGCGAACGATCGAGCACGATGTCGCCGCGCAGACCGCTGACGAGGAGCAGCGAGCGCATCGCGTCCGGGCCCTGAGTGTCCGGGCGACCGTTCACGCGCATGCCGACCGGGCGACCGCGACGAAGCGCGTCCGGATCGCCGCGGAGGAAGAGGTTCTCGAGGGTCTTGAGGACCGTCATCGTCACGGCCTTGCCGTGGCTCGCGCCCGTCGCGTGGATCTCGCCTTGGCCGATGCGCGTCGCGACCTCGAAGGCGAGGGCGCCGAAGAGCATGCCGCGCACGGTGCGGACCTCGCCGTTCGGGGCGATCACGTCGTCGATGCGGAAGACCGGGCGGAGGTGCGTGCGGAGCGTGCGGTCGCGCGTCGCCGCGAGGAGCCGCGCGAGCTCGTCCTCGCGGGACTGCGCGCCGATGTCGCCCGCGATGAGATCCGTGCGGCCCGCGGGGAGCACCGCGATCGCGGGCTCGGGCATGCCGGCGTAGGCGCTCGGGATCGCGCTGAGGACGTCGCGCACCGTTCCGTCGCCGCCGCTCACGACCACGGTGTCGACCTCACGGGCCGCGAGCTCGCGGAGCGCGTCGACGAGCTCGTCGTGGGTGGTCGGCGCGACGCAGGGCGTGCCGATCGCGCGGAGCGGGGCGCGGCCGACGTTGGCGGTCGCGCGTGGGTTGTAGACGACGCCGAGCTTGGGGGCCTCGGAGGGGCGCCGCTTCGGCCGAACGAAGACGTCGGTGTCGAAGCGACTGGTCGCGGGGGCGAAGAAGGAGTCGTCGAGGGTGGTGGTCATGTGGACAACCAAAATCCGCTGAGTCGAGGGGGCCTGGCGTCGAGTCCGGATGGGTCCGGGGCGGGTGGCGAGAGGGGTTACCGGTTGGCTACTCGGATTGACGCAAGCGCTTCACAGGGGTGTTGTTCCGGAGTCACACTGGAACGTGGGTCGACACGATTTGCCCATGAGATCGGCACATTCGAGAGCGTGTGGTGACGCTTTCGAGTCGACGCACCGCGGCATCAGCAGAAAGCGTGCCGCGCGTGGATGGGCCCTTCGCATGTGCTATTCGAGCGCCCGAACATGTCCCAGGGCAAATTCACGGCGCTCGTCATGGCCGGCAGTCGCGGGCCGAGCGATCCAGTTGCGCAATATTGTGGGGTTTCTCACAAGGCCCTCGCGCCCATCGCCGGACGCCCGATGGTCGAGTACGTCGTCGAGGCGGTCGCGGCCGCCCCGTCGGTCGGGAAGATCATCCTCGTGATCGAGAAGCCCGAGCTGCTCGCCGCGCTGCCGAGCGTGAAGGCGCTCGGGGATCGCGTGGAGCTCATGGAGGCGAAGCCTTCGCCGAGCTGGAGCGTCACCGCGACGCTCGACCGGTTCGCGCCCTACCCCGCGCTCGTCACGACCGCCGACCATCCGCTGCTCACGCCGGCGATGATCGAGGAGTTCGTGGCGAAGCTGCCGAAGGACGTCGACGTCGCGGCGCTCGTCGCGCGCGACCGCGTGATCCAAGCGGAGTACCCGGAGACGAAGCGCACGTACCTGCGCTTCTCCGACGCCGCGGTGAGCGGCTGCAACCTCTTCGCGCTCACGAACCCGCGCGGGCGCAACGCGGTCGCGTTCTGGCGCCGGCTCGAGCGCGATCGGAAGAAGCCGTGGAAGATGGCGTGGTCGCTCGGTCCGCGGACGATCGTGCGCTTCGCGCTCCGGCGGCTCTCGATGCGCAACGCGCTCGACGCGGTGGGGCGGCAGTCCGACGTGCGTGCGGCGGTGGTGGAGTCGAGCTTCGGGACGGCCGCGATCGACGTCGACAAGGCGGCCGATCACGTGCTGGTCGAGCGCATCCTGCGCGGTCGCGCCGGGAGCTGAGCGCGGCCGCTACCCCGTCGGTCGCTGCGTGTGCTCGCATCGAGAGCCGAGCGCGCTCGCTAGGAGAGCCGAGCGCGCTCGCTAGGAGAGCCGAGCGCTCTCGCTACGAGAGCCGAGCGCTCTCGCTACGCGTCGCTCGCCGCGCGCTCGCTCGTCGGCTCGTCCGGCGCGTCGGCGCCCAGCACCGTCATCAGCGCGGGGAGCCACACGAGGTTGATCGTGGTTCCGCACGTCATCGCGAGGATGGCGAGCCAGCCGATGCTCTCGAGCCCCGGGTGATGCGCGACGACGAGCGCCCCGAACGCGGTCAGCGTGGTGAGCGTACTGAAGAGCACCGCGCGGAAGGTGCTGCGCGCGGCGGGCCCGTCACCGCGCAGATGCCACGCGACGTAGATCGCGCCGTCGATCGCGATGCCGAAACCGACCGGCAGCACGAGCAGGTTGAACATGTTCACGCGCAGGTCGAAGAGGACCATCAGGCCCGCCGTGCACGCGAACGCGGCAGTGAGCGCGATCAAGACGACGAACCCGCGCCGCAGCGGACGCGCGAGGAGACCGAGGGTCAGCAACACGCCGAGGATCGCGAGGCCCATCATGCGCGGGCTGTCGTGACGCAGCGTGGGGAGCACCTCGCCGAGGAGCGCGTGTGACGAGCCGAACGCGACGTCGGGGTGCGCGCGACGCCACGCGTTCATGGCGTCGGTGAGCTTCGCCATCTCGTCCGAGTCGCTGCCGCGCATGCGGAGGAAGACGACCGCGATGCGACCGAAGCTTCCGTCGCGCTCCACGAGGAGCTCGCGCAGCCACTCCGGCATGTCGTCGAGCACGAGCGGGGTGGTGCCGGCCGCGAGCTCGTGCACGCGACGAAGACCCGACGACGGATTCTCGCTGCTGCGCATCATGCGGCCCGTCACGTCGGCGATGCGCTCGATGGCCGCCATGCGCGCGTCGAGGCCGGTCGGGAAGAACGTGTCGGGCGTTAGGAAGAGCGCCTCGGAGAGCGGCACGCCGTCGTCGTCGCGGGTGCGCAGATCGGTGAGCGCGGCTTGGAGCGCTTCGGGGCTCTCGGCGAGCAGCACGACGTTGGTCTTCGTGGTGCCCCCGAAGGCTTCGCGCATCGGGATGCCGTGCCGGACGTCGGTCGGCTGAAGGCTGTCCGTCGTCGTCTCGAGGCTCACGCCTTCGCCGAACGCGCCGCCCGCGAGCAGCCCGAGGCCGAGCGAGATGACGAGCCCGACCGAGACCACGACCTGCGCGGCGCGACGACCGAGCGAGAGCGGACGGAGCCACGAGAGCGCGCGCAGGATTCCTTCGATCGGGCGGATGCGGTTGAAGAGAACCACGAGCGATGGGAAGAGGAGCGCGAACGCCATCAGCGTGAGCGCGATGCCGAGCGCGGCGATCGGTCCGAGCTGCGAGAGGCCACGGAAGCGCGCGGCCATGAGCGCGAGGAAGCCTGCGATCGTGGTGAGCGCGGCCGCGAGCATGGCGGGCGCGAGCTCGGAGGCGGTGCGTCGAAGCGCGTCGTCGACCGAGACGCCTTCGCCGCGCAGCCGACCGTAGAACGTCAGCAGGTGCACGCCGAAGTCGACCCCGAGGCCGGCGAGGATCGCGAGGACGAAGGCGCTGATCATGTTCAGCGTGATGCCGAGCGCGCCGAGGATGCCGAGCGTCCAGAGGATGCCCGCCGCGCACGGCACGAGGAGGAAGGGCAGCGCGCGAAGCGCGCGGAACTGCACGAGCAGCACCATCGCGAGGAGCAGCGTGCCGACCCACGTAGTGCGTGAGAGATCGGCCTCGATGCTCCGCTTGTTCATCGGCGCGTTACGGTAGTCGCCGTCGACCGCGAGGCGCAGATCGTCGGGAGGATTCGGTCCGAGCTCGCCGGCGGCGACGCGCTCGCGGATGCGCGCGAAGAGCGCTTCGCTGCGATCGAGGATCGACTGGGCGTACGTGACGCGGCGCGGATCGCCGTCGAGCACCGCAGTCACGGCGCACACGGCGAGGTCGGGCGAGCAGAGCGCACCGAGGGGAACGTCGGGACCCGCGGCAGGTGACGTGGTCTCCGTCTCCGTCTCCGTCTCCGTCTCCGTCTCCGTCGCGGTTGCCGTTCCCGTCTCGGTCGGGGTCTCCGTTTCCGTTCCCGTCGCGGTCTCCGTCTCGGTCGGTGTCTCCGTCTCGATCGGTGTCTCCGTCTCGGTCGGTGTCTCCGTCTCCTCGCGCCACTGCGCGGCGAGCGACTCCGCGTCCGGCAGCTCCGGGCGATCGTCGAAGTTCACGCAGCCGGGCATGCGCTCGCAGCGTTCCCACTCGAACCGATCTTCGAGCTGGTTCGCGAGCTCCTCGAGATCGGCCTCTGGCAGCAGGAGCATCCGTCGCTCGAGCAAATACGTCGGATCGCGCCGGTCGTAGACCGTGCGCGTCTCCGGCCACGTCGCGATCTCCGCCGACACGGCTTCGGCGACCGCGCGGTTGATCGCGCCGTTCGAGCTCCCGATCGCGATGCGCAGCGGGCTCGATCCCGGCACGCGTTCGCGCAGCGCCTCCATGTCACGCAGCGCGAGGGAGTCGGCCGGCAAGAGCGCCTCGATGCGCGTCTGCACCTTGGTGTGACGCGCGCCGAGGGCGGCGGCGGCGCAGATCAGAGCACCGAAGGCAAGCACGAGCCCCGGACGACGGAGGGCGAGCTCGACGTAGCGCATCCAGAGCTTCATCGACACCCGCCTTACCACGCGCCCCGCGCTTGTCCCGTCCGCGCGCCTCCTGCGGACGCGCGGACGGGACGAAGCCGAGCGAGGGCGCAGGGCGGTCAGCCGACGCGCACCACGAGATCGTCGAAGGTGATCGACGCGCCACGTGCCTCGCCGGTCACGAGGAAGCGCAGCGCGAGCTCGGCCGCGACGGTGGCGGTGAAGAGCGCGAAGGTCCCCGCGAGCGCGTAGTCGCAGACGTCCTCGCCCGCCGTGCTCGGCACGCGGTAGCCGGGATCGAAGACGACCTCGCCGTAGCCGTCGCCGCTGAGGCCCGCGTGCAGGCACGCGATCGAGAGCGCCTCGGCGGTGCGCTGCACGCACGCACGCGACGCGGAGTTGTCGAACGCGTCGAGGACGAGATCGACTCCGCGCAGCAGCTTCTTCGCGTTCGCCTCGCCGAGGTCGATCACGTGCGCTTCCGCGTCGACGCCCACCGCGCGGTAGAGCATCGCGGCGAGCAGCTTGGCCTTCGGCGCACCGACGTCGGAGCGCGCCCAGGGCTGGGTCGAGAGGTTCCGTTCCTCGACGCGATCGCGATCGACGAGACGGATGTGACCGACGCCCGCGCGCGCGAGCGACCACGCGAGGTGGCTGCCGAGCGCGCCGGTGCCGCAGACGACGACGCGAGCGTCGCGAAGGCGGGCCATCGCGTCGGAGCCGCGGTGTCGAAGCTCGTGGAGGAAGAGGGTCATGGGGAATTGAAGCGGAATCGCGCGAGGCGAAGCGGACGCAGTCCGCGAAGCTGCACGATTCCGCGAAACCATGAATCCGTTGGACGGTCGAAGCACGAAGGTGGGCCGTGCGATCGGTCGGCGATTGCGTATGCGCCGAGGTCGCCGCGGACGACGCCGTCGCCGTCGCCGCCGTCGACGTCGCCGTCGACGACCACGTGCCACGTCCGTCCACGTCCACGTCAACGTCAACGACCGGAGACCCAGACCGAGGCCGACTCAGTCGAAGCGCACGTAGTCCGGGGCGTCGGTCACCACGCCGACCAGCGAAGTGAGGTCGAAGTCGGCGTCGTGGCCCTGCAGACAGACCGCTCCCGCGCTGCGGACCGAGGTCGCGTCGTCGGCGAGGAACGATGCGTGACGGTTCCCGTCGCGATCCGTCCACTCGACGGTGAGGCCTCCGTCGCGCGCGCGGACCGACTCGAAGCGACCGCCGCCGACGTGCAGCGCGCGACGAAGCCGTGCTTCGAGCGACGCGGCGTCGTCGTGGGCTGCCCACTCCTTCGCCTGCAGGCGCGCGGAGAGCGCGAGCGCGTAGGCGTCGCGATGTTCGGGGGTGAGCCCGGAGAAGGCGACCGAATCGGGGAGCTGCCACTCGCCGAGCGCGCGGCGCAGATGATCCGCGAGGCGCGGATCCGCGAAGGTCTCCGTGCCCTCGAGCCAGAAGCTCGCGCCGTCGAAGCGCGCGACGATCGTCTCGAAAGCCACGAGCTCCTTCGCGAGCTGCACGACCACCGGACCGTCGCGACGGAAGCGACGACGGAACGCCTCGCGGCTCACCGGCATCGCCCACCACGCGTGGCGCGGGCCACCCGATCGGGCGCCTCGCCGCGCGGCGCGGTCGAGGACCGCGGACGCCGCCGGACGCACCGCCAGCAGGCGAACGCGCGGAAGCAACGCGAGGTAGCGCGCGACCGTTCTCTCGTCCGGGCGGACGCGGAGCTGCGCGCGCTTTCCGTCGATCGGCGCGAAGAGCCCCCACCCCTCGAAGCCGGGCGGGTTCGGCACGAACGCGTGAACGAGCCCGTCGACGCGCACGCGCAACGTCGTGCCCGGCACGCACGGCGCGACGAAGCGACGCTGCACGAGGTCGTGCTCGGCGGCGGCGACACGATCGAGGAGGTCGAGGAGGCGAGACATGCGAGGAGTCCGAAGCACGCACGAGCGCGGCGAAAGTGATGGTGCGTCGGCGCGAGGACCGAGCAGAACGAGCGCCCGCGAACGTCGAAACGAACGCGGGGCGGGCGCTCAATCCCCCGCCACGAGGCGAGCGCAGAGCTCCATGCTCGTCGCGGTGCTCTGCATCGTCGCGAAGTCGATCGAGTCCGGCGCGACGCCGTGACGTGCGAAGAGCTCCGCGATCGCGGCGTCGGAGAGCTTCAGACCTTCGCGGAGGAAGACCGCGCCGGGCTCGCCGTGCCGCGCCGCATGACGGCGCGTGCGCTTCACACGAAAGTGACTGACCACGTGGAAGACGTCACCGTCGCCCCACGGGAAGCTCACCGCGACCGCGGGCTCGCCGTACTTCGTGAGCAGCTCGTGGCTGCGCGCCTCGACGCGCACGCGATCGGGATCGAGCACGCGCAGCGGCTCGCTCGCGCCCTCGAGCCACCACTGCGGATCGGTGCCGGGCACGGCGACGTCGGCCCATAGCGAGTCCGCGCTCGGCTCGACCGCCACGACTTCGTCGCCGCTGCGACCAGCGCCGGCCGCGACGGTTCCGGGGAACTGCGTCTGAAGAACGCGCGAGAGCGCCCAATCGCTGGTGACGAGACGCGCACCCGCCTTCACGTGGGCGGCGAGACGTCCGAGGAGGCGGGCGTCGTACTGCGAGGCGCAGTTGACGAAGACCACCTTCGCGTCGAGCGACTTCGGATCGAGCACGAAGGGCACGCCGAGCGCGGAGAGGAGCTCCTGCACGTGGTCGTGGTGTCCGGTGTAGACGGCGACGTCGGACGCGCGCAGGCGCTCGAGCGCGCGGTGCGTGCTCGGGCGCTGATGGAGGTAACGCGCGCGCACGGCGGCGCCCGCGAAGCGGTAGGCACGATCGAGGGTCATGGGACCTCGGGGAGTCGGAGGGGCGATGAGCGCGGAGACCGCGGCGGGAGCGCCGAACCATCGGCGCCAGAACGAAGTGGGCACGGTCGAACCTGCGGTGTGGGTGGTGGTCTCGGGGAGACGATCGATCGAGCGAGCGCGCCCGAGTCCGTGTCGCTCGGCAAGACTGGGGAAGACTGGGCAAGACGGATCGACACCGACCCCGCGCGATGCGTTCGATCGCGCGGGGTCCGTGTCTGGGTGGCCGTCGACGTCGCGGCTCACGCGGCGAGCAGCGAGCGGTGGCCGTCGGTGCGCTTCGGCAGCGGGGTCTCGAGGACCTCGAGCAGCAGATCGAGACGCGACGGGCGCGTCACGAAGGGCACGAGGTTCGGGAGCGCGTAGTAGTCGCCCGCGAACGTCAGGACGTCCACGGTGGCCTGCTTCGCCTTCAGCGCCTTCTCGAGGTAGCTCGTGGCCTGACCGAGGCGCACGATCACCACGTCCGGCTTCTGACCGAGCATCGTCGCGTACGACTCGTACTCGGCCGGGAAGAAGGGCGCGGTGTTCTCCTGCTCGTCGGTCACGACGACGATCTGCTCGACGCGCACGTCGCGACGACGAAGCGCCGCCAGTGGCGCGCCGATGCTCGTGGTGCCGCTCGCGTAGAAGGGAGCGAACGCCTTCTCCCACGCGGCGAGCGAAGCACGATCGCCCGTGCTATCCGGACGAACCTCGTACGGCAACGCGTCGAACGCGTAGACGTACAGCGGCGCCTCCGCGATGCCCGAGAGCAACGCGGCGAGCCGCTTGCCGACCTCGAGCGCCGAGTCCATCGAGCTGCTCTTGTCGACGAGCAGCGCCGTCGGACGACGGATGCGCGCGCCGGAGCGAAGGACCTGCGCCTCGGTGACGTCGTCGAGCACCTCGCGGAGCTCGTCGGACGCGCCGGCGGCGTCGGCCGCGACCTTCGCCTTGTAGGCGGAGACGCGGTCGTCCCTCTTCGCGGCCTCGAGCTTCGAGGTCACGAGCGCCTTCACCTCCGGGTGATCCATCGCGCCACGCTTCTTCAGCGTCGCGAGGTGGTTGATCACCTCCTGCGGCGTCATCGCGTCGAGGAGCGCGACGAGCACGACCGGCGTGAGCGCGCGGATCGCGCCGACCGCGACCGGGAAGGGGATGCGGTGGGTCGCGATCGCCTTCGCCTGCTCGACCGGGCTCTTCGCCTTCGCGAGCTGCTTCACCTGGTAGGCGAGCGAGCCGACCGGCGGACGATCCTCGAAGAGCACCGCCTGCGCGCGCGGCCCCGGCTTGATGCGCAGGGTCGCGTAGAGGTGCTTCATCGCCGCGCGACCGCGCAGGGCCGCGCGATCGAAGCGCTCGTCGTTCGCCTCACGCGCGCGAAGGTAACGGACCACCGCGGTCTTCACCGCGCGGGGCAGCTTCCCGCGGTGCTGCTTGAGGAAGTCGACCACACGCGCGACCTGGTAGGGAGGCAGCTCCTGCAACATCACGAAGCCGGCGTCGCGGTGCGCGCCGACCTGGCTCGAGAGCAGCATCGCGACGAACACCTCGCGGTGGTCGCGCACGTGACCGTGCCCGCGGTACCACGCGGCGAGGTGACCGTAGAAGACCGAGTCCTGCTCGAGCATCAGCTCGTGCAGCGCCTTCACGTCCTCCAGCTTGCGGTGGGGCGTGGTGAGGAGGGAGTCCAGGAGCTCCAGGCGGAGATCCATCTCGTTCTTCTGCATGATTCACCTCGATGAGAGCGCGCTCGTCGAGCGCGCGAGTCGGGACGCGTCGCCACAGATGTCCGCGGCGAGAAATAGGAACGCCCGCACGAGTCGCATCGGCCGTTGGTTACACGTGGGAGTCGCACCCACGGCCTCCGGTTCTCTAAACCGACGCTCTGACTGAACTGAGCTAGTGTGTAAGCCGATGCGGTGGGAGTGCGGGCGTAGAGTCGAAGTGACCTCAGACCAGAAGCCTCACACAGGATTCGAACCTGTAGCGATCGGTTACGAGCCGATTGTCCTGCCGTTGGACGAGTGTAGGCCGACCAGGTCGGAGCACGAGGAGAAGGGGGAGAAGGTCACGAGGACCGCGCGAGTTTGTGGAACGGGCGCGTCGTCGAAGCCGAAGTACCGGATTTCGCGATCTACCACTGATCTACGCGTGCGAGCCGCACACGGTGGGAGTCGAACCCACGTCCTCGAAGTTAATGGAGGTGTGTAGGCTTCAACGGTCGGGGCGCGGGGAACGAAACGAAGAACCCTGGAGAACGAGAGCCCTCACACGCGCGCGCCAGGAGACGAGCGCGACGCTCGTCCCCTCGCGGACGAGCGCGAGATGCGCTTCAGCCGTAGAGGGCTTCCGGACGCACGATCAGGTGCCCGGTCGGGGAACGATCGACCACGTAGGGCGCGAGTCGGTCGATGCCGACGTCGAGCTTCTGCGCGATGCGCTGCTTGATGACCTGATCGGTGAGGCCCGCGTGGAGCGGGAGCTCGGCGAGGTCGAAGTCGTAGGAGCGACCTTCGAAACGAACGTGAATCATGGGACCTCCGGTGTGCGAGACACGCGAGACGACAGACGTGGAGCTCGACCGAGCTCGATGGACTCCGAGCGGGCGGGCGACGAAACGCTCGCGACGAGCGCGACGTTCGTGCCCGGAACACCGCCGCGCCGATCGCGTCGTGAAAGACGACGAGTCGAATCGAGCAGGTCGACGCGAGCGAGTCGTGAGTGACTTGCTGCGAGTGAGTGGAGGGATGAGCCGTCGAGGCCGGTGCGTGCTGCTCTGACGAGAGGGTCGCCGCGTCCCGAAGGCTCGCGGAGGATGCGTTCGCGATCGTCGACGTCAACACCTGCGATCGAACTTTTTCGTTCGAGGCGCGAGGGCACACGGCTACGATGGTGCGCGCATGGCGAAGCTCGATTGGTTGGGAGACGACGGTCCGCTCGTGCTGCTCGCGGACGCCGAGGCCGCGGGTTGGCTGGGCATCTGGAGGAGCGCTCGCAAGGGCGATCCCGAGAGCGAGATCGAGCTCGTCGACGGCGAGCGCATGATCATGGACGTCGAGCTCGACGACGACGAGCCCGCCACCGACTACGCGCGTGCGTGCGCGGCGCTCGACGAAGAGGTCGCCGCGCTCGTGCGGTTCGGCAGCGGCACCGCGCTCGCGCTGGAGACCACGGGGCACCAAGCGGCCTTCACGTGCATGGGCGACTCGATCGTGATCGCGAAGTGGATCTTCGCGCCCGACGAGCAGCACGCGGCGCGCGTCCTCGCGTCGGTGCCGGAGGATCTCGTCTGGCGCGACACCGAGGTGGTCTTCGCGCTCGGCACGAAGGGCGTGCGCCTCCACCCGGCGGCGAGCCGGAGCGAGGCCGACGTCCCCACCCTGCCGCTCGCGCTCGCGCCGGGCCGCTACGCGATCGACACCACGCTCTTCGAGCCCGACGAGGACTCGAGCTTCGAGCTCTTCCGCCTGCGTGCGATCTGAAGCCGATCCAAGCGCTCGCTCGATCGACGCTCAGCTCCGGCCGTACACCGGCACGATCGCTCCGCGCGTCACCGCGTTCTCGGGCGACGCGAGGAAGACGATCGTGCGCGCGACCTCGTCGACCTTCGGCCAGGCGTCGAAGTCGGCATCCGGCATCGCCGTGCGATTCGCCGGTGTGTCCAGGATCGACGGCGCGACCGCGTTCACCCAGATGCCGCGCGGCGCGAGCTCTTCCGCGAGACAGGTCGTCAGCGTCGAAACGGCGCCCTTGCTCGCCGCGTAAGCTGCGACGTTCGATGCGGGCACGAGCGCGGGCTTCGCGGTGACGTTCACGATGCGCCCGCCCTTCGTCATGCGCCGCGCCGCCTCGCGCGCGCAGAGCCACGCGCTCTCGACGTTCATCGCGAGCATGCGGCGCAGGTCCGCGATCGTCGCGTCGACGATCGAACCCCACACGAAGCCGCCCGCGAGGTGCACGCTGGCCCACAGCTCGGCACCGCCGTCGGAGCCGACGCCGTCGTAGAACGCGACCACCGAGGCTTCGTCGGCGAGATCGACGTTCGGCGTGATCGAAACGCGCTCGATCCCCGCGAGCGCTTCGACGTCGCGCTCCGAGTGCGCAGGCACCCGCACCGAGGCGCCGCGACTCACGAGCTCGCGCACCACCGCGACGCCCAGCGCGCCACCGCCTCCGGTCACCACCACGCGTCGATCTCGAAGCGACATCGGACGTTCGTACGTCGAGCGTGACGTGGGGAGCAAGGGGAGCGTGCGTGCTCGTGCGTGCGTGCGCTTGCTTGCGCGTGCGAGCGCGTTCGTGTGTGGGGTGCGCGACGGCCGACGAACCGTGGTATCTCGCGCGCGTGACGAGCGTCGCGATCTTCGGCTACGTCGCGCTCCAGCTCGCGATCGGCGTCTGGGTCGGTCGCCGCGTGCGCACCGAGGACGACTACCTCGTCGCGGGTCGAAGCCTCGGCCCGATCATGACGACCTTCACGGTCTTCGCGACGTGGTTCGGCGCCGAGACCTGTGTCGGCGCGGCGGGCATCGCGTACGAGCGTGGCCTCGCCGGCAACGCGGCCGATCCCTTCGGCTACGGCATCGCGGTCGTGCTCGTGGGCGTCTTCCTCGCCGCGCGCCTCTACGGCCTGCGCATCACCACGATCGCGGATCTGCTCCGAACGCGCTACGGCGCCGACGTCGAGAAGCTCGCCGCGCTCTTGATGATCCCGACCTCGTTGCTCTGGGCCGCCGCGCAGATCCGCGCCTTCGGTCAGATCCTCGGCGGCGCGACCGGCCTCGAGGTTCCGATCGCGATCACGATCGCGGCCGCGGTGGTGCTCACCTACACGAGCTTCGGCGGCATGCTCGCCGACGCCTACACCGACCTCGTGCAAGGCACGGTGCTGCTGATCGGCCTCGGCATCGTCGGCTTCGTGCTCTTGCCGGAGGGCGACTTCGCGACGATCGAGCCCGCGCGCCTTCGCCTCGTCGATCCGAACACCTCCGCGCTCGCGACGATGGAGTCGTGGGCCGTGCCGATCCTCGGCTCGCTCGTCGCCCAAGAGCTCGTCGCGCGCGTGCTCTCCGCGCGCTCCGCCACGATCGCGCGTCGCGCCACCATCGGCGCGGGTTTGCTCTACCTCGCGGTCGGGGTGATCCCGGTCGCGGTCGGACTGATCGGCGCGCACGCGCTGCCGGGGCTCGACGATCCCGAGCAGATCCTCGTGCTCCAAGCCGAGCGCGCGCTCCCGGCCTGGGCCCACGTAATCTTCGTCGGCGCGCTCGTCTCCGCGATCCTCTCCACCGTCGACAGCGCGCTCCTCGTCGCCGGCTCGTTGCTCGCGCACAACGTCTTGCACGCGCGCCTCGAGCGCATGGACGAGCGCGGCCGCGT
>JALOQC010000074.1 GCA_025453555.1 Myxococcota bacterium | reverse complement strand
CCCGGTTTCATCGAGACGCGCCTGACCGACGCGATGCCGGTCGCGATCCGCGAGGCCGCGCGGCGCTTGTCCGCGCTCGGGCAGGGCGGGCAGCCACGCGACGTGGCCGAGGCGATCACGTTCTTGGCGACGCCGACGAGCGTGGGGATCACGGGCGCGGTGCTCCGGGTGTGCGGGGGCGCGCTCGTCGGGGCGTGACGTCTTCGTGCGCGTCGTCGGATGCGAGGGTCGCCCGGGGCTTCCCTTCGCGTGGTCGACCGAGAGAACCTCGCGCCGTCGCGGGCGCCGCGAGCGGGGAGCTGGGGATGTCGAGCAAGAAGAAGTCGGGACGAGATCGAGACGCGAGCGACGCGGAGCTCGAGCGCGACGAGAAGCCGTCGAAGAAGGAGCGGAAGTCGCTGGCGGGCGAAGCGGCTCCGGCGCTCGACGAGTCTTCGGAGAAGAAGCTCTCGAAGAAGGAGCGGAAGACGCTCGTGGGCGAAGCGGCGCCGGCGCTCGACGAGACTTTCGAGAAGAAGTCGAAGAAGGAGCGGAAGTCGCTGGCGGGCGAGGCGGCGCCGGCGCTCGACGAGACTTCGGAGAAGAAGCTGTCGAAGAAGGAGCGGAAGTCGCTGGCGGGCGAGGCGGCGCCGGAGCTCGACGAGACTTCGGAGAAGAAGCTCTCGAAGAAAGAGCGCAAGTCGCTCGCGGGTGCGGATGCGCCGGATGCCACGCCGCCGACCACGCCGCCGACCGAGACGTCGAGCGAAACGGGCGATGCACCCACGTCGCGCACGGAGAACGGCGAGCGCCGGCCTTCCGCGCGCGCGAAGGAGCTCGACGCGCGCTCGCTCCGACGCGGGAGCGGCCCCAAGCGCGTGTCGAAGGTCGGCGACGCGACGCGACGCGCGGTGATCGTCGCTGGCATCCGCACGCCCTTCACGAAGGCGTTCGGCGCGCTCCTCGGGCTCGACACCATCGGGCTCGCGGACGCCGCGGTGTCCGCCTTGCTCGAGCGCACGGGGCTGCCGCGCCGCGAGATCGAGTCGGTGGTCTGGGGCGGCGTAATCTTGCCGAGCGCGGCCCCGAACGTCGCGCGCGAGCTCGCGCTCGATCTCCAGCTCGGCGCGGGCGTCGAGGGCATGACGGTGACGCGCGCGTGCGCCTCGGGCCTGCAAGCGATCACGCTCGCGGCGGCCGCGATCGAGCGCGGCGAAGCGGACGTGGTGATCGCGGGCGGCTCGGACTCCACGAGCCACGCGGAGGTGAAGCTCCCCCAGAAAGCCGTGCACGCGCTCGCGCCGGTGGCGTTCGGCAAAGCGAAGAGCTGGCGCGACTACCTCGGCGTCGCGTCGCAGCTCCTGCCGATCACCGAGGTGCTGCCGAAGATGCCGAAGATCGCGGAGCGCACGACCGGCGAGGTGATGGGCGAAGCGGCGGAGCGCATGGCGGGTCGCAACCGCATCGCGCGGCAAGCCCAGGACGCGTTCGCGGCGCGCTCGCATCGCCGTGCGGCAGCCGCAATCGCGAGTGGGCGCTTCGACGTCGAGGTCGCGCCGGTGACGCTGCCGAACGGCGAGCGGGTGGTGGTCGACGATCTCGTGCGCCCGGACACCAGCGAGGAGCGGCTCGCGAAGCTGCGCCCAGTCTTCGCGAAGGACGGAACGATCACCGCCGGCAACGCGAGCCCGCTGACGGACGGCGCGGCCGCGGTGCTGCTCATGAGCGAGGCGAAGGCGCGCGCGCTCGGCCTCACGCCGCTGGCGGCGTTTCGGTCGTGGTCGTACGTCGCGGTCGATCCGGCCGATCAGCTCCTCATCGGGCCCGCCCTCGCGATGCCGAAGGCGCTCGCGCGCGCGGGCATGGAGCTGTCGGACGTCGACCTCGTGGATCTCCACGAGGCCTTCGCCGCGCAGGTGCTGAGCGTCACGCAGGCGCTCGCCTCGGACGCGTTCGCGCGGGAGCGCCTCGGTCGCGAGCGCGCGGTGGGCGCGATCGACGACGACGCGCTCAACGTGCACGGCGGCTCGATCGCGATCGGGCACCCCTTCGGCGCGACAGGCGCGCGCATGGTGACGACGATGGCGACCGAGCTGGTGCGTCGCGATCGCGAGACCGCGATCCTGGGCATCTGCGCGGCAGGCGGGCTCGGCGCGGCGGCGATCCTCGAGCGCGTTTGAGCGCGCGGTGCGTGAAGGTGCCGCGTGAGCCGAGCACGTGGCGGACACGGTTGAACCCGAGCCGAGTCGACCCCACGTCCGCTACTCTGCCGATGCGCGCTCGGCGCGCAGGAGGACGCCCATGGCCCACCCGACCGCCACCCTCGTGCACTCGCTCCGCCTCGCCGCGTCGCGGCTCCGTGACGGCGCCGAGTACCGCTGGTCGCACTACGGCATGTGCAACTGCGGGCAGCTCGCGCAGGTCGTGACGGGGCTCGACGCGCGGGGCTTGCAGGAAGCCGCGTTCGGTCGTCCGGGCGATTGGGGCGAGCAAGGGCGCGACTACTGCCCCGACAGTGGGCTCCCGATGGACGTGGTGATCGCGCGCATGACCGCGATCGGGCTCGAGCGGGAGGACTTCCGCCACCTCGAGCGGCTCACCCACCCGCACGTGCTGCGGCGCCTGCCGGAGGAGCGACGCAAGCTCCACCACACGCGGCGCGAGGACACGATCCTCTTCTTCGAGACCTGGGCCGAGCTGCTCGAAGAGAAACTCTCGGAGCTTCAGCGCGCGGAGCTGCGGCGGCTTCGCAGCGAGCCCGCGACGACGGAGGTCGAAGCCGCGCTCGACGCGATCGCGCGCGTGGCCTGAACGACGTGACGCTCGATCCGTCGGGGCTGCTACGTTCGCGCGATGGACGCAAAGCAGCTCGTGGACGCCGCGATGGCGCTCGACGCGATGACGGATCTTCCCCGCACGGGCTGGGTGATGCGTGGCGTCGCGGGCGCGGAGACCCTCGCCGCGCATTCGTTCGCGGTCGCGTGGGTGGCGGCGCTGTTGGTCGACGCGCTGCGCGCCGAAGGACACCCGATCGACGGCGAGAAGGTGCTGCGCATGGCGCTCGTGCACGACGCACCAGAGGCCGCGCTGGGCGACGTCCCGATGCCGGTGAAGACGCCCGCGCTCGACGCCGCGCTCGCGGCGGTGGAGCACGAGCTGGCGAGGCGGTTGCTGCCGCCGAGCTTCTTCGTGGACTACGAGGAGCTCGAGCGGGGCGAGTCGCTCGAGGCCCACGTGGTGCGCGCGGCGGACAAGCTGCAGCTCGTGCTGCGCCTCCACCGCTACGAGCTCCAAGGCCGTGGGCAGCTCGACGAGCTCTGGCAGAGCGCGGGCAACTTCCGCGATCGAGGGATCGCGTTGGTCCGGGAGGCGTTCGACGAAGTGCTCCGTCGGGCCGGCCGCGCGCGCCCCGAAGGCACGTGAGCCCACGTGGCGTGCGCGGTCGACGAGCGTCACGGGGCGCGCCGCGCGACGCGAGAGCGAGCGCGTCCGCGATCAGGGCTCGAACGCGCGCTCCAGCAGCCGCGCGGTGAAGCTCGGGCGCAGGTAGAAGCCGCGTGGGCCGGTCCATTGGAACCCTTCGTCGCCGTCGGGCGCGAGCGTGCGCTGCCGACCGTGGGCGGCCTTCGGACGCACCTGGAGCACCACCCCGAGGTCGCCGCGCACGGTGTCGATCGCGCCGCGCAGCACCCGCTCGGCGACCTCTTCGTAGTCGGCGCGCAGCAGCTCCAGCTCGGTCTCGGACGGGGACCAGAGGAACGCCGAGCCGAACGCACGCTCGACCAACGGGCGCGAGGGGTCGGCTTCGAGGGGCAGCCAGAGCACGCGCCGAAGCTTTCGCCACACCGCCGAGTCCTCGAAGTCCACGTCCGCGAGCGTCTGCAGCGGCAGCGTGCAGACGTAGGTCGACTCCTTCGGCTGCCCGCTCGGCAACACGGGCAAGGTCTTCAGCTCGATCCCGAGCTCCAGGAAGTCCGGCTCGTCTTGGCTGCCCGCCGTCGCGCCGAGCGCGCGCTCCGCGAGCTGCCCCGCGAGCCCCTTCGTCTGGCGCGGATCGTTCGGCACCCACTGCCGCAACCGCCGCGCGAGCTCACCCACCGTCAGCCCCGCGAGCGCGCGCGCCCGCGTCAGCAGTTCGGGTTCGTCCTTCGGCGGCGCGACGTCCACGCACGCACGACACCGTGCGGACGCGCGCGGGTCAAGCGGGGAAGTCGCGCCTCCGTTCGTGCCTTCGTTCTCGGGGGAGGCTCCCGAAACGACCTCGCCGCGCTATGTTCCGCCGCGATGAGCACCTCGGAGAACCCCCTCCTCCATCTTTCGTTCGATCTCCCCTTCGACCGCATCGACGCGCCCCACGTGGAGCCCGCCGTCGACACCTTGCTCGCGCGCGCCTCTTCGGCGCTCGACGCGATCGTCGCCGACGCAATCGCCGAGACGGGTCCGCGCACGTACGCGAGCACCCTCGGCGCGCTGGAGCACGCGACCTCCGACCTCGGCACCGTGATGACGATCGTCGGGCACCTCGAGTCGGTCGCGACCACGCCGGAGCTGCGCACCGCGTACGACGCCGTGCAGCCCAAGGTCAGCGCCTTCTACAGCGGCATCGCGCTCAACGAAGGCCTCTACCGCGCGCTCGTGGCGTTCTCGGAGACCGCCGAAGCGAAGGCGCTCACGGGTCCGAAGGCGCGCCTGCTCGAGAAGACGCTGCGCGACTTCCGCCGTCACGGCGCGGAGCTGCCGCCCGATCGCAAGGAGCGCCTGCGCGCGATCGACGTGGAGCTCGCGATGAAGACCACGAAGTTCTCGCAGAACGTGCTCGACGACACGAACGCGTTCGAGGTCGTGGTCACCGACGAGGCCGCGCTCGCGGGGCTGCCGGAGACCGCGCGCGCGATGGCCAAACACGACGCGGAGACGAAGGGGCTCGAGGGCTGGCGCTTCACGCTGCAGGCGCCGAGCTACATCGCGGTGATGACGTACGCGGACGACGCGGCGCTGCGCGAGAAGCTCTGGCGCGCGTACAACACGCGCGCGACGAGCGGGCCGCACGACAACCGCGGGCTCGTGGTCGACGTCCTCCGGTTGCGCCGCGAGAAGGCGGAGCTGCTCGGCTACCGCGACTTCGCGGACCTCGTGCTCGAAGAGCGCATGGCGCGCCGCGGAGAGCGCGCGATGAGCTTCGTCGACGATCTGCGCGGTCGCACGCAGGCCGCGTTCGAGCAGGAGAACCGCGAGCTCGAAGACTTCGCGCGTTCGCTCGGCGCGGTCGCGATGAATCCGTGGGACGTCGGCTACTACGCGGAGAAGCTGCGCGTGGCGCGCCACGCCTTCGACGAAGAGGAGCTGCGCCCGTACTTCTCGGTCGACGGAGTGCTGAAGGGCCTCTTCGAGCTGGCGGAGAAGGTCTTCGGAGTTCGCGTGCAGGAGCGGCAGGCGCCGCGCTGGGACGAGGCGGTGCGCTGCTTCGGCATCCACGACGTCGCGCGCGACGGCGCGCTGATCGCGGCGTTCTACGTCGACCTCTACCCCCGCGAGAACAAGCGCGGTGGCGCGTGGATGAGCCCGCTGCTGAGCGGCGCGACGACGGAGCCGATGGGTCCGCACCTCGGGCTCTTCTGCGCGAACGTGACGCGCGCGGTGGGCGGCAAGCCTGCGCTGCTCACGCACGCGGAGGTCGAGACGCTCTTCCACGAGTTCGGGCACCTGCTGCACCACGCGTTCTCGGAGGTGCCGATCGAGAGCCTCGGCGGCACCAACGTGGCGTGGGATTTCGTCGAGCTCCCCTCGCAGATCATGGAGAACTTCTGTTGGGAGCGCGTCTCGCTCGATCTCTTCGCGCGTCACTACGAGACCGGCGCGCCGATCCCGGAGGCGCTCTTCCAGAAGATGGTCGGCGCGCGCACCTACCGCGCGGCGAGCGCGCAGATGCGGCAGCTCGGCTTCGCGACGATGGACCTGCGGATGCATCGCGAGCTCGATCCGAAGACGCTCACGGAGGACACGATGCTGGCCTTCGCGCGCGACGTGATCGAGGCGCACTCCGCGACGAAGCTGCCGAGCGACTACGGCATGGTCTGCGGCTTCACGCACCTCTTCGCCTCGCCCACCGCGTACGCGGCCGGGTACTACAGCTACAAGTGGGCGGAGGTGCTCGACGCGGATGCGTTCACGCGCTTCGCGGAGCACGGCGTGCTGAGCGAAGAGGTCGGACGGAGCTTCCGGCAGCACGTGCTCGCGAAGGGCGACAGCGAGGAGCCGGACGCGCTCTACCGCGCGTTCATGGGGCGCGACCCGGAGCTGGACGCGCTGCTGGTGCGGGCGGGGCTGAAGGCCGCGGCTTGAGCGTGGGGTGACGGCGGGACGCGTGCGAGTGTGCGTCTCTTCCGTCGGCGTCGTCACCGCGTCGGGGTAGCACTCGTCGCCGTTCGCGTTCACGACGACGTCAACGTCAACGATCACGATCACGATCACGATCACGACGGTCACGACGACGGTCACGACGACGGTCACGACGACGGTCACGACGACGGTCACGACGACGGTCACGACGACGGTCACGACGACGCGGCCCGGGGCTCTCGCCTCGGGCCGCGTTCGTCTCGCTCCGTCGTTCGCTCGTGACGTCACTCCGGGTTTCGTGTTTGACCCGGGACCAAGAAGACGTCGATGAGCTGGCCGATGAAGAACAGGCCGCCGGTGAAGAACCAGAGCAGACCCGTCCAGATGCGGCCGGTGTAGAAGCGGTGGAGCCCGCAGAGGCCGACGAATCCGAGGGCCCAGAAGAGGTATCCCGCGAACATGCTGCGTCGGGTGGTCATGGTTCTCTCCGTGATCTTCGTGTGACGTAGAGCACGCTCAAAACGCGTTGGGGGCGGGGGTGCGGAAGGGGCCTTCCGGGATCGGCGCCGGACCCGTGAGCTCGTCCGCGAGCTCGTTGAAGTCCTCCTGGAGGATCGCGGTGACTGCGAGCCAGGAGAGGCCGGTGGCGAAGGTCGCGAGGCCGAAGACGAGCACGGGGAGCGAACGATCGCGGTGCGTGACGCCGCGCGAGCTGAGCTCGTCGTGCACGATCTCCGCGTTGCGGAAGCACGCCCACACACCCCACGCGCCGAGGGTGACGACCGAGAGGCCCACGTCGAGCGCGGGGTGGAGCTTGCGTCCGGTGGCTTCCGCGAGCTCGCGGGTCGTCTGGTAGAGCCACACGAGCCCGTACACGCCGAGCGTGATCGCGACGAGCAGGACGGTGGTGAAGGTGTTGCGGCGTTCCATCGTTCGAGCCTTCTCCGACGGGGGCTGTCTCCGTCGTCGGGGGGCTCTACGCGAGGTGAGCACTTCGTATTTCAGTGTTCGTAGCTCGGTGCCGCGCGCGAGCTCGATGGTCTCGCGAGAGGGGATCCTGCGTTCGGCCCGCCGCCAGCTCACGTCACGCGTGCTGCACGACGTCGAGCGCGACCCGATCGACGTGCGCACGTTGCACGCGCATCTGCCAGTCGACGCCGAGGATCTCGCCCGGCTCGAGCGGCACCCACACGTTCTCGCCTTGGAGCGGCTCGCTCGACACGATCCAGTGGTTCACGAAGCCGGTGCGCGTCGGCGCCTCGCACTCCGGCGCGAGGCTCGGGCAGGTGTCGCGATCGCCGCATCGCTGCTTGTGCGTCGACCAGTGCAGCTCCTTGCCGCCTTGCACCGCGGCCATGGTGGTCCCGTCGGTCACGAGGAGGGTGAGCAGCGAGTCCGGCTGAAGCGCGCGCACGAAACGCACCGTCTGACGGAGCGAAGGCACCACGGCGTCGAGCCCGAGCCGCGAGCCGAGCGGGCCGTGCTGCTGCAGGTAGCTGAGGAAGAGGAAGAAGATCACTTCGCTGTCGGTGTCGCCGAGCACGTAGCGACGCAGCCGCGGCGCGACCTCCGCGAGCATCGCCGCGCGGTGGCTCGCGAAGTCGGGCACGTCGCCGTTGTGCGCGAGCACCCACTTGCCGTGCTGGAAGGGGTGGCAGTTCAGCACCGAGAGGTCGCCTTGGGTCGCTTTGCGCACGTGCGCGACCACGGTCTCCGAGGCGACGACGCCACTCACGCGATGGAAGAGCTGATCGCCGAGCGCGGTGCGTGGGCTGCGCGTGACGTGCGGCGCGCCGTCGACGTAGTACGCGACGCCCCAGCCGTCGGGGTGTCGATCGCTCTGCACACCGAGCGCGTTGTCGGCCACGACGAGCGAGCGGTGGACCTGGCTCGGGATCACGCTTCGGAAGCCGAAGAGGCGGCACATGTGGGCGATCGTAGCACCGAGGTGGCGGAGGCTCGCGTCGGGATTCGGCCGCACTCGGACGTCGGACAACGTCGCGCACGGCGACGGCGCGCGGTGACGGCGCTTGCGCGAGCTGCGGGTGCGCTCCCGCGTGCGGATACCATCACCTTCGTCGGCGCGCGTGCGGGTCGCACGTCCTCGCAGGTGCAGAGGATCGTGGCTGCGTCGACATTCGCCGGACGTCGCTACGTCAGCAGCCGCAGCCGGAGCACGTCGCGCACTGATCGCTCCACTGACACGAGCTCAAGCAGAACTGCCATTGGCTCGTGCCGCAGCAGCGGAAGCGCCCACCCGCCACGCCCGACGCGCTCACGTAGTCGCACTGGGCACCCGCGACGAGACCACACGCGCCCCAGGTGCAGCTCGCGCTGCAGACCTGCTGGGTGCACGAGCTCGTGCGCCCGTCGCAGGCCCGCGTCGCGCCAGGCGCGCACGTTCCGCCGCCCGAGCAGGTCCCGAAGTCGCTCCACGCGCCCCACGTGCACTCCGCGGTGCAGCTCCGCCTGCGGGTCTGACGCCCGAGGTTGCAGTTGCCACACGCGCGCTCTTCGGTCTGAACCTCGCCCGCCGTGCACTCCGAGCCGCCGGTGACGCTGCACGCGCCGAACGCGCCCCACTCACCCCACGTGCAACTCGCGCTGCAGCTCCGCGTCCGCTCGCGCATCCCACGTCCGCACGCGCCGCAACCCTCGGTCTCCCGTTCGATCGCGCCCGGCATGCAGACACCTGCGCCAGAGCACGTGCCCGCGTTGGTCCACGTGCCGTCCTCGCAGAGCTGTTGCTGCGTGCCGCACATCCCGCAGCTCACGTCGCGCGGCGGGCTGCCGGGGGTGCAGTCGCAGGTCTCGGGGGCGGAGCAGGTCGACCAGATTCCGGCCACGCAGCTCTCCGTGCCCGTGCCACAAGCGCTCACGCACTCGCGTGAGCCGTCGGTGCCGATCGAAGGATCGCCGTCGTCGCAGTCGAGCTCCGCGACCACGCCGTCGTCGTCGAGATCGACCCCCGGCGTCAGACACCGTCCGTCGATGCACTCGGCCCCCGGAGCACACGCAGGAGCGCATTCGCCTGAGGGAGTGAAGCCATCGCGCTCGGGCGGCATCGACCCGTCGCGTCGCCGCATCGGGTCGACCTCCGAGCCGCTCGCGCACGCGAGGACGAACGAGACGAGGACTCCGAAGAACTGCTGGGGTCGAAAAGCCATGCCGAACGTCGCTCCCAGCGTACCAAGCAGCGAGTGTGCCTGCCGGCTTTCCTGAGGGTCTGTCGCCAGCCCCTCCCCCACGGGGCATGAAGCCCCGAGGGGCCCCCTCCCACGAGCCTTCGCTCGCTGTCGCTCGCTGCGCGCCGTCCTGTAGGGCGGCTTGCGAAATCGGCCGAGCTTCTAGTCAGCTTCTATCGGACGCCGGGTCGTCGGGAAAGCACGGCTGGGCGTCGGTGACGAGCCGTGATAGCGTGCGTCCGTTGGGAGGAGTGGCCGAGCGGTCGAAGGCGGCGGTCTTGAAAACCGCAGGCTCCGCGAGGGGTCCAGGGGTTCGAATCCCTTCTCCTCCGCCAACGGGGGGACACCATGAGCACGCAGACCGAGCCGAAGGATCAGCATCGGAGCTGTCCGCGCTGTCGCGCGGAAGTGATCGCGGAGCGCCACGACGTGGGGACCGTGCGTACCTACCTCTGGCGCTGTGAGTGCGGATGGACACGCGCGATCTCCGAGTCGGGCGTCGTCGTCCGGCGGGGGCTGCTCGCCGAGGTCGAAGCCGCCCGAAAGCGCCGACCCACGCAGCCCTGATCGAAGCACGGACTCGATCCCGAGTGGTGCTGGGGGGCACGACTCGGACACGACTCGGACAGAGCGCGAGAGCCTCCGCCTCGGCGGCGGTGCTGGGCGTCGTCGTGCGTTTGCTGTCGTCGTGCGTTTGCTGCTGCTGCGGCGACGGGCGTGTCGCCGGGAAAACACGGCGTTCAGCAGCAAATGCGGGCTCGTTGCGTCGCGCACCCACGACGCGCGGTGCGTGGGCCCACACCACGATCCCTGGCTCGTCGAGAGCCTATCATCGGAAGTAACTCTCGCGTGAGTTACGGTTGGCGTGGAAAGCGTCCTGGGGTATAGCGGCGCTCGAACGGAGGTCGCGGGGACGCGACCGGCGGGGGCGCGAGGCTCTCGCGACAGGAGGATCGGATGAGCACCGCGGTCGAGCGCATTCTCCAGAACTACGCGGGCGAGACGCCCGGCGTGATCGGCAACCTTCGCCGCCTGATGATGACGGGTCGCCTCAGCGGCACGGGCAAGATGGTCATCCTGCCGGTCGACCAGGGCTTCGAGCACGGCCCGGCGCGTAGCTTCCAGCCGAACCCGGCGGGATACGATCCGCGCTACCACGCGCAGCTCGCGGTGGAGAGCGGCTGCAGCGGCTACGCGGCGCCGCTCGGGTTCATCGAGGCGATCGCGCACGAGTACGCGGGCGTGATGCCGCTGATCCTCAAGGTGAACAACAGCGACGTGCTCGGTGGGAACAACGACGCGCCGATCTCGGCCGTCACCTCCGCGGTCGACGACGCGCTGCGGCTCGGCTGCTCGGCGCTCGGGTACACGATCTACCCCGGCAGCCCCGAGCGGAACCGGATGTACGAGGACCTGCGCGACCTGATCCGCGAGGGTCGCAAGGTCGGTCTGCCGACCATCGTGTGGGCCTACGCCCGCGGCAACATGCCCAAGGAGCACGAGCAGTCGGTCGACGTGATCGCGTACGCCGCGCAGATCGCTTGCCAGCTCGGCGCGCACGTCGTGAAGGTCAAGCCGCCGACGGAAGGCGTCTTCGTGAAGGAAGCGAAGAAGCCCTACGAGAGCATCCCGCACGCGACGCTCGAGCAGCGCATCCGCCACGTCGTGCAGAGCGCGTTCGATGGCAAGCGCATCGTGATCTTCTCGGGCGGCGCGGCGAAGGGCACGCAAGAGGTGCTCGACGAAGTGCGCGAGATCGCGGCGGGCGGCGGCTTCGGCTCGATCATGGGCCGCAACGCCTTCCAGCGTCCGAAGGCGGAGTCGATCAAGCTCCTCCAGGACGTGATGGACATCTTCGCCGCCGCGAAGTGAGCCCGCGTCGATGCCGTGACGCGTCGACGAGACGCGCGCGTCGACGACGCGCATCGACATCGAGGAGGCCGGACCGCATACCGCGAGGATGCGGCTCGGCCTCTTTGCTTTGGTGCTGCTCGGGTGCTCGCGTGACGCGACCCCATCGCCTCCGGTGCGGTCTCCCATTCCGTACCTCGCGGACGCGCCCTTCGGGCCCGACGAGGCCGGGTGCCTCGTGGCGTTTCTGCCCGGCGCGGGTGACGACGCGCGCTCGTACGTCGAGCACGGGTTCGTCGAGCAGCTCCGCGAGGCGAACGTGAAGGTCGACGCGTGGTCGGTCGACGCGACGCTCGAGTACTACCGCGGACGCGAGATCGAGACGCGGGTGCGCGAGGACGTCCTGCTGCCCGCGACCGAGCTCGGATACCGGCGCATTTGGCTCGTCGGGATCTCGATGGGAGGAGGCGGTGCGCTCCGCGTGGCGGCGACGAGCGAAGAGCTCGTGCACGGTGTCGTCGTGCTCGCACCCTTCCTCGGCAGCCCATTCCTCGCGCGTGATGTGCGCGCCGCCGGGGGGCCCGCGGTGTGGCAGCCGAGCGCCGAGCTCCTCGCGCAAGACGATCCCTACGTCGACGCGTGGCGCTGGGTCGGACGCCGCGGCGACACCCCGCTCGTCGTGGGCTGGGGCGAGGACGACACGATCGCGATGATGAGCGAGGCGCTCGCGACGGGTCTTCCGCCGAGCCACGTCTTGCACGCGGCTGGCGACCACGAGTGGGTGGTGTGGGAGCAGCTCTGGCGCGCGTTCGTGGCGAGCGGGTTCTTGCAGCGTGCGTGCGGGGTCGTTGCCTCGGAGACGGAGACGCGGACGGCGTCCGAGACGGGGACCGCGCCGGCGAGCCTGCCGGCCGCGACGGAGACCACGTCCGTGACTTGGTGACGATCCTCGCCGAGGAGCAGGACGACGGGCGCGTCGTGGACGAGACCGCGAGCTCTGGCCGATCGATCAGCGGCGACGGTGGCGGAGCATCGCGAGCGCGAACGCGATGGGGAACACCGCTCCGAGGGGAGCCGACGCACCGCTCGCCGTGCAGCTCGCGCATCCGCCACGCGCGGGCGGCTCGTCGGTCGTCGTCGTGGGCTCGTCGTCGACGTCGACCGGAACCTCCCCGGTGCCGAGCGCGTCGAGGTCTTCGCCCGCGTCGGCGACGCGCGCGGTGCGATCGCACAGCCCCGTCGAGAGGGTGCCGGCTTCGTCTTCCGCGCTCGCGTAGACCACGTAGTCCTGACCGACCTCGAACGCGAAGCCGCAGGCCGCGCTGTCGCGCGTGGTGCGGACCACGACGTCCTCGGTGCTCACGCCTTTCCAGCGACGCGTGACGGAGAAGCGGACCGCGAAGCCCGAGACCTCGACGCTCTCGGTCGTCTCGGAGAGGCGCTCGCGACACGCGTCGTCCAAGCAGCCGCCCTCGAGCGTGACGTCGCGACGTTCTTCGAAGGGCGTCACCTCGAGCACGCGACCTTCGAAGACCGCGGTGGAGCGATCGAGCGCCTCGGCAGGCGTGGAGCGCATGCAGGAGCACGCGAGCGCGACCGCGGTCGGGGCGAGGGTGAGGAGGGCGACGACGAGGAGAGCACGCTTCATCCGCGAGAGCCTGACGCGAGCGTCGTGCGCGCGCGAGGTCCGGGCGCGAGGTCCGGGCGCTTCGGGGCGTCTGGCGCTTTCGCGCGGTGGCGCGATGCCTACCGCGATACGGCCGTGACTGTAGGCGTGGCGAGCGTCCGCCTGCGAGGAGGCGCCGCGTGCTCGGCGAGTCGTGCTCGTCCCACGTCCGGACTGCATCCCACGCTTGACGCTTCGGGACGGGTTGGCTAATACCCGCGTCCCGCTCCGGCGGGCCGAGGGGTCGGCGACGACTGCTCGAAAGCTGACAATCGAGACGTGGGAGAGGTGGCCGAGTGGTCGAAGGCAACCGCTTGCTAAGCGGTCGTGGGGTCAAAAGCTCCACCGCGGGTTCAAATCCCGCCCTCTCCGCCCCGCAACGGGGGCGAGCGACGATTTCGAAAGCTCGTCCTTGACGCGACGGAGGCGCGAGGTCATCTTCCGCGTCCTCCCGGACCCGTAGCTCAATGGATAGAGCACTGGTCTACGGAACCAGGGGTTAGAGGTTCGAGTCCTCTCGGGTCCGCCGTAGAAACGAAGAAGGGTCTCCCACGCAGGGGGGCCCTTTTTCGTTTGTTCGCTTCATCGTCCTGTCGCGGCGCTGCTCCTCGAATCGCGACGAAACGTGTTTGTTCGAGGTGACCATGAGCGTGTCCGACGACGAGCGCTTCATGCGCGAGGCCCTGGCGGAGGCGGCGCGGGCGGGCGCACGAGGCGAGGTCCCGGTCGGTGCCGTGGTGGTGGTCGGCGGCGAGATCGTCGGACGCGGCTACAACCTCCGCGAGACCGCGCAGGACCCGCTCGCGCACGCGGAGCTCATCGCGGTGCGCGCGGCTTCGGCCCGGCTCGCGACCTGGCGCCTCGTCGACGCGACGGTCTTCGTGACCCTCGAGCCGTGCCCGATGTGCGCTGGAATGCTCGTGAATGCCCGCGTTCCGCGGGTGGTCTGGGGGGCGGACGATCCGAAGGCGGGGGCGTGTCGCACGCTCTATCGGCTCGGGGAGGACCCGCGGCTGAATCACCGCTTCGAGAGCGTGCCCGGCGTGCTGGCGGACGAGTGCGGCGCGGTGCTCAAGACGTTCTTCGAGCGCCTCCGGACCAAGCGTCGCGGTTGAGTCGGTCGCACCGCCTCCACACGGCCTTCCACACCACGTTCCAGGCTGGGAGCGTGAGCGACGGCATGAACGCATCCGTGACCCCGACGGAACCCGCACGACACGGTTGACAGGGGGTGTCGTGCTGCTAGTTTCGCCCGCGGAGAGCTGGCCGAGCGGTCGAAGGCGTTTGATTCGAAATCAAAAGTAGGGGTGACTCTACCGTGGGTTCAAATCCCACGCTCTCCGCCAAGGTTCCCCGAACCACTGTTCTTCGAGACTGTTCTTTCCACGCAGAATCGACAGGGTTTTTCGTCGCTCCTCGTTCGACCTCGGTCGGTCGAGCGAGCGTCGGGGACCGAGAGGATGGACTCGAGCGTCGTCGTGAGGCTCGACCCAACTCGATCGCTCGTGCGTCGATGCCGAGGCCGGGGAGACCCCACCGGCCGGAGCGTCGACCGCGTGCGAAGGTCCGAGACCGGACCGGAGGGGTGACCGAGTGGTCGAAGGTGCACGACTGGAAATCGTGTGTACCGAAAGGTACCGAGGGTTCGAATCCCTCCTCCTCCGCCGCGGATTTCGAGACTTCGTGCGAGCTTCTCGCCACGTCTCGTGAGACGCTGCTTCGTGGTCCTGCCAACGCTGGCCCGTGAACCCCGCCAGGCCCGGAAGGGAGCAACGGTAGCGGTCACCAGCGTGTGGCGGGACCTTTCTAATTTTGGCCGGGAAGTCTCCCCGCGCCCCTCTCCTCGGCGTCGACCTCCGCTCTGCTGCGCTTTGCTTCGCGCCGCTGCGGTCGACGCCTGCGGCGCTCCGCGGGCGAAGGGGCTCTCGCCCCTTTCGAATCCCTCTGAGCTTCGACCGCAGTCGTGATCCCGGACGCGGAGCACGGGAAGTTTCCCCGCGCCCCTCTCCTCGGCGTCGACCTCCGCTCTGCTGCGCTGCGCTTCGTGCATGAACGCGTGAGGTGGCGCGCGACGTGGGTGGATGTGACGGGGGCAGCCGTGCTACTCGCAGCGCGATGCGTCGAGCACTTCCTTTCCTCCTCCTCGCGGCTTGCGCGAGCTCGCCCGGTCCTTCCCCCGACCCGGCGCCCACGACCGTCGCCGAAGCGCCGGCGCCCGTCGAGCAGACCTTCGGCCAGGCGTTGAGCGATCGACCGATCACGCCTCTCACCGAGATCGCCGCGAGCCCCGATCGTTTCGCGGGTCAGGTCGTGAAGACCGAAGGTCAGATCGTCTCCGTCTGCCAGCGCATGGGCTGCTGGATGGAGATGCAGGCCGAAGGCGTGTCGCCCGTGCGCGTGCCGATGGCCGGTCACTCGTTCTTCCTCCCGCGCGACGTCGCGGGGCGGCACGCGGTCGTCGAAGGCCAGCTCGCGCTGCGCGAGCTCCCCGAAGGCGAGCGTCAGCACCTCGAAGAAGAGGGCGCGACCGCGACCGGAAACGCGATGGAGATCGTCGCGACGGGCGTGATCGTCCACTGATCGGTCCGTCGCCGAGGGGAGCTGCGAGCCCACCTCCCCAGACGTCGGCGAAGCCGCTCCCTGCGCCTCGTTCCGGTCGGTCGCCTTCGCCCCTGCGGCGAGGCTTCGAGCTCCGTGTTCGCGCGCGCTCGTCGCGGAACTCCGTGCGGGCTAGTTTCCCGTCTTCTCGCGGCGGAAGGTCGCCGCTTCGGCCTGGCGCATCAGCTCGCGCGCGCCGGCGTCGACGAGCTCCTGCGCGACCGCGCGACCGAGCGCGCGGGCTTCTTCGATGCGGCCTTCGCGGTCTCGGGATTTCGTCCAGACGTCGCTGCTCGCGCGCAGTGTGCGCTCGCCTTCGCCGTCGCCGACGAGGCCGACCATCGAGAGCTGACCTCCCTCGGAGAGCCGCGCGTGTCCGGCGATCGGCACGCGGCAGCTCCCTTCGAGCGTGCGCAGGAACGCGCGCTCCGCTTCGGTCACGACGCGCGTGTCCGGGTCTTCGAGCGGCGCGAGGAGCTCGGCGAGCGCGGCGTCGTCGAGACGGCCTTCGAGCGCGAGCGTGCCTTGACCGACCGCGGGCAGACACAGCTCGGCCGGCATCACGACGTGCTTGCGACCTTCGAGCAGTCCGAGCCGACGCAGCCCCGCCGCCGCGAGCACGATCGCGTCGAAGTCGCCCTCGTCGAGGCGACGCAGTCGCGTCTCGACGTTCCCACGCAGCGTGTCGAACGCGAGATCCGGACGGTGAGCCCGGAGCTGCGTCACGCGGCGCAGCGAGGTCGTACCCACCCGCGCGCCGGCGCGCAGATCCATCAGCTCTTCGCCGTCGCGCGTGAGCAACACGTCGTGGGGATCTTCGCGCTTCGGGAAACAGAGCAACCCGAGCCCGGGGGCCGGGTCCACGTCGCCTGGCACGTCCTTGAGCGAGTGCACCGCGAGCTCGGCTTCGCCGCGCGCGACGTACGCCTCGACCTCGCTGACGAAGAGGCCTTTGCCGCCGATCTGGTAGAGCGGCTTGTCGGTGACGCGATCGCCTTCCGTCACCACGTGGATCTCTTCGACCTCGAGGCCGGGGAAAAAGCGGCGGAGCTCGCTCGCGACCCAACGGGTCTGGGTGAGCGCGAGCTGGGAGCGTCGGGTCGCGATGCGGATCTTCACGGGCGCGTGCATACCATCCTGTCGCGCTCGGCCGAAAGCGCCGCGCGTCGTGGTGTGCATAGCCGCCACGATCGAGTGCGTGCTTGCCATCGCGTACGCGGCGACGCAGCTTCCGCCGCCATGTCCGTACGCGAAAAGCTCGCCGAAGAGCTCAAGGCCGCCATGAAGGCGAAAGAGGTCGTCGCGCGCGACGCCCTGCGCATGATCAAGTCGAACCTCGACGAAGCCGAGCTCAAGAAGGGTGCGCCGCTCGACGAGGCGGAGGAGCTCGACGTGCTCCTCCGCGCGGTGAAGACGCGCCAAGAGAGCGCGGCTCAGTACGACGAAGGCGGGCGCCCGGAGCTCGCGGAGAAGGAGCGCGCAGAGATCGCGATCGTCGAACGCTTCTTGCCGAAGGCGATGACGGAGGACGAAGCACGCGACGCGCTCGTGGCGCTGGCCGCGGAGCTCGGCCTCACCGAGAAGAAGCAGCTCGGTCAGCTGATGAAGGCGGTGACGGCGCGCTACCGAGGGGTCATCGATGGGAAGCTCGCGAGCAAGATCGCGGGCTCGATCTTGAGCTGACGTCGCTCGGTGCCCTCGTCGTCGCTTCGTGCGCCCCGTCCGCCCGTGACCCCCATGACGCGTTCGGGAGGAACGGACGCGTGCGGGCGGAACGTGGGTGGAGCGAGCCCGAGCTGGCGTGATATCCGTCCGGCATGTCCACCGTACGCGCCTCCCACATCCTCCTCATGTACCGCGGCTCGATGCGCTCGACCGCCTCGCGCTCCAAGGAAGACGCGCAGCGAGAGATCGCCGCGCTCGAAGCCCAGCTCGCAGGCGGTGCGGAGTTCGGGGCGATCGCGCGTGCCCACTCGGATTGTCCGAGCGGCGCGTCGGGCGGTGACCTCGGCAAGTTCGGTCGCGGACAGATGGTGAAGCCCTTCGAGGACGCGGCGTTCGGCCTCGAGGTCGGGGCGACCAGCGGCGTGATCGAGACGCCGTTCGGTTATCACCTGATCCGCCGCACCGCGTGAGCCCTCGTCGGTCGCTTCTTCGCGAGCGACTCGAGCGCGCGGTGGAAGGATCGACTGCGACCCCGTGAAGCGCCGACACGCGGGCGTCGCTACGGTCGCACGACCACGCGCTCGACCGCGCCCTCGCGCACCGTCACACGCCGCACGATCGGCGGACCGTTCGGTCTTTCGATGCGCAGCTCGTGCGCGCCCGCGGGGAGCTCCAAGCTGCCGGGGACGATCGCCACCTGACGCCCGCGCACCATCACGCGTGCACCCCAGAGCTCGCTCGGGCCGGAGAGGCGGACCTCGCCCGTCGCGCTGGGAGCGGCGGGGGTCGGAGCGAGGGGCTGCGTCGTGATGCGCGGCAGGCGACGTCGCGTCCGAGGTCGTGCTCGACGTGCCGGCTCCTCCGTGGCGTCGCTCGGCGTCGCGTTCGTCGCGTTGGCCATGGTGGTCGTGGTGTCGACGGCGCGGTCGGTGGGCTCGGAGTCGTCTGGCGCGTCGAGCTCCGCGGTCGGTCCCGTCACCTCGAGCGGGAGGGGGGCTGCCACCGGCGCGAGCACCTTCGGCTCGTCTGGCTTCATCCGCCACGCCGCGAAACCTACGAGCCCGAGCGCGACGGCGAGCACCACCGCACCGAGCGCGACGCGACGCGACCTCGGTGGTGCTTCCACTTCTCTCAGCCGAGCGAGGACGCGGCTCGGGACCTGCAGCCCCGACATCTCCGGATCGTCGGCGCGCGCAGGCATCACGCCTTCGGGGAAGAGGCGTTCGAGCCACTCCGCGACATCCGCGGCCGAGGTGCCGCTCGGCAACGTCCGCTCGAGCGCACGCGCCAGCTCGCGCGCCGTCGCGAAGCGCTCCGCGGGATCGCGTGCGAGCGCTTTGAGCACGATCGCGTCGAGCGCCGGCGACACGTCGCGCGCGATGGACGACGGCGCGGGCACCGCCTCGTTCACCAGCGCGAGGATCGTCTCGGCGGGGGCGTCACGCTTGAAGAGACGTTGGAGCGTGAGCAACTCCCAGAGGATCACTCCGAGCGCAAACACGTCCGAGCGACGATCGACGTCCTTCCCGAGCGCTTGCTCGGGGGCCATGTACGCGAACTTCCCTTTCACGCGTCCCTGCGTCGTCTCCGCGAGACGGTCGGCG
>JALOQC010000446.1 GCA_025453555.1 Myxococcota bacterium | reverse complement strand
GGCGCAGATCAAACGCGAGATGGTGCGGCTGCGGACGCAGGGTGGGGCGGACGACGATCCGGTCACGCGCCTGACCGGAACGCTCTCGGGGCTCGGGCGGGAGCTGGAGTCGATCCGCGATTCGATTCGGGACTCGATCCGCGAGTCGGTCGACGCGGCCACGAAGCCGGAGCCGCTCGGGCCGACGCTGGCGCGCCTCGGGGACGCGCTCGACAAGCTCGCCCAGCCGAAGGATCTGACGGCTGCGCTTCGTCCGACCCTCGACGCGTTGCGCGACACGCTCGCGCGCCTGCAGAGCCCGAAGGTCGAGGTGAAGCTCGAACGCGTGGGCAGCGACGGAGAGGACGCCGCGCTGGTCGCTGCTCGCCTGGCCACGCAGGCCGAGGCCCTCGAGCGCCGCATCGCGCCGCTGGTCGAGAGCACGAGCCGCAACGTGGAGGACACGCGCGCCCTGCACGAGCACATCATCCAGCTCTTCGATCTCGTGCGGCGCATGGACGCGAAGCTGCGCGAGACGTACGGGGTTTGAGCACGCCTCGACCGTGAACGCGTCGATCGAGCCTTCGACCTCCTCGACCGCGAACGCTCCGAGCGGCTTTCGACCGCGGCGAACGCTTCGATCGAGCTTTCGACCGCCTCGACCGCGACCGCTTCGATCGCGAAGAGCTCGATCGGGTTCGACCGCTTCGATCGCGAACGCCTCGCGCGAGCGTTTCGACGGGCGGGACTCGCGAGGGTCCGGTGGCCCCGCGTGTCCTCGGAGGTGACACCCCTCCCACGAGGCGACGTGGGTTCACGGTCGTGGAGCGGTCGAAACCGACTCGAGACAACACAAACGTTTTCAACGGCTTGTCGCACCCGAGCACCCAGTCCGCGAGCTAACGCACACACCTCGTCGGGCCCTGTGATCGTTCTTTGCACACCGGCTCCACTTCGACTGTGTGGTGGTGTCTTCCGAGCTCGGTCGCCGGGGCCGTGGTGGGCGCGCGCGATCGCTCGGGGGGCGTGTGGAGGTGGTGATGAATCGACGTTTCGAGGACGAACGTTTCGAGGTGGGGGAGAGCGCCCCTCGGTTGGCTCGGTTGGTGCCGATCTGGCCCGACCCGAGCACGTTCGCGAGCGGTGCTCCCAACCCGACCGGTGAGGGGCCATGAGCGCGGCCGACTCGGGCTTGATCCGGTTCCGGACCCACTTCCGCCGTCAGGCTCGCCGGGACGCGGAGCAGCGGCTGCGACGGGACCCCTACGCAGCCCTCGCGTGCGAAGCCCAGATGGGCGATCGCGAGGCGCTCACGCAGCTCATCCGCGTGCTCGCGCCGCGCCTTCGTGGTGCGGTGCGCGCCGTCTACGGAGGCGAGCACGCCGACGTGGACGACGTGCTCCAAGAAGCGCTCCTCTCGATCCTGAAGGCGCTGCCGGCGTTCGAAGGGCGGAGCACGGTGCTCCACTACGCGTATCGGATCACCGTGCGAACGGGACTGCTCGCGCGACGTCGTGCACGTCGACGACTCGATCGGGTCGAGCTGCACGACTCGCCGGAGCTGGTGGCGGAAGGGGTCGACACGGACCCGCTCGCGGAGCGGCGCCGCGACGTGCTGCGTTCGTTGCTCGACGAGCTGCCCGAGGAACAAGCCGAGACGATGGCGATGCGGGTGTGCCTCGGGATGAGCCTCGAGGAGGTGTCCGAGGCGACCGATGCACCGGTCAACACGGTGCGCAGCCGGGTGCGGCTCGCGCGACAGGCGTTGCGTCGCCGGCTGGAGGACGATCCGGACGCGCACGAGCTGCTCGAAGGGTGGGTCTGAGATGCGTGGTCGCGAGTCTCTCCCACATGCGCTGCGGGGTGCGCTGCCACCGCGGGAGACGTGGGTGACGCACGGTACGCCGGACGGTACGCCGAACGGTGCGCCGAACGCTGCGCCGAACGGTGCGCCGAACGGTGCGCCGAACGGTGCGCCGAACATCGCACCGCACGTGGCGGAGAGGAGCTGGCGACGGCTCCTCGGGGAGCGCTGACGATGGGCTCGAGGGGGGCGAGCCATCCGACGAAGCGCCGCACGGATCCGACGGCGGAGCATTGCGATCCGTACGAGCTGGTCGATCGCGCGCGAGAAGGCGCGCTCGACGAGTCGTCCCGCCGACGCTTGAGCATGGTCCTGCGTAGCCAGCGCGACGCGGCGCTCGAGCTGGCGTGGATGGAGCTCTTCGACACCGTGCGCGAGCCACGTCGCACGCGTGAGCGTCTGGATGCCGAGCGCGTCGAGCACGAGCGGACCGACCGGATCGTGCAGCGCGTCGTCGCGCGTGTGGGTGGGACGTGCTCGGAGTCGGGAGACGACGCGCGAACGCGCCGATGGGTCGCGGTCGACGCGGAGGGACGACCAGTCGACGAGGACGCGCGCACGCGTCGGTGGCCCGCGCTCTCCGATCCAGTGCTGGAAGGTGGCGTGCGAATCGACGAAGTCGACGATGCGGCGTGCACTCGACCCTGGCCGGCTGCGCGTCCCGACGTGCCGGTGCCGCACGCCCGAACGGGCGAGACCGCCCCGTGGACGGCCGCGCGAGCACCGCGACGGGACGAGACGCCTCGCGGGACACCGCTCGAATCGCGGGGTCGTGCGAGGAGCTGGGTCGCGCTCGCGCTCACGGCGGCGCTCTCGATCGCGGCGGGATGGCTGGCTCACGGCTGGTGGGACGCCTCGAGCCCCGGCGTGCCGCCCGTCGTCGCGAGCCCACCGACGCGCTGAGCGTCCGGACTCGAACCTCGTCGGGCTCAGCTCGCCGCACTCGGCTCGCCCCGCTCTGCTCGCCCTGCTCAGGTCTCGAAACCGCTCTTCTTCCGCTTCGCGTCTCGACGCAGATCGATGAAGAACGCGACGCCGACGCTCAGGAAATAGAGCACCAGAAGCGGGATCAACATCATCATCTGAGAGGCGACGTCGGGCGGGGTGAGGATCGCGGCGATCACCGTCGCCAAGATCAGATACCAGCGGCCGAACTTCAGCAGGCCCTTCCAGGTGACGAGCCCGAGCGCGCTGATGGCGGTCACCACCACCGGCACCTCGAAGACCACCCCGAAGGCCAGCAGCATCCGTACCGAGAGCGAGATCTGGCTGTCGATCATGATGGTCGGCGTCAGACGCATCTGTCCCGACGGAAGCGGCCCCGCGAACTCCAGGAACGTCTGGAAACCATACGGGAAAACGACGAAGTATCCGAAGAGCGCGCCGCCCGCGAAGAAGAGCGTGGAGGCCGCGACGAAGGGGATCGCGAGGAGCTTCTCGCGTTTGTAGAGGCCCGGCGCGAGGAAACCCCAGACCTGCCAGAAGATCCACGGGCTCGCGGCGAGGATGCCGGCGATGATCGAGATCTTCAGGTACGCGACGAAGGGATCGAGCAGCGACTGGAAGTGGATCTCCGGCTCGATGCCGTTCTCCCGATACGCGAACACCAGCGGATCGAGGATGATCTCGAGCAATTGTTCCTTGAACGCCCAGGCCACACCGATGCACGGAACGACGCCGTAGATCGCGCGCTGCAATCGGGTTCGGAGCTCCGCGAGGTGCTCGAAGAAACCCATCTCGACGTCGTCTTCGGGGACGTCGGCTTCGCTCACGACTTGGCCTCCTCGTCGAGCGTCGCCTGTCGCGCGACGGGCGCGGGCTCGTCTTCGAGCTCGTCGTCGGCTTCGAGGTCGGCGGCGCTCGCGCTCGCGACGGGGCTCTGGGCGGGTCTCGCGCTCGGGGCCGGGCTCGCGCTCGGGGCCGGGCTCACGCTCACGGGGGATTCGGTGCTCGCCATCGGACCTTCGACCACGGAGCTCCCGACCGCTGCGTTCGCAGCCACCTCCGCGGCACGTGCCGCAGCTTGCCGCGCCTGCTCCGCCTCTTGCTTCGCACGGTCGCGCGCGTCGACCAGATCGACCCCCTCGGTCGGACGCTCGCGCAGCCGATCCTCGGTCGAGAGCGAGGGTGGGGGCTCCTTCATCACGTCCTGCTGGAGCTTTCGGATCCCCGCGAGATCGTCGTCGCGGAGCAGATCGTCGATGCCGCTCTGTTTGCGCAGCTCGGTGCTCGCGCGCCGGAACTCGCGAATCCCCTTGCCGACGGCCTTGATCAACGTCGGCATGCGGTTCGGGCCCACGGCGAGGAGCATGACGATGGCGATGATGACGAGCTCGCCGCTGCCGATGCCGAACATGGAGCACCGAGCATGGCGCTGCGTGGTGGGCGAGAGCAAGGCGCCGACGAGGATCCGCGGTCGTGGAGTGTCGCGAGGTCGTGCGAGGAGGACGTGCGGCCGCACGCGATGGGCGCGAGCCGTCGAGCGCGCGCCACCGACACGTGTTCGGGGTAGCAATCGCAGGCGCATCGGGCGAAGGTTCGAACATGTCGCTTCGCATCGTCCTCATCGACGACGACGACGACGCGCGAGAGCTCCTCTCGATGCTGCTGGGCTCGGATGGCCACACGATCGTCGAAGCGGCGACCGGAGCCGAAGGGCTCGCAGCGGTGAGGGAGCACGCTCCGGATCTCGTGCTCGTCGATCTCGACCTGCCGGACGTGTCGGGCCTCGATGTCGCGCGAGAGCTCCGGGCCGAAGGCTCGCGGGTACACCTCGTCGCGCTCACCGGCCGCGCGCACCACGCCGACCGATCCGCCGCGAGCGCGGCGGGCTTCGATCACCACGCGACCAAGCCCGTCGACCTCGCGAGCCTTCGCGCCTACCTCTCGGAGCGCACGAGGTCCAGATGAGCGACGCACACGAGAGCTCGGAGCCGCCGAGGAAGCCCGCGCGTGGAGGACGCGAGGTGACGAGCCTGACCCGCGCGGCCGCGCACGACGTCCGCGGGCGCTCCAACACCCTCACGCTCGTGGTCGCGCTGCTCGAGGAGCACGCCGACCCGCTCGTGCAGAAGGCGGTGGCGAAGGTGCGGCGGGCGAGCGCGGAGCTGGTCGAGCTCGCGGCCGCGCTCGAAGCCACGGGCGAGCTTCACCGCGACGTCGAAGCGCCGCGTGTCCGCGTGTCCGCGCTGGTCGAGCTCTTCGCGTCGCGCGCGAACGTGACCGTGACCTCGAGCGTCGCGGCCTCGTCGACGGTTGCCACGGATTCGGTGGCGCTCGTCGACGCGGTGCGCGCGGTGCTCGCCGAGCCGCGGGAGCTCAGGCTCGACGCCGAGGGGACGTACGCGACGCTGAAGCTGCCGGGCGCGCGGCCACGCCTCGGGACCTCGCCGAGCCTCGCGGGTTTGCGCCTCGAGCTCGCCGCGCAACGGGGTGGAGGCGAGCTCGAGGTCGACGTGGAGGGTGCGACGATCCGGCTGCGTCTCGTCGATTGATCGCGGCTCGTCGAATGACCGAGCCTCGTCGAACGACGCTCGTCGAACGACGCTCGTCGAACGACGCTCGTCGAACGACGCTCGTCGAACGACGCTCGTCGAACGAC
>JALOQC010000073.1 GCA_025453555.1 Myxococcota bacterium | reverse complement strand
GCATCTTGCGCGCGATCACGACCTCGCCGATCGCGGCGGTGACGGTGGCGCGCTTCACGTCGTAGGGGATCGACGTGATGACCAGCAGCGGGTTGTCGCGTTTGTTCTCGGGCTCTTCGAGCTTCCACTCGCCCCGCAGCTTCAGGGTGCCCCGACCGGTCTCGTACGCCTGCGCGATCTCTTCTTTGCTGGAGATGATCTGGCCGCCGGTCGGGAAGTCCGGGCCCTTGATGGTGCGCAGGAGGTTCCGGACGGTGATGTCCGGCTCGTCGATCATGCGGATCGCGGCTTTGACGACCTCGCCGAAGTTGTGGGGCGGGATCGAGGTGGCCATGCCGACCGCGATGCCCTGCACGCCGTTCACGAGAAGGTTCGGGTAGCGCGCGGGGAGCACCGAGGGCTCGAAGCGCGTGCCGTCGTAGTTGGGGCGGAAGTCGACCGTCTGCTTGCCGAGCTCGCCGAGCAGCTCGTCGGCGAGCTTCTGCAGGCGTGCCTCGGTGTAGCGCATGGCGGCCGCGCCATCGCCGTCGGCGTTGCCGAAGTTTCCTTGGCCTTCGACGAGCGGCGCGCGCATCGTGAAGTCCTGCGCGAGGCGGACGAGCGCGTCGTAGATCGCGGTGTCGCCGTGCGGATGGAACTTACCCATCACGTCACCGACGATGGCGGCGCACTTCTTCGGCTTGGCGTCGTTGCGCAGCCGCATCTCGTTCCACATCGAGTAGAGGATGCGGCGCTGCACCGGCTTGAGACCGTCGCGCACGTCGGGGAGCGCGCGGCTCGAGATGACGCTGAGCGCGTAGGTGAGGTAGCGGCGCGCGAGCTCGTCCTTGAGCGACGCGTCCTCGAAGGACGCGAGCGGGAGCTCTTCCTGGGGCTCGTTCTTCTTCTTGCGGCTGGCCATGCGAGGCAGATGTCCGGCCGCTCACGGCAGAGCGAAGCGGCCCGAAGAGGCAGGCGCCCGAGCGGCAAACCTGTACTGCCGTTCAGTCGCGGGCGCTCGCATACCAGGGAGGAGCCAGGCACGGCAAGGAATCGACCGTGATGCGGTCACTGCCCGGCGTCCCAGACGCACACGCTCCGCAGGATTCGTGCGGGTTTCGAGGTGGATTCCGTCGCACGCGCGCGCTTCGACCCGATCGTTCAGGCGCGGATGCGGAGGTCGAGGCGAACGCGCGAGCGCACGACGTCGAGCACGAGCACTCGACCGAGGTCGTCTCCGATCGCGAGGAGCGGCGCGGCGAGGTGGGTCGCGCAGTGCTCTGCCCCGTGGAGCTCGACGCGCGCAGACGCTCCGGACACGACCTTCGAGAGCACCTCGACCTCCACGCCCTCCTCCACGCGCGACGGCATCACGGCGAGGGTGTCGTCGATGCGAACCGCGTCGACGAGCGGGAGACGAGGCAGGTCGCGCTTCCACGAGTCGCGCAGGCGCGTGATCGAAGCGCCATCGTCCGACTGCGTGATCACGACCTCGGCCGTGCGGCCGCCCAGACACGCGAACTGATGGTCGAGGTCGTGCTCTTCCCTTCGATGCAGGCGCCGAAGTCCGACGTCGTAGGTCCAGCGATAGAAGTACAAGCCGATGTCGTCGCTCGCGATCAAAAGCGCGCGATCGCCGGCGCGATCGACACGGTCCGTCTCGATGTCGGCAAGCCGCGCGAGCGCGCTCCAACGATCGTCGGTCGCGTCGATCACCGTCGCGACGCCGCCCTCGCTCACGAGCCAACGCGTGCCGTCGAAGGTGCGCGCGAAGGAGGTGAGCCGGGTCTCCCACCACGGTCGCGCGATCCGGCGGTCGAGGTCGATGCGCGTGAGGCGATGGAGCTCGCCGCGACGGGCGACCGCGATGACGTACGAGCCGTGATCGCTCGTGACGAGCGCGTCGGCGGGCGCGTCGATCGTCTCGACGTGGCGACCGTCGCGCGCGTACACGCGCACGCCCGCTTCGCCGAGCGCGACCACGAGCTTGCCCGAGGGAAGGAGCGCGAGGTCGTGGACGGGGAGCGCGCCGACGTCGGAAGCGTCGAAGGTGAGCGCGAGCGGATCGGGGAGCGGGTTCGTCGGACGAAGCGCGGGAGGACGGTCGGCGTACAGGGCACCGTCGACGTGGCCCTCGAGCTTGCTCGCGAGGCGACTGCCGCGGCGCCAGAGCTCGCGCAGCGTGGGTGCCGCGAACGCGCGCAATAGCCGGCCGTCGACTCCTCCCCGGAATGCGGGAGCGCGCGGCGCCACGAGCTCCCGCGCGAACGCCTCGATCTCCGGCTCACGTTCTTCCGCGCGATCACCGAGCAGCTCACGCAGGCGCGCGGCGGTGTCGTCGAAACGATCCGGGGACTCCGTCGCGCGCACTCCGAGCATCTGCGCGCCCACCACGCCGCCCGCGTCGATCGCGCGCTCCAGCCACGCGCGTCGCAGCGGTGCGCCCGAGGAGACGTCGCGCAGAGCCATCACCGCGCCCGCGAAGTCGCCGACCTGCGCGAGCTGATTCCCCCACTCGAGCGCGAGCGCGTCGGCCGCCTGCGGGTGGCTCGGGCGAAGCGCCGCGATGGCCGACGCGAACGCCCCGTGACGGCGTGCGATGGCGAGCGCGCGTGGGAGGTCGCGCGCGAGCATCCACAACCGCACCTGCACGGCCGGATCGACCTCGCGCGCCTCCGCGAGACGCGCCGCTTGGAGGAGCCGACCGTGGCGCTCGAGCAACGCGACCGCGCCGTCCGCGTCGCCGAGGAGCTCCGCGAGCACGAACGCGGCCTGGTCGATCTCACCGCGCTCCTTCAGGCCCTCGAGCACCCGCAGGTAGCGGGCTTTCAGGAACGTGTGGAGGTCGGGGAGCCCGGCGCCGAACGTGGACGTCGGCTGCACACGGCGACCCGAGAGCGCGAGGCTCGCGCGCGCGCCTGGCGTGCCGAGGCTCGGCGGCCTGGATGTTTCGGCGGCGCCTTCGGAGCCGAGCGGGATGGCCCAGCGCAGCGCCTCGTTCACGTCGCCGCGATCGAAGAGCTCGAGGTACCGCATCACGTACTCGGCTTGGCGACGCGTGACGTACCGCGCGAGGCGTGCGCGGAACGCCCTCGCGGAGAGCCAGCCGCCGAGGCCACGCCACACGCGACGAAGCCACGACGGCTGGTGTGGCTCGATGGGCGCCAGGTCGGAGGATGCGGACGAGGCGGACGTCGTGGAGGAGGCGGACGAGGTGGGCGTCGTGGTCGATGGCTTCTGCCCGAAGACCCAGCGACCGAGCCACTCGCGCAGCGTGCCGAAGGCGCCGGTCGTGGGAGGGAGCGTCGGGACGGTGCCGGCGTGGCTGGACTTGGCGAGCGACTGCGCGATGGACTCCGCGGCCTCGCGTGCTCCTTCGCCTGCGGGCGGAATCGCGTCGCCGATCGCGTCGCGTGCGTCGGTCGCGACGGGCGGTAACGCGTCGCGTGCCTCGCAGGGCGCGCGCTCGATCACGATCGGCGCGAGCACCGTGACGCGATCGCGCGCGAGCCACGCGCTCGGATCGACGCGTTCGACGAGCGGCGTGACGACGAGCACCCCCGCACGCGCGCGGACGAGGGAGCCTGCGCTCGCGTTCGGCGGTGGCGCATCGATCGGCGCGGTGGTGAGCACGTCGCCGCACGCGACCACCAGCTCACCGCGGAGGTCTTCGCCGCGCAGCCGACGCGCGATCGGAAAACGTACGAGGAAACACGCGTCGACGCGCCACACGACCGCGCCGGGCTCCCACCAGCGCAGGACCTCGCGCGTGTCGGGCACGAGCACGCCGATCGCCTCGTGGGAACCAGCGAGCACGAGGCGCCGCGGACGTCGTGCAGGTGCCGCACGAGGGAGTGCCGGTCGGTCGTGGGTCATGGCGCCTCCGACTCGAGTCGCATGAGCACGCCCCCGCGCATGAACGATCCGACCTCGAGCACTCCGAAGCGCGTGCGCCAAGCCACGACGTCTCCGTGGCAGACGACCTCTTCGATCGGGCCCGACGTGCGAAGGGAAGCGGCGGGCCCGGTGGCGCGCAGCGCGACGATCGTGCGCTCGTCGGGCTCGACCACGACGAGCGCCGGGACGGGCGACCCGAGCGCGCCGATCACGCGTGTCCCCGTCGGCGCAATCAAATCGGCTTGACGGCTCTTGTCCGTCACCACGTGCCACGTGCGATCGGACGACGTGTCCAGACGCGGCCCGAACGCCACCGCGCCGTCGCCGAAGACCACGGTTCGCGCACCCGACGTTCGGTAGACCACCCGATCCGGTGGTCCCCACACCACGAGCGAGAGCTGCGCCGAGGCGCCCTCCCCGCGCTGCTCGACCAGACGCGTCTCGCGACCGCCACGGAACCCGACCACGCGACGCGCTTCGAGCGGGGACTTCCCGTCGTTGCGACAGAGCGTACCCGCGCTGGTCTCCCACACGAGGCGACGTTCGAGGTCGACACTCGCGACCCGTAGGACGTCATCGGGTCGTGGGTGCTCGAACGGGCATGGCAGCGCGCTCCCGAAGCGCGCGAGGTCGAGCCCGTACGTCACGAGCGCACGGTCCTCGACGCGGAGCGCGACTCCGTAGAGCTTTCGGCCGACGTGACCTCCCGCGAGGAGCGTCTCGTTCGGTCGGAGGCGCAGACGACGCGGCGCGCCGAGCGGCTCGCGAGGAGACGAGGGGATGCCCCACGAGAGGAAGCCGTCGGGCATGCGCACCGCGAGGCGCCGACCGTCGACCGGGAGCGCGAAGGAGGCGTGACGTGGGATCGTCCGCGCGTCGTTTGGTGCGCGGGCAGACGTCGGTTCGGTCGGTGGTGCGGGCGAGGCGTCGAAGGGCGCGCGAATCAGACGTGTCTCGACGGCGTCGGTGGGGCGCGCGAGCCGCAAGCGCGCCGCGCCGATGCCGACCTCGAGCACGTCGGCGCCCTGCGTGATCGGCTCTTCGATCGCCACGTGGCGCATGCCGGGGATCGGCGCGCGTGGATCCCCGACCCACCACACCTCGTCGTCGCGCGCGCGGAGCGCTTCGCGCCAGGCGTCGACGCGTCCGTCCGACACGGCGTGCGGACTGCGCGCCGCGAGGAGCGCCACGACCGCGCCCGAATCCGCGTCGCGGCGGAGGGTCGGCGGCTGCTGCGCGATGCCCCACGCGAGCTCGACCTTCGCGTCGCGGGCGCGCCGCGCGAGCACGATGAAGAGCGCGACGTGCACGAGCCGCGGTGCGCCGAGCTGGGTCGGTCCCGCGTCGAAGATCACGACGCAGCGACGTCGCGACGAAGGTCCACGCTGCACGGGGGCGAAGAAGAGATGCTCCGCGGACACCGCGCGGCGCAGGAACTCGTCCGGGGCTTCGTCCGCGAGCGCCCACTCGGTCAGCAAGAGGCGCTCGTAGGAGCCGCGGCGGGCCAGCGCGCCGAAGCCGTCGGGCTCGCCTTCGCCGACGCGCGTGCGCATCGGTCCGATCGCGGCCGCGAGGCGCGCGGCGATGGGCGCGAGGGCGAGCGCGACGTCCTTCGGGAACGCGGCGAGCTCGGTCTCCCATCGACGCAGCGGAGTCGGGAGCGCGGTCACGGGTGCGCCTCCCGAACGAGGAGCGGCGCGAGGAGGTCGGCGTCGAGGGCATGTGCACGCGCGAGCGAGAGCGCGATCCATCGCGCACCCTCGGGCACCAACACGAAGGGTGCGGACACGTCGGAGGTCAGCGCGGACGCGACCAGCGCGGGGTGGGGCTCGAGCGCGCAGAGGGTCGGGAGCCACACGCTCGGTGCTTCGGGTGCGCGCCCGAGCCAGACGGCTCCGTCGACCCAGGGGAGCCGCTCGGGCACTCCGATCGCGACGAGGACGGGGACGCCGTCGTGCTCGGCGCGCACGATCGAGATCCCTTCGACGGGCTCACGATCGACGCGGTCACGCTCGTCGCCCGCGTCGGTCGCGGCCGCCATGCGCTCCACGAGGCGTCGCGCGAGCGCGTGGGCGACGGCTCCACGCGCGAAGACCGCGCCCACCGGCAGCGGCTCCGCGCGCACCTTCGCGCGCAGCTCGATCCGCGGGGTCATGCGACCCGCGCCGCGAGCTCGCGACGGAGCGACGCGAGCGCTTCGGTGACGCGCTCGGGCGGCAGGCTCGCGTCGATCTCCCGCAGCACGCCCTCCGCGCGGAGCTGCCAACGAGCGAGCGCGGGCTCCTCCGTCGGGACGACTTCGAGCAACGCGCGCGCGTCGCCTTCGAGCCGAATGGCCCGCGCGGCCGAAGACGACGACGCGTCCAGAGCGGCCGCGGAGAGCGCGGCGTTGCGCGCTTCGGCGAGCACGTCCGCGAGCACGCTCCGCGCGAGCTCTTGGGCCTCTTCGGTCGGGAGCGCATACACGATCGGCCAGAGATCCGCGGTGGTCGCCGCGCTTCGACCTTCGAGGGCGGCCGCTGCGGCCACGAGGCGCTGGGTCTTGACCGCGCGCCGATCCGAGAGCGCGACGCCCGCCTTGCGCAGCAGCCGGATCGCGTGCGCGAGCGACGTGCGCACGGGGGCGAGCTCGACCTCGCGCGCGGCCGCGGTGAGCGCGTCGAGAGCCGCGAGCGTGGCGGCGTGGCGCGGTGCGACGTGGGCCGCGAGGCGATCGCCCGCTTCGAGCAACGCCTCGAGGCTCGCGTCCGGCACCGGCGCCACGAAGAGTCGAAGCAGAAAACGATCGGCGAAGGCGGCGAGCGAGTCGTCCTCCGGAAGCGCGTTGGAGGCCGCCACGCAGACGCGGAGCGGGACACGAAGCTGGGTGTGCCCTCGCCGATAGGTTCGTTCGTTGAGGAGCGCGAGCAGTGTGTTCAGGATCGCGGTCGAACCGAGAAAGACCTCGTCGAGAAACGCAATCTCCGCTTCGGGCAACATGCCCGTCACGTCGGCCTCGACCACGCCCTCGCGCAGGCGACGCAGATCGATGGGACCGAAGAGCTCGCTCGGCTCGGTGAAGCGCCCGAGCAGGTACTCGAAGACGCGGGCGTCGAAGGCTCGCGCGGCGCGGCGGGCGGCTTCGCTCTTTGCGGTGCCGGGCGGACCGATGACGAGCACGTGCTCGCCCGCGACCGCCCCGAGCGCGACGAGCTCCAACAGGACTTCGCGTTCGACGAGACCTTCCCGGGCTTCGTCGAGCGCGGCACGAACGGCGCGGGCGGCGGTCTCGATCACGGGCGGACCTGTAACGAGCCAACCCGACCACGGCAAGGTGCGTTCTTTCGAGAACCGAGGGCGACGCCGCGCTCGCCGACGCACACCGGGCGTGGCGATGCGGTCGACGCGGGGTCACCGGCGTTCGCGCACTGGTTCGCACGTGTAGAGCGAGCGGCAGAGCGCGATCGCGCGGGGCGAGCGGATGTGCCAGTCGAGTCGGTTGAGCACGTAGCCGATCGCGAGCTCGTTGACCGGGTCGCACCATCCGAGCGCGCCACCGAGGCCCGCGTGCCCGAACGAGGAGAGCTCGGGGCTGAAGAGCTGCGGCTCTTCCTTGAGGAACGCGTGGGACCAACCGACGGGCTTGTTCAACACCGCGTCGCGCTCGGACCACCCCTGTCGCGGCGCGATCGCGGCGAGGGTCTCCGCGCGCACGTAGCGTCGCCCCGCGTGCTCGCCGCCCGACGCGAACGGCAGGTAGGCCCGCGAGACGCCGCGCGCGCTCGCGGTGGCCGACGCCCACGGGAGCTCCGCGCGCCACACCTTCGGGGTGCCGTAGGCGGAGAGGCCGCCGCTCGGACGTGGGCTCGAGAACGCGCGACGCGCGATCGAACGCGGCGACACGACGTTGCGCATCATGCGCGCCTCGAGGCCTTCGGGCTCCGTCACGAGCGCGTGCGTCATCTTGCCGATGCGCATCGCGCCGGGCGGCGGGTAGAGGGTCGACATCTTCGCGTCGAGCTCCTCTTCGGTGCCGAGGCGCGCGTCGGAGCCGAGCGGATCGAAGACCTCACGCTTCAGGAAAGTGCCCATCGATTCGCCCGCGAGGCGCTCGAAGATCTCGCGCGCGAAGATGCCGAACGTGAGCGCGTGGTAGCCCTGCCCGCGCTCGGGCTCCCACGCCGGGCGCTGCCGTTCGATCGCGTCGACCGCGAGATCCCAACGTTCGATGCACGTCGAGAGCGAGACGTGCGTGTCGAGGAAAGGGAGCCCGCCGCGGTGGTTGAAGAGCGTGCGCAGCGTGATGCGTTCTTTCCCTGCGCGCGCGAAGCCGGGCCAGACGCTCGCGACCGTTGCGTCCCAGTCCAAGCGGCCGCGATCGGCGAGCATGTTCAGCGCCATGGCCGCGAGGCCCTTGGTGACCGAGAAGACGACCGCGCGGGTGTCCGCTTCCCAAGGGCGCTTGGTTCGTGTGTCGGCGTGTCCGCCCCACACGTCGACCACGCGGCGACCGCGGTGATGCACGACGAAGCCCGCGCCGATCTCTTCGCGGGCCGCGAGCAGGCGCGCGAAGGTCTTGGCGACCGGCTCGAAGCCCGGCTCGTAGCTTCCGCGGGCAGGCCAAGGCGCGGCGTGGGTCAACGGCGGGGCATCGGCGGCGTGCATGGAGGTCGGAGCGTACCGCGCGGAGGCCGCCGTGCGAGCGGGGTTCTCGTCGTCGCACCCACGCGCTTCTCGCACGGTCGTCTCGCGAGTCGATCGTCGCCCGACGCGGCGTGTCGAGGACACGTCGACGCGGCGCGGTCGTCGCGGCTCGCGTGGCTGCGACCTCGGTGTTACGCCCGCCGACGATGATCGCCCTCCCCGAGCTCTCGCGTGCGCCGCTCAGCGGCACTGGCAACCCGAAGCCGGTCGCGTTCTTCGCGGTCGAGTACGACCCTGCGACCCGCGAGGTCGTGATGCTCGAGCAGCGCGCGCTGCCGCGGGAGGTCGTCTACCACCGCTACACGAAGCCCGACCAGGTCGCCGAAGCGATCCGCGCGATGGTCGTGCGCGGCGCGCCCGCGATCGGCATCGCGGCCGCCTACGCGCTCGTGCTGCTCGCCGAGCAGGAGCGCGGTGACGCGAAGACGTTCCTGCTCGCGAACGGCGTCGCGGGACGTTTCCTGAACGCGACCCGGCCGACCGCGGTGAACCTCGCCTGGGCGATCGCGCGGATGAGCCGCAAGGCAGCCGACGTCGCGGCACTCGATCCGGACGCGCGCTACGAGGCGATGCGCGCGGAGGCAGAGGCGATCCACGTCGAGGACGTCGCGGCGTGTCGACGCATGGGCGAGCTCGGCGCGGCCGACGTGCCCGAGGGCGCGACCGTGCTCACGCACTGCAACGCGGGCGCGCTGGCGACGGGCGGGTACGGCACCGCGCTCGGCGTGATCCGCGCGGCGCACGAGCACGGGAAGAAGATCCGTGTGCTCGCCGACGAGACGCGGCCGTATCTGCAGGGCGCGCGGCTCACCGCGTGGGAGCTCTTCGTCGACGAGATCCCGGTCGAGGTGATCACCGACAACATGGCCGCGCACTTCATGAAGAAGGGCGAAGTCCAGTTCTGCGTGGTCGGCTCCGATCGCATCGCAGCCAACGGCGACGTCGCGAACAAAATCGGGACCTACGGCGTGGCGGTGCTCGCGAAGGAGCACGGGCTGCCGTTCACGGTCGCGGCGCCGTGGAGCACGGTGGACCTCGCGATGCCGGACGGCTCGCGCATCCCGATCGAAGAACGCAGCCGCGACGAGGTCGCGCGGCTCGGCGAAACCACGATCGTCGCCGATGGCATCCCCTGCCGACATCCCGGCTTCGACGTGACGCCCGCGCGCTACGTGCACGCCGTCTACACCGAGCGCGGCGTGTTCCACCCGAAGGACGGCGAAGGCCCAGCCGTGCTGATGAATCGTGGGAAGGTGCAGCGATGATCCCGCGCTTCGACACCGACGCCGCCGCCACGGCGCGCGCACACCAAGCGATGCTCACCAAGCCCACCGGCGCGCTCGGGCGGCTGGAGCGATTGGTGGAGCAGCTCGCGGGCATCCAAGGCGTCGCGCAGCCGTCCGCGCGTCCGGCGGCGTGCCTGATCTTCGCGTCGGATCATCCGGTGACGAAGCACGGCGTGAGCGCCTACCCGAGCGAGGTGACGGCGGCGATGGTCGCGAACTTCGTGGGCGCGAACGGACGCGACGGCGGCGCGGCGGCGAGCGTGCTGTGTCGGCGACAGAACGTCGCGCTGCACGTGCACGACGTCGGGGTCCAGCGCGCGACCGAAGGGGTGCCGCGCGCGACGTGCGCCTCGATGGCGGTGGGCGATCTGCGCGTCGAGGACGCGATGCCGCGCGAGACCTTCGACGCGGCGTGGGAGGCCGGTCGCGCGGCCGTGCGCGCGCTCGATCCGCAGCCGCGCGTGCTCGTGCTCGGCGAGATGGGCATCGGGAACACCACGCCCGCGAGCGCGGTGTGCGCCGCGCTGCTCGGCGTGTCGGCGGAGCGGGTGGTGGGTCGCGGAACCGGGGTCGACGACGCGGGGCGTGCGCGAAAGGTCGCGGTGGTGGCGGACGCCATCGCGCGGATCGATCGCGACGTGCCGCTGGAGATCCTGCGACGCCTCGGCGGACGCGAGCTCGTCGCGATCGCGGGCGCGGCCCACGAGGCGGCGTCGCGTCGGATCGCGGTGCTCGTCGACGGGTTCATCGTGAGCGCCGCGTTGCTCGCGCTCGTGCGACACGAGCCGGACGTCGCGCCTTACCTCGTGCCCGCGCATCGCTCGCGCGAGCCGGGCCATCGTGCGGTGCTGGAGGCGCTCTTCGAGGACGCGCTCGAGCCCTTGCTCGATCTGGATCTCGCGCTCGGCGAGGGCAGCGGCGCGCTCGCGGCGTTCCCGCTCGTGGAGCTCGCGCTCGCGACGCACGCAGAGATGGCGACGTTCGAGAGTGCGGGCGTGCCGGATCGCGAGGGCTGACGTGGTGCGGTCGTCGAGAGCGTGCGGCGAGGTGTCGCGATGAGCGCGATCCGCGGGCTGCGCGCGGCGTTCGTGTTCCTCACGCGCATCCCCGTGGGCGGCTTCCCGTACACCGAGGAGGATTGGCGCTGGAGCACCGCACACTTCCCGTTCGTGGGCGCGGTGCTCGGCCTGCTGCAAGCGACGGTCGCCGCGCTCCTGCTGCCGCACCTCGGCGCGGCGGCCACCGCGCTCCTCGTGATCGCGCTCGCGATGATGCTCACGGGCGCGTTCCACGAGGACGGGCTCGCCGACTCCGCGGACGCGCTAGGGGGCGCGTACGACCGCGACAAGCTCTTCGTGATCCTGAAGGACTCGCGCATCGGCACCTTCGGCGCGGCGGCGCTCTTCGTCGCGCTCGGGCTGCGGGTGGTGCTGCTGACCCAGCTCGGTGCCGCGATGCCGCTCGCGCTCCTCCTCTCGCAGACCGTCGCGCGCACGCCACCGATTTGGCTCATGCGCGCGCTGCCCTACGTGACCGCGGACGGCGAGTCGAAGTCGCGGCTCGTCGCGCGCGCGAAGAGCCCACAGGCGATCGTGGCGACGCTCTGGTCGCTCGGGTTGATCGTCGCGCTCGTGCACCACGACGCCCTCGCCTTTTCGCGCGCGATCGCGTTGGGGATCGTGCTCGTCGCGATCACGGTGATCGTCGCGTGGCGCTTCGTGGTGCGCGCAGGCGGCGTGACGGGCGACTTCCTCGGTGCGACCGAGCAGCTCGCGGAGCTCGGGGTGTTGCTCGTGCTCGCATGGCGCTGATGGCGATGCTGATCACGATCCGACACGCGCCGACGATCGCGGACGGGCTCTGCGTGGGCCAGTACGACGTGGCGACCGAGCTCACCCACGACGAAGCCGCGGAGCGGATGCGTCTGGCCCTCGGTGCGTCGCGGGAGCGTCCGGACGTCGATCGGGTGTGGAGCTCGACGCGCTCGCGCTGTCGTGAGCCTGCGGCGAGGCTCGCGCGCGCCCTCGGTGTTCCGCACACGATCGACCCGCGGCTGCTCGAGCTCGACTACGGGATCTGGGAAGGGCGCGCGTGGGACACGATCGCGCGCGAGGACGGAGCCCGCATGCACGCGTGGATGAACGCGTGGCAGACCACGGCGCCGCCGGGCGGAGAGTCGGTCGCGACCCTCGAAGCGCGCGTGCGTGGATGGTGGGAGACGCTCGACGCGACGCCGGTGCTCGTCGCGCACGCGGGCGTGGTGCGCGCGTTGCGCGTGGTCGCGCGCGGACTGACGTGGGCGGAGGCGATGCGCGGCCCGGTGCCGCACCTCGAAGTGGAGCCCTTCCCGCTCGCTCGTTGAAGCAGCCCTCGAACGCGTCGAATTCACCACGGCGCTGCGGCACCACGACCACGCCGAGACCTTCGGGCGTCCACGAGCGCGCGGTGGTCCGCGCCCTGCTTGACGGGACGCCGATGCGCTCCGCTCGCGTTCGAACCGTCGTGCTCCCTCTCTCGCTCGGGCTGGCCCTCGGCGTCGGCGCCGGCTTCGCGTGGCTTCTCGCCCCCGCGCAGTCCGTCGCGCGCGCGCCCGTCGAAGGGCCCCTCGACGCGCCGATCGTGCTCGCTCCGCACGAAGCCGATGGACCTCCCGTCGAGCTCCCGCCGCCATCGGAGCCCCGCGAGGCCCTCGCGAACACCGCACGCACGCCGCGCACGCGCGGGCTCGGAGCCAACACCGCGCGCGTCGTCCCGAGCCCGGTCGCAAGCGCCGACTCCGACTCCGACGCGGTCTCGGTCTCCGACGCCGACTCCGACTCCGACGCGGTCTCGGTCTCCGACTCCGACTCCGACTCCGACTCCGACGCGGTCTCGGTCTCCGACTCCGACACTGCCTCGGTCTCCGACGCTGTCTCGGTCTCCGACGCCGTCTCCGACTCCGACTCCGTCACCACGGTTCGAGATCCCTCCGCCCCTCACGATCCCCACCGCGTCTCCCGTCCCACCCGCGCCGCGCCCGCTCCCGACTTCGGCGCCGCCGAGACCTACCTCCTCGCTGGCATCGATCGAACCCGCAGCGGCGGCTTCGGACGCGCAGACACCCTCGTCGTCGCGGTCTTCGACGACGCGAGCGGGCACGTCGGTCTCGTCTCGATCCCGCGCGACCTCCTCGTCGACGTCCCGGGCCACGGCCTCGCGCGCATCAACGCGACCCTGCGCATCGCCGGTCGCCTCGGCCGCGATCCGATCGCGACGCTCCGCACCGTCGTCGGCGACGTGCTCGGCTTCCCGATCGATCACGCGATCCTCGGCGACCTCGACGTCTTCGAACGCACCGTCGATGCGCTCGGGGGTGTCCACGTCGACGTCCCGTGCGCGATGCGCGACGACTTCGTCGACCCGCGAACGGAGAGCGGACGCCGCGTCCTCGACGTGCCCGCGGGGCGCGTGCGCATGGACGGCGCGACGGCGGCGATGTACGCGCGCAGCCGTCACGGGCGCTCCGACTGGGATCGCGCGCGGCGCCAGCAAGCGCTCCTCTTCGCGATGCGCGGACGAGTCCGCGAGCTCGGCGCGGCGGCGTGGCTGCCGGTGCTGCACACCGCGTCCACCCACGTGACGACCGACCTCTCGCGGCTCGAGCTGCTCGCGCTCGTGCGCCGAGTCGCCGACGTGCGCGAGGATCGCCTGCACGGGATCTTGCTCGGCCACCGCGAGGTCGTCCGCACACGCACCGCCGAAGGACAGTGGGTGGTGCAGCCCGACGAAGACGCGATCGCGCGCGCGCTCGACGGGCTCTTCGACGCCGCTGCGCCCGGGGTTCCGCACGTGCACGCACGCTGTCAGCCGGTGGACGCCGCGCTTCGCCCGCGGCGCGCCGAAGCGAGCGCGGACTGAAGCTTCCTCCATCGCGCTCGCTCGACGAACGCGCTCCGACGTCGCGTTCGAGGTCGCACGACGAGCGGCGCGAGCTACCCTCCGCCTCCGTGCGCCATGCCCTCGTCCCCGTCCTCGTCGCGGCCCTGCTCTTGGGCGGTGGTGGGCTCGCGCTCTTCGCGTGGCTCGAGAGCCGCGAAGAAGAGGCGGTGGCCGCCGCGCGCTTCGAGCGTGAAGAGCGCGCGGAGCAGGCGCGCGAAGCCCGCGAGCGACGGTGGGACGATCTCGGGCGCGCGTCCGAAGCCTTCGTCCCCGGCCTCCTCGCGGGCGTTCGTCTCGGTCTCCCCGCCGATGCCCTCCGTCGCGCCCGCCCGAGCGCGATGCCTCCCGCCCGCACGACCTCGAACGAGCCGCATTGGGAAGAGTCGCTCGCGAACGGCGCGCAGGTCGTCTACGTCTTCGATCGCAGCGGGGACCGCCTCGCGCGGCTGCAGGTGCTCAGCCAGGTGCCCGCGGAGGGCGTGGCGCCCCACCTCCAGGCGATGCGGGACCGCTACGGCGATCCGAAGCTCGTCATGCGCTGCAGCGAGCGCTCGGCGGCCGGGGTTCCCACGCTTCGCTTCGTGTGGGGCGACGAGCGCGTGGTGCTCCAAGACATCTTCCTCGTGCACCCGAGCGGCGTGAGCGTGACGCTCTACCTCGCGCCAGCCGACACGCTCGCCGACTCGCTGAACGCGGGCGGCTGCCTGCCGGTGCGCAGTCGCGACGAGCTGGATCAGATCGGCGTCGCGACACCGGAGATGCTCTCCCCGCACGTTGCGCCTTGAGCCTCGCGTCACACGAGCGCTCGCACGATGCTCGGCACATGCAGATCACGCTCCGCGCGTGCGCCCGCGAGTCGCGAGCAGCTCGCGCACGACGTCGCTGCACGTCGCTTGCAAGCGTGGCTCGAAACGATCCGGATGCACGTCGCGCAGCGTGCGACGCAGCGTGCGCTCGTCGCGCTCCGTCGTCGTGTCACGCCGAAGCGCACCGCGTGCTCGGATCAGCGCTTGGTGGCGACCGTCACGGCGTGCGGCCTCGAGGCGTCGCTCGACCGCGAGACCGACGAGGTGCCACGCATGCAGCGCTCGTAGCGCGCGGGGATGGCCGCCTCCGAGCGCGAGCACGTCATCGCCGCGCGCGCCGCGATCGAGCGCGAAGAGCATCGCGCGCTCCTGCGGGAAGAGCTCCGCTCGAGGGAGCTGTGCACGTCCGAGCGCGGAGAGCGTCCACTCCGCGTCGCGCAGCCGCGCTTCGGTCTCCGCGCTCGGCCGTGCGACGTCTCGGAGCGCGCCGAGCACCAGATCGGTCGCGGTCAACGGCTCGTCGAGCGTCGGCAGCGGCGCGCTCACCGGCACGAAGCGCAGCTCGGCCTCGGGCCACGCGAAGAGCCGAGACACACGCGCGCGCATCTGACGCCGCAGCGCGTGCGTGACCGCCGCCGGCTCCGCGAGCCCTTCGCGCACCAACCATCGACCCACCGGCCCGACCGGTCCCCGACGTTCGAGCGCTTCGCGGTGGCGCGCGGCGTCGACCTTCAGCAAGTCGCCGAGCGGCGGCGCACCGTCGACGTCGACTGCGACGACCCGTCCCGCGTGCAGCGCGATCCGAGCACGCCCGACGCCCTGCACGGTCAGCGTGCCCGTCGCCCGCGCGTCACCGAGGCGGAGCAGGCCGCGCCCGAGGAGACTCGCCGACGAGAGTGCGTCCACCTCTCGCGAGTAACGTCGCGCGTGGCGCGCGGGCAAGTTTTCGTCCTTCTCGAGGGTCTGTCGCCAGACCCTCCCAACGGGAGAGCGCGGCTTGCGGTGCGCGCCTCGTGAGCCGCGAGCCCGCGAACGAACCGTGGTTCCACCTCGATCACGCCGCCGCGGCGACGTAGCCCTCGGCCGCCGCGTACTCGCGCAGACGCTCCTGCAACCAGCGACGCCCACGGTGCAGGCGCGACATCACGGTGCCCACGGGGCATCCGAGGATGTCCGCCGCGTCCTTGTACGAGCGCCCGCCGAGATCGACGAGCTTCACCGCACCACGGAACACCTCCGGCATCTCGTCGAGCGCCGCGCTGACCTCGTCGCCGAGGCCGCTCTCGAGCTCCACCGCGCTCGGCCCGAGCGCACGCTCGCCGCGCGCCCAATGCGGCTCGCGGCCTTCGTCCTCGCGCACCACGCCGAGCACCTCGCGCTCGCGCTTCTTGCGCCGCCAGCCGTTGACGAAGGTGTTGAAGAGGATGCGGTGCATCCACGCACGCGCGTTCGTGCCTTCCTCGAAGCGATCCCAGAACGCCCACGCGCGCATCACGGTCTCTTGCAGCACGTCGTCCGCGTCGCTGTGCGAGCGCGTGAGGCGCACCGCGGTGCCGTGGAGCTCGCCGAGGTAGGGGGCGATCGTGGCTTCGAAGCTCGCGCGTCGTTCGTTCGGGCTCATGGTTGCTCCTCCGTCGCTCGTCGGCCGAGGTCGGACGGGACGCGTGATGAGCACGGCCGGTGCCACACGCGATTCGTCGAGTTTTCCTCGCGTTCTCGCGCCAGCTCCGGGCTCGCTCCCGTCACGTTGTCCTCGCTCGTCCACGGCCGCGTGTCAGCCTGTCAGCAGCCGACATGTTCGAGGGCCGTCGCCGACCCGTCCGTCGAGCCGCAGGCCCGACGTTCGGCAGGCTCTTCCCTACCGACCCCGAGACTCTGGCGGCGGGATGTGGCGAAGATGTGGCGGGCTCCGGGAACTGGAGAGGATGCGCCCGTCCACGACCCCGTGCGACCCCGTGCGACCCCGTGCGACCCCGTGCGACCCCGTGAGACCACGTGCAACCGAGGGCTCGTGCCGGCGAGCGCCCTTGCCGCTCCCGCCGCTCGGCGCCAACGTTCGCGCGTGGTTCGCGTCCTCGTCGGCATCGATCCTCGTGCGCTCTGCGGCACCGACGCCGCCGTCGATCGCACGGCCAGCGCCGCGCACTACGTCGTGCGCCTCCGGGAGGGGCTCGCGCGCGAGCTGCCCGAGGTGACGCACGAGGTGAGCGTCGGCGCGCGCTTCGTCCGCGTGGAGGGCCTCGAGGGCGGAGACGCCGCTCGCCTACGAGCGCACGTCGAGGCGGTCGCCGACGCGGTTCGACACTGTGGCGACTGGGTCGTTTACGAGTAAGGCTCGCCCCCGAGATGACCGTCGCACTGCACGTCAACGTCGATCACGTCGCCACCCTCCGTCAGGCGCGCGGCTCACGCTATCCGGACCCGGTGCACGCCGCGGTGCTCTGCGAGCGCGCGGGCGCAGCGGGGATCACCGTGCACCTCCGCGAAGATCGCCGACACGTGCAGGACCGCGACGTGCGCGTGCTCCGGGAGGTGCTCACGACGCGGTTGAATCTCGAGATGGCCGCCACCGCCGAGATGCTCGGCATCGCCAAGACGGTGCGTCCGGACCTCGTCACGTTGGTGCCCGAGAAGCGCATGGAGCGCACCACCGAAGGAGGCCTCGACGTAGTCGGCCGACGCGAGGAGCTGACCCGCTTCGTGGGCGAACTGCGCGACGCGGGCATCCCGGTGAGCCTCTTCATCGATCCCGTGCGCGAGCAGGTCGACGCATCCGCCGCGGTCGGTGGCGCCGCGATCGAGCTGCACACCGGCGACTACGCGCACGCCACGGACGTGCAGACCGCACGCCGCGAGCTCGAGCGCCTCGCCGCCGCCGCCGAACACGCGGCGTCGAACCATGCGTCGCTGATCGTCGCGGCGGGGCACGGGCTCACGGTGCGAAACGTGGTCGACCTCGTGCGCCTCGTGGTGCCCATCGAGGAGCTCAACATCGGGCACGCGCTGGTGTCCGACGCGCTCTTCGAAGGTCTGGAGCACGCGGTGACGTCGTTCGCGGCAGCCATCGCGGACGGCGAGAGCCGCCGCTGAACGCGCTCGGCGCTCGAGCGATCGGCGTTCGCGCGATCGGCGTTCGAGCGCTCGGCGTTCGAGCGATCGGCGTTCGAGCAATCCGCGTCAGAGCTGCTCGCGCATGCCGAGCAAACGGAGCATCACCAGGCGCCCGTAGAGCAGGCTCACCAGCACGTTGTCGTGCACCGCGCGGTAGTGGCTCACGCCGCCTTCGTCGGCGCCCACGTAGCGCACACGCGTGGGCACGTTCGCGACGGGGCAGCCCTCCCACACGAGCCGCACCGCGATCTCCGGATCGAAGTCCATCCGGTCGCCGCAGCGGTCCATCACCCGCACGCTCGCGGCGAGCGGGTACACCCGAAAGCCGCACATCGGATCCGCGATGCGGCCCGCGTCGAGGGCGGTCGCGACGCGCACCCAGAACACCGAGACGTTGCGGAGCACGCGGCGATGCGTGGGCGCGCTCGCGTCGAAGCGCGGCTCACCGAGCACGAGCGCACGCGGCTCGGAGCGCGCGGCCTCGAGCAGCGCGGCGACGTCCGCCAGCTCGTGCTGTCCGTCCGCGTCGACCTGCAACGCGTGCGTGAAGCCGCGCTCCCACGCCGCGCGGAGCCCGTCCTTCACGGCCGCGCCCTTCCCGCCGTTCCGCGCGCGCACGACCACGTGGACGCCGGGCACGGACGCGAGCCGCGCGAGCGCTTCCTTCGCCGCCGCGCCGCCGCCGTCGTCGACCACGAAGACCTCGGGCGACGCGACGCCCGCGGCGGCGAGCGCGGCCTGCAGCGCGAGGCTCACGCGCTCGATGGTCTGCGGGTTGTCGTACGTGGGGACGACGCCACAAACGCGGAACGGGCTCGCACCGACGGTCGTGCGACCTCGTCGATCGAGCGCCTCCGCGCGGCCTTCGCTGCGCACGGGCCAACGCGCGCCGTTCGGCGCTTCGCGCGGCGCCACGGATCCTTCGGCCACCGCGCGCGCTCCTTCGAGCCTCGCGCTCACCGCGTGCTGGCGACGTGGGCGGCGAGGTTCTTCACGCTGCGGAAGATCTCCCGCGTGTTCTCGTCCTCGGCCTTGATCTTCACGCCGTACTTCTTGTCGATCGCGATCGCGAGCTCGAGCGCGTCGATCGAGTCGAGGCCGAGCCCTTCGACGAAGAGCGGAGCGTTCGAGTCGATGTCGTCCGCCGACACGTCGTCGAGCATGAGGGCCTCGACGATCAGCTCCTTGATCTCTCGCTCCAACGATTCGCTCATCGCTTCCATCCGTTCGTGTTCGGCC
>JALOQC010000445.1 GCA_025453555.1 Myxococcota bacterium | reverse complement strand
CTCACGAGCCCGTGCTCGCCGACGACGCCCCTCTCCCCGAGCCACGCAGGAAGCGTCCGAGGTGCGCCCAAGCGTCTTGGCCGTCGCGATCGCTTCATGCGCACGTCCGCCCGTTTCGAGCCCAGCCAGCGACATGAAGCGGGAAGCGCCCCGAGGTCGTCTTTCGGCCCGGCCACGACGTCGCTCGCGAGCCGGTCTCGCCCGTGCGTCGAGCGTGGCGTCGCTTCGCCGAGGAGTCTCGACGCGACTACCGAGCACGTCGAGGCGTACGTCGTTTTCCTTTCTCGGGCGTCGCTCGCTCGGGAGCCATCGCCAGCTCCGTGAGCACCGCCGCGGCCCGATCGCGGTGCTCACGCTCACACGCGAAGAGCGTAGGGTCCTTGCGGAGCTGCAGGATGAACGGGCTGCCCCGTCGAAGCGTGGTGTGCCGCACGGGGAGCTCGCCGCCGTCGAGGACGCCGTGGATGTGGTGTCGTCGCTCCTTGTTCAATGGCCAATCGAGCTCGCGCTCCGCGGAGGAGAGGAAGCTCGCGAGCGTCCCGCAATCGCGGCATCGACACGCGCGGTCGTACGGGAGCGACCAATCGTCCTCTCGACGTGCTGGAGCCGCCGCGATCGCCTGAAGCCGTGCGACCGCCTCCTCGTGCAGCACCGAGCCTCGCACGCGATCGCGGAGCACCTCGGATCGCGCGAGACACGCGCGCGTCGCACCCACCACGACCCAGGTCGGCATCTGCGCCGTCGCGAGCTTCGAGAACGCTTCGTCCAAGACCGACAGTGCCGCGGTCGACCCCGCCACGGTCGACCCCGCCGCGGTCGACCCCGCCGCGCTCGTCATCGCCGCGAGCGCGTCCGCGACGTGGTCGTGCACGTCCGTGTCTCGGGCCAACTCCAGCCATTTCGTCGGCCCCTCGGCGAGGATCACCACGCGCCGGAGCGCCTCGCTCAGCTCGTCGGCGGCAAGCGAGCTCGCGATCGCACGCGAGGTCGGACCCTCGCCCGCGAGGTCGACGCAGATCTCTTCCAGATTCGGAGACCAAGGCGGTCGATCGCCCCGCCTCGGGTGCGTCCACTCCCGCATCAGCGCGAGCCCCCACTCGAGGTCGTGGGTGTCGAGCACCCTTGCGACGTCGCGACGGATGGTCGCCGACGTCAAGCGCTCGAGCCGCACGGGGGCGAGCCAGCGTGCGACGTCGCTCGGATCACGAAGGTGTCGTGCAAGACTCACGACCAGCGCGTAGAACCCGCTGGAGGAGACCTCCGAGGCCGCGCTCTTCCAGAAAGGCAGCAGCGCCCGCACGCGTGACTCGAACGCGCTCGCCGCTCCCGATGAGGCTTCCGATGAGGCCTCCGATGGGACCTCGGCTGCGATGCCGACGCGCGGACGCCTCGGCGACTTGGGGGCTGTGCGCGTCGTGGGCGAACCCCTTTTTTCGGGGGTCTTCGGTAAGACCCCCTCCACTGGGCCAAGCCCAGCGGAGCCTCCCCCAAAACCCCTTCGCGACGACTCGGCGTCGGCCGAGCTCGCGAGCTCTTCCAGCTCGGCCAACGCCCACGCCGGATCGCTTCGGCCGCGGAGCACGAAGCCCCGCTCGCGCGGCCACATCACGAAGGCCGCGCGGTGGTACCAACGCTCCATCGTGTTGCCGTAGTTTCCCTGGTAGCCCTCGTACTCGCTCGCGAACGGTTCCAGGTCCACGGAGGGGCGCGTCAGAACGAGCTCCTCGTCACGCACACCGGGCAGGATCGCGGGTGCAGGCGCTCCGTCGGCGGCGACCCACCACGTCAAGCCGACGTGACTGTCGTAGAGCTCGACGAGCTCGTGCTCGTCCTCGTCGTCGCCGTCGAACGTGTCCGGATCCCACCGCGTGCTCCACCGTCTCCGACCGTGCACGTAGGGCTCCTCGATGCATCCCCAGACCTCGTGCACCTCTGCGAGCGCGAGGAAACACTCGCAGTCGAGCTTCTCCGCGACGCCGACCAGCGCGCCAACCCGCGCGCGATCCCCGTTCTTGAGGCCGTTCCAACCCAAGCTCCGTTGCGTGTACTGGTGGTCGAGCAAGTACACGAGCCGGTCGGGGGCCACGTTCGGTTCGTGGCGGTAGGATCGAACGACGGGCGTAGAGAAGTGCGCGCGGACGGCGGGCTCGAGCTCGGGCGGAGGCGCCACCGAGCGAGCCTCGGTCTCACTCAGCATCAGACGGTACGTCAGCACCACGCGTACCCCCGCCGTCACTGGGCTCACGGCGTGGTGACAGTCCGCGTAGAACGCGAGCAGCGAGAGGTCGGTCGCTTGGCTGGCCGTCCTGCGAAACCGCTTCTTCTCCTCGCCCAGTGCGACGCTCACCTCTCCGCCGCAATATTCGGACGGCAGGATCACGACGAGCGTGCCCACCATTCCGTCTTCCTTCTCGGAGTCTTGATGCGGAGCGAAGTGCTCCCCCTCGCCGTAGATCAGCAGCTTGTCGAAGACCGCTTCGAGTCGCGCGCCCTCGGGCATCCCGAGCGCGCTCGCGATCTCGGGCAGGTGCGTTTTCAGCGCCGTCGCCCACGTGCGCGCGCGGATCTTCACGCGGCTCGGCGCGATCTCCCAACTGCTCCGAACGGAGCGGTCGTGTCGCGTCTCCTCGCGCAACCCAAAGGGTGAAGGCTTCGCGACCGATCGCAGCCGAGACGCCAGCTCCGACGTGATCGGGAGCGGCAGCGGTCCCACGCCCTTCACGTCGATCGCGAGGTCGGCGGCAGACGCGCGAAGCCGAGTCGCGAAGGTGCCCGGCGCGTCGAGGTCTGCGAGGAGCGCCGCGATGCGCCACGCGGGAGGTGACGAAGGTTCGAGCGATCGCGGCGAGGTGAGACGTTCGTCGGTCATGGACGAGCCCGAGGATGGCCCGCGCGTGTGACGTCGCCCACCTCGCCGCCTGTCAGCTCCTACGAGCCTTTGCTTGCGGCGCTCGCCGCGCGCCGTCCGGTGGGGCGGCTTGCGGGATCGGCTGAGCTCCTCATCAGGCCTCGATCGAGTCTTCGTCGAGACCGTCCCATTCGTCGTCCCACTCGTCGTCGTCGAAGAGCTCGCCGCCGAAGCTCTCGTCTTCCGTGAGCCTTTCGCCGTCTTCTTCACGCCACCCCGAGCGCTCCTCGTACTCCTCGTTCGAGGCTTCCCACGTCTGACCCGCGAGGACCGCGAACAGACCGAAGCGTGCGCCACATCCATCCGTGGGATCGAGGGCGATCATTCGCTCGAACACCTGCTTCGCTTCCTCGAAGCGGCCCAGGCGCCATTCGCAAAGACCCATCCCGTGGAGCGCACGCAACAAAGGACGATTGCAGAGCAGTCCCCAAGGCGCATGGACGCGCGCTCCCGGCGGAATCGAGAGGTCGCCGATGGCCACTCCGACCCGGTAGTGCGCGAGCGCCAGCTCGGGAGTGTGCTCGATCACCAGGTTCCCGAGGTGGGCGTGCGCGTCGATGCATCGGAGATCGCGATGCAGCACCCGCATCAGCAGCTTCCTCGCGCCCCGGACGTCGCCATCCGCGTGCAGCTCCGCCGCGTCCGAGACGGGAAACTCATCGAAGTCCGAAAAATCGAGCTCGTCGGCGGCGGCGTCATCCTCGCGCCCCGAGCGCGCCCCCTCCCAGGCGATCGGGTCGAGTTCGACCACGGGCCACGACGACGACGTGTGCTTCCGCCAGTACGGCAGGAAAGGATCACCAGCCGCTGGTTCGTGCATCTCACCCCACACCCAAGTCGTCTGACGCTCGGTCGGGAGAGGCACCAGATCCAGTCGCGCCACGTCGATGTCGACGGACTCCAGCGCCCCCGCCGCATAGGGAGACCCGCGGTGTGTCCAGCGCTCGTGAACCGCGACCTTCACGATCTGTCCGGGAACCACGTAGGTCGCGTTCGACAAACGGAGCGTGACCTCGCCGCTCTCCCCGAGAATGCGAACGCGGAGCGAGCGCGTGTTGCATCGCAGTACGACCGCCTCCATCCGCGCCGTCACGGTGGCGGGGTCGGCCGCTGGCGACCGCTCGAACATCGCCGCACGCGCCTCCGTGTAGCGCTCACCCGTCTGCGCCATGCGCGCGCGCACGCGGCGCTTGAACGTCCGTTGATCCGTCATGTCCTCACCTCTCGCTGGGCTTCGGTCCCCCGCCCCGGCCCTCGCCAAGGTCGGACACACGCATCCATCACCGGAGAAGTCATGCTTCCCTTCGCCCATGCGCAGTCCTGCGGGGGAGGAGCTGCAAGGCTCGGCGTCGGAGCCGCCGTGCCGAGAGTGTGGTGCGAAGCCCTCGATGTGGTCAATGGCTTCGGAGCTTGGGGAACGGTTCGCCGCACGAGACGAGCGAGCCGCGCGACGAGATGTACCCAGGTGGCTTCACGAGCTCGAACTCCGGCGCGGAGCCGCCATACTCGCCGCGTGTCTCGACGACTTCTCCTCACGACCACCACGGGCGAGCCTTACCAGCCGGTGCGCCTCACCTACTCCGTGCCGAACCGCAGCCAGGCGCTGCGGCGGATTCGACGCTTCCGTTGCATCGAGATCGACGACGAGCGTGGGCGCGCGTCGGTCTGGCTCGACGACGAGGCCCGCAAGCTCGACCTCGATCCTCCGCCCCCCGCGTGGGAGTCGTTCGGCCAGCGCATCCTCCTCGGCGCGATCTCGTTCCCGAATCCGCGCGCGATGTCGCTCCAGGTGCGCTCGATCCCCCGCGCGATCGAGCTCGCCAAGATGCTCCGTCCCGCGCTCGACACCGCGCTCCCGCTCGTTCGCGTGCGCCTCGTCAATCGATGGTTCCACCCCGACGAGCACACCGGTGAGCTCGACGAGCTCGACCGCCACCTCGACCGCGACGTGACGGTGATCGACTGGGAGAAGAACGCCGCCGACCTCGAACGTGCGACCGCAGGATGCCGCACGCCGGAGGAGTACCAGCGCCGCGCCGCGGAGTACCGGGCCAAGCAGCCCGACATCCCGATGGTGGAGGACCTGCCGATGCATCCCGAGGACGAGAACGATCGCATGAGCGACCTCGCCAGCACGCTGCACTTCCGATTCGCGCGCGCGGCACGAAGGTGGAAGGGCGAGGACGTGACGCTGAACCAGGTGATCGACGACTTCGTGCGGGACCACTTCTCGAAACCGCGCTGATCTCGAGACGATCAAGGGGCGGAATCACGCACGCGCGTGCGGGATCGAGTGTGCACCGTGTGGCCCCGTGCAGTCGCTGTGCGCGCGCGATGCGAACGAGATGAGCGAGCCGAGCGGCTTCGAAGTTTGGGTGCCGCTCGGCGTGGCGGATGCACGCGCTCCCGACGTGCGTCACGCATCGTCCAGCACACCCCGCAGCAGGAGCTCCACGCGGCCCGAGACGCCGACGCGGCGGAACAGCTCGCCGAGCTCACGCTCCACCGCCGACTCCGCGACCTCCAGGCGCGCCGCGATCTCTTTGTTCGACAAGCC
>JALOQC010000072.1 GCA_025453555.1 Myxococcota bacterium | reverse complement strand
CGCCGCAAGAAGAGCGGCAACGCGACGGTCGCGATCGATCGCGGGGAGTGCGTGTTCTTCCACGAGGGCTGCACGCTCCACGTGCTCGCGGTCGAAGAAGGGCTCGACCGTTTCGCGCACAAGCCGTGGGCGTGCACCATCTTCCCGCTCGAGCGCCACGACGCGCAGACCTGGCACGTGCGACAGCACGGTGAGCTCGGCGAGGCGTGGACCGAGCTTCCCTGCCTCGCCCCCACCGCGAGCGAGAAGCTCGGGGTCGAGACCCTCGGACCGGAGCTCGCGTTCGCCGCGGAGCTCGCCGAAGGCGGCTCGGAGGCTTGGCGCTTCGAGGCGCCGAAGCCTGCCGCGAAGAAGCGCACCTGAAGCGCGCGGGAAGCGCGTGCGCGCCTCCGAACGTTGGTCAATCGGCTGCGGGGCGCTACCTTCGCGCTTCTTCGGCCGCCCGTCCGAACGTCCGATCCGATGAGCACCTCGACCCGCGCGAAGCCCGCGACCCAGAGCGCGACCCACAAGTCGCCGCGCGCCGCGAAGCCGCCGAGCCGCTTCTGGCGGTGGACCAAGCGCCTGCTCGTCACGGGCGTCGCGCTCGCCGTGCTCGGCGTGCTCGGGCTCGTCGTGCTCTTCTGGTACCACGGCCGCGACCTGCCGGACGTCGCGACGCTGCGCAGCTACGCGCCGCCGCAGACCACGCGGGTGCTCGATCGCGACGGTGCGCTCCTCGGCGAGATCTTCTCCGAGCGCCGCACCGTGATCCCCATGTCACGCATCCCGCGCGTCATGGTGCTCGCGACGCTCGCCGCCGAGGACGCGGACTTCTACCAACACGAAGGCGTCGACTACCCCGGGATCGTGCGCGCCCTGATTCGCGATCTGACCTCCGGTCGTCGCGCACAGGGCGCGAGCACGATCACCCAGCAGGTCGTGAAGCTCCTCCTGCTCAGCCCCGAACGCACCATCTCGCGCAAGATCCGCGAGCAGATCCTCGCGCGGCGCCTCGAGCAGGAGCTGAGCAAAGACGAGATCCTCCACCTCTACCTGAACCACATCAACTTCGGGCACGGGCGCTACGGCGTCCAAGAGGCGGCGCAATTCTACTTCGGCAAAGACGCCGAAGACCTCACGCTCGCCGAGGCCACGCTGATCGCCGGCATCCCGCAGGCACCCGCGCGCCTCTCGCCGCGCTCGCATCTGGAGGCCGCGCGCCGACGCCAGGCCTACGTGCTGCGACAGCTCGAAGAGAAGCACGACGCGTACTGGCCGGACTTGCCGCTGGAGGACATCCGCGCCGCGCGCGAGATCGAGCCCACGCTGGTGCCGCGCACGGAGACGCCGGACGAAGGCGCGGAGATGCTCGCCGTCGCGCGGCGGGAGCTGCGCGAGCTCGTGGGCGACGAGGCGTACGCGCGTGGCGGCTTCACGGTGCACACCACGCTCGATCTGGATCTCCAGCGCGCGACCCGTGCGGCGGTGCGACGCGGCCTCGAAGCGCACGACGAGCGGCAACGCCACCGCGGACCGCTCACCGCGCCCCGTCGCGCGCGCGAGCTCGATCGGATCGACGAGCTCCGCACCGGCCGCACCTACGACGCACGCATCACCGGCGCGGACGACGAACGCGGCGTGCTCCTGCTCGACGTCGGAGGTCACCCCGCGCGCGCCTCGATGAGCGACGTCGCGCGCTTCAACCCCGAATCGCGCTCCGCGAGCGCGTTCGCCGCTCTCGGCGCGCAGGTGCGCGTCGCGCTGCTGGAGCTCCCGACCGAAGACGCGCCCGCGCGGGTGCGCCTCGAGCTCGGACCCCAAGGCGCCGCGATCGTGATCGATCCGCGCCACCGCGACGTGCTCGCGCTCGTCGGCAGCTACGAGGGCGGCAGCGGCTTCGATCGCGCGCTCCAGGCGGTGCGGCAGCCCGGCTCCACCTTCAAGCCCTTCGTCTACGCGCTCGGCGTGCGCGAGCGTCGCCTCACCCCCGCCACGGTGATGCTCGACGCGCCCGTCGTGTACGACGAGTGGCGCCCGCAGAACTACGAGACCTGGCAGAACGAAGGCCCCGTGCGGCTGCGCGTCGCGCTCGCGCAGTCGATCAACCTCGTCGCGGTGCGCGCGATCGAGGAGCTCGGCGCGGAGAGCACGGCCGCGTTCGCGCGCGAGCTCGGCATCGAGAGCGAGCTCGAGCCCACGCTCTCGTTGGCGCTCGGCGCGAGTGGCGTGCGGCCCATCGAGCTCGTGAACGCGTACGCGACCTTCGCCGCGGGCGGGCGCTACGAGCCGCCGCGCTTCGTGACGAAGGTCGTGGGCCCCGACGGCCGCGAGATCCCGCTGCCGCGCCGCGATCCCCCACGCGACGTGCTCGATCCGGCGGAGTCCTACGTGGTGACGAGCTTGCTCGAGAGCGTCACCGCGGCGGGCGGCACCGCGGAGCGTGCGTCGCGCCTCGGGCGCGCGACCGCCGGCAAGACCGGCACCAGCAACGAAGCACGCGACGCGTGGTTCGTGGGCTACACGCCGAGCGTGGTGGCGGGCGTGTGGCTCGGCTTCGACGATCGACGCAGCCTCGGTCGACGCGAGAGCGGCGGGCGCAGCGCGCTGCCGATCTGGATCGACGTGATCCGCGCCGCGGAAGGCGAACGGCCCACGCTCGCGTTCCCGCGTCCCGCAGGGGTCGTCGCTGCTTCGATCGATCCCGCGTCGGGCCTCCTCGCGAACCCCGAGCAGACCGACGCGATCGAAGAGGTCTTCCTCGACGGCACCGCGCCGACGGAGACCGCGCGCGCACCGGACGTGGCCGATCCCTCGACGTTCTTCATGGAACAGCTCGGAGCGCCGTGATGCGCGCGGCTCCGATCGCCGTGACTCGGATGGCCGTGACTTGGCGAGCGACGACGCGACGACGCGCGTGCGAGCTCCTCGTCGCGATCCTCACGGTGCTCGTCGTCGACGTCTCGCGCGCGCAGCCGAGCCCGACGAGCCCACGCTCCGCGAGCGTCGACGCGCCCCCCCACTCCCTCGCGCAGCTCGAGCGCTGGCTGACCGCGAGCGCCGCCCCGCACGCCGACGACGTCGCCTCGATCGAGCTCGACGCGCGCTGGCCCTCGAACAGCCCCGACGTCGCCGGCCTCGAGCAGCGTCTGCGCGTTGCGCTCCCGACGCCACGGCCCGACGGTCGAACCCGCCTCGTGTTGCGCGCGCAGCTCGTCGACGGACGCCTCGCGCTGGAGCTCGAAGCAGGCGCCACGTCGCGCGGATGGCTCGCGCGTCTGCTCGGGCTCCGCGCCGCGAACGAGACCGCACGCCTCGTGGTCCCGCTCGACGCCCCGCTGCGTCGTCACGTCGCCGCCCTCCCCGCGTTGACCGACGCCACCGTCGTGCAGCGCGCATTCCTCCTTCCGTCGCGCGACTACCTCGCGCTCGCGGTCACCGATCTCGGCGACGCGGGACCGAACGAGCTCGTGCTCCTGCGCGCGGACGGTTCGATCGAGATCTTCCGGCTCGGTGCCGACGCGAGCGGTCGCACGCGCATCTTCCCAATCGCCGAGAGCCGTCTTCCCCCGACGCCGCCCGGCGGCCTCGGCGCGCCGCGCCCGTTCGGCGTGATCACCCCCGACGACGCGAGCGCGCTCGTCGCCACCCGCGATCGTGCGGCGATCCACCGCGCCCGCCTCGAAGGTCGCGCGCTCCGGATCGAGACGGTCGACGACGCGCTCTGCCCACCCACCGCGCTCCCGCTGCTCGATGCTTGCGCGCTGCCGGTCGACTCACGCGACTACTTCGCGTCGGAGCTCCTCGCGCGCACCGGTCACCCACCTCCCGCGCGCGCGCCGACCTCGTTCTACGCGCGCGTCCGACGCACGCTGCACCGCGCGGACGGAACCCTCGCCGACGTCGAAGCGGTCGTGACGCCACGCGGTCGCCTCGCCGTCCGCACCGACGCGCGTGTGGTCGGCGTGATGGGCCACGGCGCGGCGCTCGGCGCGGACGACGTCGACGGAGACGGCCAGATCGAGCTGCTCGCGTCCTCCGATCGCGACCTCGGCGCGGGCGACGTGCTGCACCTCTTCCGCGTGCGCGCGGACGGCGGCCTCCGCGCGCTCTGGCGCTCCGAGCCCCTCGAAGGCTCCGTGATGGTCGGGGGATCCGGTGATCTCGATCTCGACGGCGCGCCCGAGCTGCTCGCGATCGAGGAACCAAACGATCCGAACGGACGTGCGACGCTCTGGGTGGTGCGATGAACGATCGGCAGTCACTCCGAGCGGGACCACGCGCCGTGCGCACCGTCGTGCGTTCCGTCGTGCGTTCCGTCGTGCGTTCCGACGTGCGTTCCGACGTGCGTTCCGACGTGCGTTCCGACGTGAGTACCGACGTGAGTACCGACGTGAGTACCGACGTTCCCGACGACGTGCGCACCGGCCACGTACCGCGTCGCTCGCCTCGGATCGCGCTCGCGCTCGCGCTCGTGACCACGACCGCCTTCGCCGCCTTGCCGCCCGGCTACGGCGGAGAGCTGCGGCTCCCTTCGCCGAGCCCCCTCTCGATCCCCACGCCCGCAGGCGACGGTTCCGCGTTCGCGCCCACCGTCGCGTCGGCGGTGTTCGACGGCCTCTACGCGCTCGCCGACGACGGACGCCCGATCCCAGCCCTCGCCGAGGGGCCGCCCACCTTGCGCGACGACGGCTCGTTGCTCGTCACGATCCGAGCGAACGTTCGCCGCCACGATCGTCGGACGTTGCGTGCCGTCGACGTCGCGCGCGCGCTCCGCACCGCCTCGCGTGCTCAGCCTCATTGGCTCGCGGGCTTCGCGTTCGAAGGCCCCGAGCTCGACGTACGCGCGGAGGGCGAGCGCGGCCTCCGCTTCGTGGCGACACGCGCGTTCGCGTCTCCCACCGACGCACTCGTGCGCCGCCTCGCCGCCGCTCCGCTCGCGATCGATCTCGGACGGGGCGTCGGCACCGGCCCCTACCGCGCGACCCTTCGCGCGGGCGTTCTGGAGCTGCGATCGTTTCGCACCGCGGCGCGCGGCGCGGCCTTCGTCGACGTGATTCGCTTCGATCCTCCGCGCGCGCGCGACGAAGAGATCCGAGCCTTCGAGCTCCGTCAGCTCGATGCTGCGTGGCAAGGCGCCGCCCTCTACGGTCGCCCCGACGCCACCGTGCGCGAGCACGCGCTCGCCGCGAGCACCGCGGTGCTGCTGGTGCCGAGCCGCGCGCTGATGGCGTCGAGCGCGACCCTCGATCGCGCCCTCGATCGCCGCCGCTTCGCACGCGTAGGCCTTCGACCGATCGATCGCCTCGCCGAGGGCCTGCCGCCTCCGAGCCTCGCCGGCACGCGCGCCTTGCCGACCACGCTGCGCCTCGCGGTCCGCGCCGACGACGCGTTCGAAGCCGCGCTCGGTGCCGCGCTCGCCGCGCGCTTCGACGAGCTCGGCATCCGCCTCGCGATCACGCCGAGCCCCGCGGATCGATTCGAGCGCGATCGCGCGAGCGCGGACCTCACGATCGCGTACGTCACGCCCGCGCTGCCCGGATCCGACGCGCTCGTCGCCGCAGCGAGCTTCGCGAGCACCCGCGATCCGAACGTCGCCGCCCGCGCGCTCGACGCTCCGCCCGAGCTCGTCGCGCGCGAAGCCGCCGCGCTCCCGGCGCTCGTGCTCGGACACCTCGCGCGCACCCTCCACCACCGCGACACCTTGCGCGGAGTCGCCCACGACGTGCTCGGAAGCCTTCGCCTCGAGCGCCTCCACCTTCCGCGCGCGGCCAGCGCCAACGAGGACGAATGAGCCTCCGCCTGCGCCTCGTGTTGCTCTTCCTCGTCGCGGCCTTCGTGCCCTTCGGCGCGCTCGGCCTCGTCGTGCGTGACACCTTCGTGCACGACCTCGTCGAGGATCATCGCCGCCGCCTCGACTCGCGCACCGAGTCGCTCCGTCGTCGCCTCGACGAGACGCTCGAAGCGGACGCGCGCGCGGTGCGAGCCCTCTGCACCCACGATCCCTTCGTCGATCGCGTGGTGCTCGACCTCGCGACCGATCGTTTCGATCCGAGCCGCGAACAAGCGCTCGTCGCCGCGCTCCCTTCGCTGATGCGCGGGCGACGCTTCGACACGCTCCACCTGCTCGACGCGCGCGGTGGCCCCGAGCGCGGCCGCGTGCTCGGCGCGGGCCACTACGCCGATCAAGCGGGGGCGCGTGCGCCGGAGCTGGTCGACGCGCTCGCGCGCAGCCGCGACGTCGCGTGGCTCGAGACGGTGCGCGTGCGCGACGACGAAGGCCCCCACGACGAACGCGTGCTGCTCGTCGGCTGCACCGTGACGCGCGACGGCGCCGCGGTCGCGGTGCTCGGAGGACGCCTCGCCACGCGCGACCTGCTCGGTCTGGAGAGCGACGACGAGTCGCTCCGCTTCGCGCTCCTCGCGCCGGGCGAAGAGCTCCCCCCGACCACCGGCGAGCCTCCGCGCGTGGTGCACACCTTCGAGAGCGCCGAGGGCCCACATCGCCTCGTCGCGGTGCTCGACGACGCGCCCCTGCAAGCCGACCTCGCGCGCCTGCGCGAGCAGACGCTCTTCGTCGCGGGAGTCGCGCTCCTCGTCGCGCTCGGCTTCGCGCTCCTCGTCGGCTGGATGTTCTCCCGCCCGCTGCGCGAGATCGAGGAGGCCACGCGCCGCGTCGCCAAGGGCGACCTCGAGTCGCGCGTCGCCACCGCCACCACCCGCAGCGACGACGTCGGCCGCACGCTGCGCGCGTTCGACGCGATGACCAAGGAGCTCGCGGCCACGCGCCAGAAGCTGCTTCGCGCCGAGCGAATCGCGGCCTGGCGCGAGGTCGCGCGCCGCATCGCGCACGAGATCAAGAACCCGCTGCAGCCGATCCAGGTCGAGATCGAGACCATGCGAAAGCTCCACGCGCGCAAGCACCCGAGCTTCGACGAAGAGTTCGATCAGTCGACCGGCGTGATCCTCGAAGAGGTCAAGCGCCTCAACGACATGGTCACCGAGTTCAGCAAGTTCGCGCGCATGCCGCGTCCGAAGCCCACTCGGCTCGATCTTCGCGAAGTGATCCAACACGTCGCGAGCCTGCACGCCGACGACGAGGTCGCATTGAAGGTCGTCGCGCCGAGCGCACCGGTGGAGATCCGCGCCGACCGCGATCAGCTCACGCAGGTCCTCCTCAACCTCGTGCAGAACGCGAGCGACGCCGCGAGTGCGCGCCACGGCAGCCACGGTGGCCACGTCGAGATCCACCTGCAGGCGATCGAAGGCGGAGCGCGCCTCCGCATCGACGACGACGGCCCCGGCATCAAGCCCGAGGATCGCCTGCGCGTCTTCGAGCCCTACTTCACCACGAAGGCCAAGGGCACCGGCCTCGGGCTCGCGATCGTCCACCGCATCGTCGGCGACCACGGCGGCTCGATCGACGTCGGCGACGGCCTCGACGGCGGCGCGCGCTTCGAGATCACCCTCCCCGCCTCGGGCCCGATCGACGAAGAGCCGAACGCGAGCCTCTCGGACACCGCGCTGCCGCTCCTCCGCCGAGGCTGATCGACCGCCGTCTGTGGTCTGCGCCTCTGGCTCGTGCGGTCGGCCAGCATCTCAGGGCGCTTCGATCACCAGGCGCTCTGGCGTGCTCGCGTCGACGCGCAACGATCGCTGCACCGTCGGCCCGCGCGGCCAGCTCACGCGCAGCTCGAGCGTCCGCCCATGCGCCAGATCCTCGAGCCGCCGCGGCAACGCGCCGTGCAGCACGCCATCGATCCACACCTGCCCGCCAGGCGGTGACGAGTCGACGACGACGTCTCGCCTCAGCGGCACGAGCACCGCGACCTTTTGCAGGGTCCCCGCGACGGGCGTGACCTCACCGCGCCACGGCTCGTGCTCTTCCAAGAGGACTTCGAGCGACAACGCGCGGCCGACCGGCAGATGGGCGATGCCCGTGACCGGCGTTCGACCCGGAAGCTCACGTCCGTCGAGCACCACGCGCGCCCCCGGAGGCCGCGACACGATCTCGAGCGTGCCCTCGACCGGCTCCTCGCGCATCAGCTCCCGCGCGAGCCACCCACCCCCGAGCGCGAGCACCACCAGCGCCGACGCGATCGCCCAGCGGATGCGGGTCGCGCGCGCTGCGTCGCCGACCGCGGGGAGCTTCATCGTGGCCTCGACCGGTCGCACGACGAAGGGATCGTTGGAGATCGGAGGCGGGGGAGGCGTGCCCGTCGGATCGCCCCACGGGTCGCGCGACAGATCCGGCAACGCCTGCGGAGTCGACGGTCCCATGGGCCAGCTCGCGCTCGGCGTGGTGTGCGCGGGAGCGAGCGGGGCCCCGACTGGAGGCGACACGGGGCCCGGCGCGCGACCGGAGCCCGCCGCGAGGGGGCTCGGCGGCAGCGGGCGGACGGAACGCGGTGACGGAGAAGGCGGTGGCGGTGCGCTCACTCGCGGCCGGGCGGGTGCCTGCGGAACCGGGCGCTCCGGGAGCACGCGCTCCTGCGGCGGAAGCGTGATCTCCGACGACGTCGTCGAACGCTGGGCGTTCTTCGCCGCGACTTGCCGCGCGAGCGCTTCCCGCATGCGCAGCACCGCCTCGCCCGCTTCGTCGACGAGCGTCGCGTCGCCCCAACCGTCGTCGTCGACCAAGTCCGCCAGCGCCGCCGCCGCGAGCTTCGGTCGCGCCGCCACCGTCGTCTCGTCCCAGTCGTCCGCCGCATCCGGCGCCGCTTCTTCGGTCTGCGGCGGAGGGCTCGATCCGATGCGTGGGCGCCCTTCGACCAGCGTGTAGTCGTCTTCGTCCTCCGGGGGCGGCGGCGCCCCGCGCTTTCGCGGAACCTGCTTGCTGGTCGACTCGTCGTCGAACTCCGCGAGATCGAAGATCACGCTCTTCTTCGGATCCGGCCGATATTCGACTGGTCGCTTCATCGGCGCGAGCGAGTCGGTCGTCTTCTTCCCCGCCCCCGTCGAGGTCATCGCGTGCTCGCCGCTCGGCAAGCGATACGAGCCCGTCGCCTGCGTGAGCTCTTTCGGGAAGAGCTGCGCCATCAAACCCGAAACCCGCGCCGGCGTGAACGTCGGATTCACCCGAAAGAGAAACTGCGAGAGCGCTTGCGAGAGCTCGTGCGCGCTCGCGTACCGGTCGGCCGCGTGCTTCGCGAGCGCCTTCATCACGATCGCGTCGAGCTCGGGCGGAACCTCGGGGCGCGAACGGCTCGGCGGCGCGATGTCCGCTTTTCGGACCCGGTCGAGCAGGCGCGGCAGGTTCTCTTCCTGATAGAGCATCCTCCCGGTCAGGAGCTCGTGCAGCACGATCCCGGTGGAGAACACGTCGCTGCGATGGTCGATCGGATCGGCCCACGCCTGCTCGGGCGACATGTAGTAGTACTTGCCTTTGATGACGCCGACTTCGGTTTGACCGCTGCGCATCGCGGCCTTCGCGATCCCGAAGTCGACGATCTTCACCTCGCCCGCGAACGAGATCAGAACGTTCTGCGGCGAGATGTCGCGATGTACGATGTGCAGCGGCTGCCCCGTGACGTCCTTCTTGCGGTGCGCGTAGTCGAGCCCGTTGCACATCTCGGCCGCGACGTACGCGCACACGTCGATCGGCAGCGGGGCGCGATGCTCGGCCGCGCGCTGGAGGAGCTTGTAGGCATCCGCCCCCTCCACCAGCTCCATCACGATGAAGTAGGTGTCGTCGATGCAGCCGAGGTCGAAGGTCTGCGCGATGTTCACGTGGGTGAGCAGCACGGAGAGCTTCGCTTCTTCGACGAGCATCTGGACGAAGTGCTCGTCCTCCGAGTAGCGCGGGTGGATGACCTTGATGCCGACGAGCTTCTCGAAGCCCCCGAGCCCCATGGTCTTGGCGACGTACACCTCGGCCATCCCACCGACGGCGAGGCGCCGCAACAAGGTGTAGGGGCCGAAGGGCCGCGGGAGATCCATGGCATCGCCGCGAAGCGCCACGAGGTCGAGAGGTCCTTTCGAGGGCAAGCCGGACGTCGAGGCCACCCCCTCGCGCCGAGCACGCGTGCGGCGAGGATACCGAGGCCGGACGCCTCACCACAACGACGACGGTTCGGCGAGCACCTCGGTCGCACCTCGTGATAGATCTTCGGCTCCCGAACAGGATCGAGGACGAGATGAGCAGCCAGGAGCACGAACGCCCCCGCCCCCGCATCAACGCCGAGATCCTGAGGGACATCGGGCTCTTCGGAGGACTCGACGACGAGTCGCTCACGATCCTCGCGCGCGAGCTGCCGACGCGGATCGTCGAGGTCGGCCAGACCGTCGTCGAAGAAGGCGACACCTCGCGCGAGATGTTCGTCGTCGTCGGAGGCGAGCTCGAGGTGGTCAAGCGCGGTCCCCGCGGCGGCGAGTTCCGCGTCGCGCTCTTCGGGCCCGGCGACTGGTTCGGTGAGATGTCGATCTTGGACGTGCAGCCGCGCTCCGCGACCGTCCGCGCCGTGGCCCCGACCATGCTCGTCACGCTCTCCAGCGAGCACGTCGAGAAGCTCCTCTACCGCCGCGACTTGAAGGCCTACGCGCTCCTCTTGATGAACATCGCGCGCGAGCTGAGCCGACGCCTGCGCGTGGCGGACGGCATCCTCGGACAGTTCGTCACCAGCGTCTCCGACACGTACTCGCCGCCGAAGGCGAAGTGACACCCCGTGACACCCCAGACGACGCGCCACGCTCGCGCTCCACGGAGCTGAAGCCTTCCGAGCGGCGGCGCCCGAGCGGACGAACCGCGCTCTCCCGCCGCCCCCGGCACGACCAACCCGGCAGGACGAACCCGACGTGAAGAAAGCCCCTCGAGAGGGGCTTTCGTCGTGTTGCGGGTCTCGGTCGCGTCAGTCGCTGAAGAGGGCGTCCACGTCCTTCTTCGTCAGACCCTTGAGCGGGCTCCCCTCGGTCGAGAGGACGCTCTCCATCAGCTCCCGCTTCTTGCTCGAGAGCTGGAGGATCTTCTCTTCCACGCTGCCCTGCGCGATGAGCCGATAGACGTTCACCGAGCGCAACTGCCCGATGCGGTGCGCGCGATCGGTCGCCTGATCCTCGACCGCCGGGTTCCACCACGGGTCGAAGTGCACCACGGTGTCGGCGCCCACGAGGTTGAGCCCCGTACCGCCCGCCTTGAGCGAGATCAGGAACACGCTCACCGAAGGATCGTCGTTGAACCGGTCCACCCGCTCGATGCGATCCTTGGTGGAACCGTCGAGGTACTCGTACGTGATCCCGTCCTCGTCGAGCGCGGCGCGGATGTGCTGGAGCATCGTCACGAACTGGCTGAACACCAGCACCCGATGACCGCCGCTGATCGCGTTCTGCAAGATCTCGCGGAGCGCGCCGAGCTTTCCGCTGTCGTTCGCCGAGAACTGCTTGGTCTCGAACTCCTTCACGAGGCGCGGATCGCACGCGACCTGACGCAGGCGCGTGAGCGCGGCGAGGATCTGAATCTGCGACTTCTGGACGCCGTTCTTCTCGATCTCCGAGAGCACGCTCTTGCGAATCTCCTGCAAGACCTGCTTGTAGAGCGTCGCCTGCGCGTCCTCCATCGGGACCACGATCTCCTGCTCGATCTTCTCCGGAAGATCCTGCGCGACGTCCATCTTCAGACGCCGGAGCACGAAGGGCTTGATGGTGTTGCGGAGCTTGGTGGCGACCTCTTCGTTGCCGCGATCGATCGGCCGCGCGACGTTCTCCTCGAAGCGCCGCAGATCGCCGAGCAGCCCCGGCGACACGAAGTCCATGATCGACCACATCTCCGAGAGGCGGTTCTCGATCGGCGTGCCGGTGAGCGCCAGGCGCCGCTCGCTCGAGAGCTTCTTGGCCGCCCGCGCGGTCTGCGAGAGCGGGTTCTTGATGTGCTGCGCCTCGTCGAGGATCACGTAGCGGAGATCGAGCTTCTGCAAGATCTCCTCGTCGCGCCGAACCAGCGCGTACGAGGTCACGATCACGTCCGCGTCCGCGAGCTCGCTCTCCTTCTCGAAACGGTTCGGCCCCTGCCAGACCACCGTCTGCAGGGTCGGCGCGAACTTCTCGATCTCGCGCTGCCAGTTCGGCACCACCGAGGTGGGCGCGACGACGAGGTTCGGCTTCTTCTTCTTCTCCTTCGCCTGCGACCACGCGATGAGCGCGATCGTCTGCAGGGTCTTACCGAGACCCATGTCGTCCGCGAGGATGCCGCCGCTCGCGAGCTCGTGCAGGAACACGAGCCACGAGAAGCCGGACTTCTGGTACGGGCGCAGCGTCGCCTTGAGCGCGCGCGGCTTCGGGATCGACGGAATCTCCTCGACGTGCCCGAGCTTGTCGAAGAGCTCGCGCGCCTTCGGCTTGATCTCCGCGCCGTCGACGAGCGACGCGAGGTCTTGAATGCGACCCGCCTGCGAGAGCGGCAGCTTCTGACGCTGTCCGCTCGTCGCGAAGATCTCGGCCGCGCGCGCGAGCACCTCGCCCACCCGATCCGGATCGACCGCCGCGTAGGTGCCGTCGGAGAGCCGCACGATGTTGCGGCCCCCTTCGAGCGCCGCGCGCAGCTCGTCCTCGTCGACCACCGCGTCGCCCGTCCCGAACACGAGATCGAGGCTCAGCCAGTCGACGCCGCTCGAGACGCGCATCTGCGAGGTGACGGTCTCCTTTCGGATCTTCACCCCGACGAGATCGTCCGGCACGAAGCGCTCCCAATCCTTGGGGAGCGTGCCGATGCCTTGGCTCCAGAACTGGATCGCGTCCTGCCCGAACGCGAGCAGCTCGTCGCCCTCGTCGTCCGGCTCGAAGCCGAGATCCAGCAGCTTCTGCACCGCCGCCATCTCCGCGCCCACGTCGCGACGCACCACGCGCGGCTTGGTCTCGCCGCTCTTGGCGGGGAGGAACGCGAGCGGCGACGGGAAGCCCTGCGAGGGCACGTCGAAGACCTGTCCGTCGTACGCGACCTTGAGGTGCGCCTCCGCCTCGACGATGTCGCCGTCCGCCCAGAGCTGGATGCGCGGCACCGCGTCGACGAGATCCGCGACGCTCGAGAGATCCGGCAGGCCGGCCTTGAGCGCCACCGCGATGCGCGGGATGTGCTCGCCGAGCAGCCGCGGAAGATCCGTGATCGGATGGACCAGCGAGGGCGACCGGTACAGCCGCTGCAGCCAGCCCGGCGTGACCGACTCGTCGATCGGACGCGCGAAGCCATCCGTCGGATCGATGTGCCAGCCCGGCGTGCCTTCGAACCACGCGCCGCTGCTCAGCAAGAAGCGTCGCTGCGAGGTCTCGCTCACGAAGACCACGCGCGTGCGCAGCGAGTCCGGGCCCACCAGATCGAGCTCGATCTTCGGTTTGAGGCGCTCGTCCGAGAACCGCAGCTCCATCGAGGCCGGCTCGAGGAGCACGCGCTTCCGGCGCATCATCGAGAGGATCTCGGCCGCGTCCTCCGCGCGGATCTCCGCCGTCGCCGAGGTGCCGCGGGTGCTGTGACGCGCCAGCGCACGGATCAGCGGCCGGTCTTCGTTGGCGATCGTGTTGAAGGCCGCGAGCGCGTCCGCGATCGGCACCGCGGTGCGGGTGCCCGCGAGCACCGGCGTCACCTGCAGCGACGCGGGCCTCACCATCAACCGGAACTCGAGGTCGACCGGCTTCGGCCGCGCGTCGGGCGGGAGCCACGCGTCGAGCGCGCCGCGCGATTCGCCGACGGGCGCCACGAGCGAGCGCGAATCCACGACGTCGATCGGCTCGCCGTTGCGGCGACGACGACGCCGGGTGCGCCGCTTTCCGCCGACGCTGACCGTCTGCGGGACGTGGACCGGCTGGAGCTTCTCCTTCTCGCGATCCTTGTCCTTGTTCTTGTTCTTCTTGCGCTTCTTCTTGCCGCCTTCGCCGCCCTCGCCGCCTTCGCCATCGAGCTCGGGACCGAGCTCCTCGTCGGTCTTCGGCTTGGGCGGACGCTCGCGATCTCGGAGCGCCACGAGGATCGCCGCCACGTGCTTGCAGTGCTGGCTCGGCCCACGCCAGCCAGGGCAGTTGCACTGCGACTCGAACCCTCCGTCCTCCGCGAGCTTCACCCGCGTCGAGTACGGTTCCTCCGCGGAACGGATGTGGATCTCGCCGTGGACCTCGTCGCCCTCCGCGACGAGCCCCTCCACCGACTTTCGTCGCGCGTAGAGGCGACCGCGGAGGAACGCGTTTCCGCCGGTGACGCGCTGAATCGCGCGGTCGGACATCTCGACGACTCGGCGGACGATCGGCGGCTTCTCGCCACCTTCGACGGGCGCGATCTCCGCGCCGCTCACGACCTGTTCCATCGGGCAGAGCCCTCCTGCTGTCGAACCATCAAAGCCGATTCCTGCGCGCGGCGTTCGCGAGGCGACCACGGGGCGCGCGCGTGCTTCCCGGCGAGCGCAGGGCTCACGGGCGGGCACGAGGGACGAGCCAATCGCAGTCGATTCATGCGGGAAAGGCACGGGCTCCCGAGAGGTCGGGTCCGGCGCGAGGGGAGCCTCGGCCCCTCGGAGTGGACGACTTCGAGCCCCCCGGAAAGACCCAGGAAAGACGACCCGGCGTCACGTGTGGAGCTTCAAGGCTCCCGAACCATCGAAACTAGTGATCCAGAACCACCGCGCGGCGCGGTGGGAAACCGTACGGAAGAAGCCCGACATCGCGTCTCGTATCCCCGATGCGTCGACGGAGCATCCTCCATCGGCACCTGCGGGAGACGCGGCTCACGGCAACCAGAGTCGACCGTGGGGCTGGAGCCGGGCTCAACGAGGTGGCGCTCGCGCGCCGAAGCTGTGTGTACACGGGCCGGCGGAGGTGCGCAAGGTCCGTGGCCCGGGTTCGCGTCTCGCCGGTCGGAGCCGATCACGCCGAGGGGTCGACGGGCTTCGCGCGTTGCGCGCTCGTCACGGAACGTGCGGTGAAGTCTCGTCGAGAACTGTCGTAGGCTCGGCCCCCGTGGAGCTCTTCCTCGTCCGCCACGCGATCGCCGAGCCCCGCGACGATCGCCGCCTCGACGCCGACCGCGCGCTCACCGCGGAGGGCCGCGACAAGATGAGCAAGGGCGTCCGTGGTCTCGCCCGCCTCGACGTGGAGCTCGATCGCATCGCCCACAGCCCGTGGCTCCGCGCCGCGCAGACCGCGGAGCTCCTTCGGCCGCTCACCCGCTCCGGCGCCCCGATCGTCGCCACCGACGAGCTGGCGCGCAGCCCGCGCGATGCCCTCTGGCCCGATCTCCTCGGCGATCGCGTCGCGGTGGTCGGTCACGAGCCCTGGATGGGCGAGCTCTGCGCGTGGCTCGTGCTCGGCGATCGCACACGCGGCGCGAGCTTCGGCTTCAAGAAGGGCGGCGTCGCGTGGCTCGAAGGCGATCCGCGCCCCGGCGGCTGCGTGCTGCGCGCCTACCTGCCGCCGCGCGTGCTCCGCCGCCTCGCCGGCTGACGCGTCTCCGTCACCTCCGTCACGGTCTCCAACTCCCATTCTTTGCGCGTCCCCCACGCCCACCGCACAGTCCGCGCGTGGGTGAGTCGCCGTGACCTCCGAGAGCGCCCCCGAGAGCGCCCCCGCGGCGGACGACGCACGCGAACGCCGCCAGCTCACGCGCCGCGCCGGCCTCGTCGCCGCCGGCACCCTCGCCTCCCGCGTCCTCGGCGCCGCGCGCGACGCGGTCATCGCAGCTTTCTTTTCCGTAGCCGCGACCGACGCCTTCTGGCTCGCGTTCACCATCCCCAACGCGCTGCGCGGCCTGCTCGGCGAAGGCGCGGTCAGCGCGGCCTTCGTCCCGGTGCTCACGGACGTGCGCGCGAAGGAAGGCGTCGACGCCGCGCGCGCCTACTACGCGCGCCTCCAAGGCGTGATGCTCCTCGTGCTCGGCGGCGTGAGCCTGCTCGGCGTGGTGGGCGCCCCGCTGCTCGTCGACGCGTACGCCTCCGGATTCCGCGCCGATCCCGAGCTCCGCGAGACCACGATCACCCTCACGCGCTGGGTGTTCCCGTACATCGCGTTCATGGGCGTCGCCGCCCTGCTCACCGGCGCGCTGCACGCGCACGGGCAGTTCCTCGCGCCCGCCTTCGCGCCCATCTGGCTCAACGTCGCGCTCGTCGCCGCCGCCGTCGCGCTGCCGAGCACGCTCGCCGCCGCAGGCCACGATCCGGTCCTCGCGCTCGCGATCGGCGCGCTCGCGGGCGGCGTGCTCCAAGTGCTGGCGCAGCTCCGCGCCTACCGAAAGCTCGGCTACCCGATCCTCCCGCGTTTCTCCCTCGATCCGCACGTACGCCGCTCGCTCGTGCTCCTCGTGCCGCTCCTCGCGGGCCTCGGCGTCTACCAGCTCAACCTCGTGCTCAGCCGTCAGCTCGCGAGTTACCTCCCGACCGGCGCGCTCAGCTACCTCTTCTACGCGCAGCGCCTCGTCGAGATCCCGCAGGGCATGTTCGCGCTCGCGATCGGCACCGCCTCCCTCCCCGCGCTCTCCGGCCTCGCGTCGCGCGGCGACGTCGAAGGCGCCAAGCGTCTCTTCCGCGACGGCCTCCGGCTCTCGCTCTTCGTGGCAGTCCCCTCGAGCGTGCTCCTCGCGGTGCTCGCGGAGCCGACCGTCGGCGCGATCCTCGGGCGCGGCCGCTTCGGCGCCGAGCAGATCCACGAGACCACCCGCGCGCTCGTCGCTCTGGCAGTCGGCATCTGGGCGGTGGCCTCCGTGCGCACCTGCGTGCCGATGTTCCACGCCTTCGGCGAGACCCGCACCCCCGTGCTCGCCTCGCTGCTCAACCTCGTCGTGTTCGTCGCGCTCGGCGTCACCCTCACCGAACCGCTCGGTCATGCGGGCATCGCGGTCGCGATCAGCGCAGCCTCCACCGTGCAGCTCGTCGCGCTCGTCCTGCTCTTGCGGCGCAAGGTCGGCTCGCTCGGGCTCCGCGAGATCGCGAGCAGCGCGGGTCGTACCCTGCTCGCGAGCCTCGCGATGGGCGCGGTGGGTTGGCCCTTTCGATCGCTCGTCGACTGGCAGACCGGCGGCACCCTCGTCGCCTCTCTGACGTTCGTCGGTGCGACGCTGGCGTGTGGGCTCACGTTCGTGATCGTCGCCTACGCGGTGGGCTCGCGCGAGCTGCGCGACGTGCTCGGCGCGCTCCGACGCCGCGTGCGTCGCTGATCGTCGAACCCCGCGTCGCGTCGCGACGTCCTCGTGCGTCTCTCGCGAGTCGCGTCGATTCGAACGCGCCGAAGCTCAGCCCGCGACGTGCCGTCGGAGCGCGTCGAGCGCGATCGGCTCGATGCGATGCGATCCCGGCCCTCCCGGCACCACGAAGCGTACCGTCGCGCCCGCCCGCTTCTTGTCGGCCCCGACGTAGCCGAAGACGTCGTCGTCGAGCCTACGGTCGAGGTCGGTGGGCAGTCCGAGCCGATCGAGCAGCGCCGTGCACCGCACCACGCTCGCTTCGTCGAGCTGCCGCAGCGATCGACCGACCCGCATCGCCGCCACCATTCCGAGCGCGACCGCCTCGCCGTGTCGCAGCGCACCGAAGCCCGCCGCCGCCTCGAGCGCGTGTCCGATCGTGTGCCCGAGGTTCAGCGACATGCGCAGCCCCGACTCGTGCTCGTCCGCCGTCACCACGCGCGCCTTCGTGCGCACGCTCCGTCGAATCGCGCGCTCCGTGGCCGCGAGATCGCCTGCCCGCAGCGCCTCCGCGTCCTGCTCGAGCGCCGCGACGTCGTCCTCGCCCTCGAGCCACGCCGCCTTCACCACCTCCGCGAGCCCCGCGATGCGCTCCTCGACCGGCAGCGTAGTGAGCGTCTCCACGTCGCAGAGCACGAAGCGCGGCTGATGGAACGCGCCCACGAGGTTCTTGCCCTGCGGTCGATCGAAGCCGGTCTTCCCGCCCACCGAGCTGTCGACCATCGCGAGCAAGCTCGTCGGCACCTGCCCGAACGCGACCCCGCGCAGCAAGGTCGCCGCCGCGAAGCCCGCGAGGTCACCCACCACGCCGCCGCCGATCGCGACCACACACGCGTTGCGGTCGCCGCCGAGCTCGAGCCCCGCGTCCCAGATGCGCTCGACCGCGCGGATGTCCTTGTGCTCTTCCCCCGGCTCCAGCACCACGCGCCGCGCGCGTTCCTGCGGCTCGCCCTCGGGCAGGTAGCGCGCGGTGTTCCGATCCGCGACCAGCACCGCGCCCGACGCACGTGTGATGCGCTGGGGCAAGCGCGCGCGACACCCCGCGGCGATCTCGACCGCGTAGCTACGTTCCCCGAGCGCGACCGCGACCGGCTCCTCGCGCACCCACGCGACGATCTCGTCGGCCACGGCTTCGACTGGCCGCGCCGCGTCCACGCACGCGTGCGCCTCCGCGTAGTCGCTGCGCCGCGCGTCGAGCACGGCGCGCAGCCGCGCCTCCGCGTCGCCCTGCAGCAGCGGCCGGCCTTCTCCACTGCCCACGCGCCGCAGGAGCTCGTCGACCGGCGCCATCAACGTCACGAGGATGCCCGCCTCGAGCAGCGCACGTCGCGTCGTCCGATCGGTCACCGTCCCGCCGCCGAGCGCGACCACGACACCGTCCTCGTCGAGCAGCTCCCGTGCGCACGCGCGCTCCAGCTCGCGAAACGTCGGCTCGCCGTGCTCCGCGAAGATCTCCGCGACGCGACGGCCCGCGCGCGCTTCGATCCGCGCGTCGAGGTCCACCGTTCGGAGCCCGAGTCGCTCCGCCACGCGCGCGGCTACCGTCGACTTGCCCACGCCCATCGGCCCCGAGAGGAAGACGCGCATGGAGGGCGTTCTACTCGGTTTCGTGGGCACGCTCCACGCGAACGCCCGCGCAGCGAACGCTCGCCCCACGAGAACGCTCCCACGCGAAGAGGCGCGCCCCTCTCGGAACGCGCCTCCTCGTCGTCGTCGCAGGTCGCGTGCGTCGCTGCGCACGCGACACGTGCTCAGCTCACTCCGGCAGCGACTCTGCGCGGTTCACGATGCGCGGCGTGAGGAAGATGAGCAGCTCGTTGCGCTCGTCGCGGACGCGGCGGCGCTGGAAGAGCACCCCGAGCACCGGGATGTCGCCGAAGAACGGCACCTGATCGACG
>JALOQC010000444.1 GCA_025453555.1 Myxococcota bacterium | reverse complement strand
AGCTCGAGCTCGAGCCCCTCCACGTCGACCTGAGCGAACGACAGACGCAGCGGCGCCGGCTCTTCAACGGCCATGACGACGCGTGGATACCACGAACGCAGGTGTCGCCGCGCGGAGAGTCGTGCGCGGGTGACGAGCATGACGTTGACGTTGACGTCGACGTGATCGTGAACGGCGACGTGAACGGCGACGTATCCGACCGATTCGTTCGCGACCACGTCGTCGACGCCCCGACCACCCGCTTCTGACCCCCTCGACCGAGAAACCTCCTCGCGCCTCACGCCCGCGCGACTACTCTCCGCGCCAATGCCCCGCGGCTTCTTCACCACCTGCACGACCGTCCTCTTCGACACACTGCCGAGCCTCGACGCGATCGAAGCCGCGCTCGGCGACTTCACGATCCGCGCACGCCGCGCAGCCGACGAAGAGAGCTGGTTCGGCGGCTTCGACGAGCTCGTGATCGACTACCGCCCCGCGATTCGCGGCTTCGTCACCGTCGAGCGCATCGATCGCACCTGGCCCGACACGATGGGCGACCCGAAGCACGACGAGGACACCTTCGGCGCGTGGTCGATGGGTGCGTTCGGGCCCGGCGCCTTCCCCGGCAACCTCGCGCGCGCGGCCCAACAAGCGGTGTCCTGGACCGACGACCCGAACGAAGCGGTCGCGCGTCATCGCGGGATGATCCGTCTGCGCGGCAGCTACGTGATGGGCGCAGGCGAGGACGCGGTCGTGTTGCCCGAAGACGCCGACGTGGTCGACGAGCTCAACTTCGTCGCGCGCCTCGCCGAGAAGCTCACCGCGCTTCCGGGCGCCATCGCCTACTTCAACCCGAGCGCGGAGCTGCTCCTCCAACCCGAAGAGCTCTCCCGCCGCCTCGCCGACGCGAACGAGCGCGAAGTCCCGCCGCTCGACACCTTCGTCCACGTCCGCCTGATGAACGTCGCCGAGGCTTCCGGCTGGTCGCTCATGGACACCGTGGGCGCGGACCAGGTCTTTCTCCCCGATCACGAAGCCGTCCTCGATCGCGACCAAGACCCGAACGAGATCGCGGCGTTCCTCATGAACCTCGCCTACTACCTGCTCCAACGCGGCGAAGTGATCGAAGACGGCGACACCATCGACGGCCCCGGCGGCGTCTGGCGCGCGAAACTCTGCGAAGAACCGCTGGTGTCCCCGCCGCGCCGGACGCTGCGTTGGTCGTTGAACGGCGTCCGCGTTCCCGACGTGTTCGAGGTTTGAACGCCAGTTCATCGCGCAACTCTCTCCGCTCTCACGGCTCGCTCGTGCCTCCGCCCGCCGATCTCCCGCGCGCCCTCCTCGAGCTCCTCGCGGTCGAGCACGGCACCCTCACGTCGCACGAGCGCCAGAACCTCCTCGGCGCGTCGTACGACGCGATCGCCCAAGCCACGCGGCGGCTGCGCGACGAAGGCGCGATCGACGAGCGCGACCGCGTGCCCTTCGAGAGACGCCTCACGCTCCTGCGCGAGCTCGCGCAGACGAACCGTCTGCGTCCGCTCCTGGACCGCGTGCGCGTCGCCCGCAGCGGCTCCGAGCCGCGGGTGGTGCGGCGGGATCTCGCGATCGCGCAGGTGCTGGGTGACGTCGACCTGTGTCGCACGGTGATGCGCGCGAGCCGTTGGCGGATCCACGATCCGATCGACTTCCTCGCCCCGATTCACGCGTTCGCCGACGACCCGCTCCCGAAGGTCTACGCGCTCGTGGCTGCACGCGAGGTCTACGCCCGCGCGGCGGCGGTCCACTCCGTGGACGCCCTCGGCGACGACGTCGTCGCCCGCAGCGCCTTCGGCCCACCCGCCGAGCCGACGTCGGACACGCCCGACGACGTCCGCCCGCTGCGTGCGCTCCGGGCGGGCTTCGAAGAAGGGCCACGCGCGCTCTCGCTCGGACGCCGCCTCGACTCCGTCGACGAACGCGTCGTCGACGGGCTGTCCGCGTGGCTCGGCGGCGATCGGTCGGCGCGCGACGCGCTCACGAACCTCTCCATCACCGACGATGCCCCCCAGGGCGTCGCGCTCCGCTTCTTCGTGCGCCTCGCGAAGCTCTCGGCCGACGTCCCGGTCCGCGGCTTCGACCGCGGCGTGCCGCGCGGAGTCGACGAAGCCTTCCAGTGGGGCCAGCGCCTCCGCGACGATCCGTCGGCGTCGCTCGAGGGCTGGGTTCCTCGGGACGAAGGCTTCTGGACCACCTTCGCGTACGCGCTCGTCCACGCCGCGTTCGTGTCCGACCTCGATCGACGCCGCCGCGCGGCCGAGCCGCTCGCGCGCCAGCTCGACGCGCTCGTGCACGTGCCCTGGCTCGCCCACGAAGCCAGCGAGCTGCGGGATCTGCTGCACGGCTCACGCGCCGCGCAGAGCACGGTGCTCACCTTGCTCGACGTCGAGCCGCCGTGGCGTCGCACGCTGCGTCGCGTGCAGGCCGCGCTCGAAGGCGCCGCGCCCGCGGCGGTCGAAGTTCGTTACCTCTGGGCGCTCGAGCTCCGCGACGACCGGATCGACGGGCTCACGGTGCGCGAACAACGCGTGACCAAGAACGGCTGGTCGCGCGGCAAGGTCGTCGAGCTCCAGCGCATGATCCGTCGCCCGATCGGGGTCGGCGTTCCCGACGAGGACCGCCGTCTCTTCCAGGCGCTCGGCCAACAAGCGCGCGGAGGCTTCCGCTACCTGACGCGCGACGGGATCTTCCTGCACGACGCGCTCTTCGTCGAAGCGTTGGTGGGTCATCCCCGCGTCACGCGTCGCGACGACCCTTCGCCCAACCCGGCGCCGATCCCGGTGCGTCGTGGCGCCGCGCGCCTCGCCATCACCGAAGACGCCGAAGCCTTCACGCTGGCGGTGCGGCCACGCTCCACCGGCTTGATCGATCGCGGCACCCACCTCGAAGGCGTGGTCCTCGACGCCCGTCAGGCCGAGGCCGCGCGTGCGCTCGACGGCGCGTTCGAGCTCCCGCTCGAGGCCCGCGCGGAGCTGGAGAAGCTGGTCGCCGCGCTCACGCCGCTCTTCACGGTCGACGCAACCGCAGATCTCTCGATCGACACCCTCGACGACGTACGCGCGGATCCGACCGTGCGCGTGCGCCTGCACCGCGACGCAGGCGTGGTCGGCTTCGAGCTCGTGGTCTCGCCGCTCGGCCCCGACGGCCCCGCGCTGCGGCCCGGCGAAGGACACGACACCGTGATCGCCAAGGGCCGCCGAGCGAAACGCGATCGCCGCGCGGAGGTGCTCGCGCGCGCGGCGCTCTTCGACGCGTGCCCGACGCTCCAGCGACGCGATCACGGCGCGTGCTCGCTCGACACGACGCTCGATCTGCTCGCGGAGCTCCGCGCGGCGAACGCCCACGTCGAGTGGCGCGAAGGTGCGCCGCTCCGCGTGGAGCCCGCGACCGGGACGTTCGCGGTGCGCGTGGCGCGGCGCGACGATTGGCTCGAGCCCAGCGGTGGTCTCGAGGTCGACGGTCGACTCGTCGCGACCTACGAGGCGCTGCTCGACGCGGTGCGCCGCGAGCGTCGCTTCGTGCGGCTCGACGACGACCGCTATCTCGAGCTGACTGCGTCGTTGCAACGCGCCCTCGAGCGGCTCGAAGCCTTCACCGACGACGGCTTGCTGCATCCGCTCGTCGCGCTGCTCGACGATCCCGAGCTCGAGCTGCGTGGGGTGGAGGTCGAGCGCGAGCGCCTGCACGCCGCGATGCACGCGGACATCCCGGTGCCGCGCACCCTCGACGCGGAGCTTCGCCCCTACCAGATCGAGGGATTCCGCTGGATGGCGCGCCTCTGCCGCGCGGGCCTCGGTGCCTGCCTCGCGGACGACATGGGCCTCGGCAAGACGGTGCAGACGCTCGCGCTCCTGCTCGATCGCGCGCGCGAAGGCGCCGCGCTCGTGATCGCGCCCACCAGCGTCCTCGCGGGCTGGCGCGACGAAGCCGCGCGCTTCGCGCCTTCGCTGCGCGTGCACCTGCTCGGCGCGGGGATCGCGAGCGAGGACGCGGGAACGATCGTGCGCGACGCGGGTCCCTTCGACGTCGTGCTCACGAGTTACGGCATGTTGCCGACCCGCGGGGAACTCTTCGCGTCGCGCGCGTGGACCACCGCGGTGCTCGACGAGGCTCAGGCGATCAAGAACGCGACGACCCAGACCGCCCGCGCCGCCCACGCGCTCCGCGCCGACGCCCGCGTCGCGCTCTCCGGCACTCCGATCGAGAACCACCTCGGCGAGCTCTGGAGTCTGTTTCGATTCTTGGTGCCCGGACTCCTCGGAACCAAACGAAGTTTCCAAGGCAACTTCATCAAGCCGGTGGCGGACGTCGAAGGTCACGCATTTCAACCCGGAAACCCCGGACGCCGCCTCCGCGAGCGAGTCCGCCCCTTCGTGCTCCGTCGCGAGAAGCGCGCGGTGCTCCGCGAGCTCCCGCCGCGCACCGAGCTCGTGCTCCACGTCGAGCCTTCGGACGCGCAGTTCGCGTTCCTCGAGGCGCTGCGCCGCAAGGACCTGCGCACCCTCGCGGACGCCAAGGACCACCGCTTCGCGCTCCTCGCCGCGCTCATGCGCCAGCGCCGCGCGTGCTGTGCGCCCGAGCTCGTCTCGCCGCGCACGAAGGTGCCGAGCGCGAAGCTCGAAGCGTTCGCACAGCTCGTGGACGAGCTGCGCGACGGTGGGCACCGCGCGCTGGTGTTCAGCCAGTTCGTCGATCTGCTCGCGCTCGTGCGCCGCGACCTCGACGCGCGCGCCATCCCCTACCGCTACCTCGACGGCAGCACCTCGCCGAAGCAGCGCGAGCGCGAAGTCGCGTCGTTCCAAGATGGCGAGGGGGATCTCTTCCTCATCAGCCTCAAGGCGGGCGGCACCGGCCTGAACCTCACCGCGGCCGACTACGTGGTGCACCTCGATCCGTGGTGGAACCCCGCCGCGGAGGACCAAGCGAGCGACCGCGCGCACCGCATCGGTCAGACGCGCCCCGTCACCGTGTACCGGCTGGTGCTGCAGGGCAGCGTCGAAGAGAAGATCCTCGCGATCCACGATCAGAAGCGCAGCCTCGCGGAGGGATTGCTCGCGGACGCCGACGACGCGGACGTGCGGGTGGACCTGGAGACGCTGGAGCGGCTGTTGCGCGATTGAGCGGCCGCGTCGAGGACGCGACGGATTCGATGACCGACCGGAGTCGGTGAGGCCACCGCGCTCAGGCTTCGATCGTCCGCAGCGCCCGCACGCGCTCACGCTTCGGGCTCGTCTTCGGACCGAGCGCCGTGAGGGTGTATGCGAGGCTCGCGAGCGACGACGCCGGCATCAGCAGCGCCGCGAGCCACGGCTCCATCCAACCCGCCCACGCGATCGCCACCGCGAGCACGTTGTAGGCGACGGCGAACGCGAGGAGCGCCCGCACCACGCGGCCGAGCTCGCTCGCCGTCGCCAGCGCGTCGAGGATCGGACCGAGGCCCGGCGTCGTGAAGTAGAAGTCCGAGCGCGACGCGAGGAACGG
>JALOQC010000443.1 GCA_025453555.1 Myxococcota bacterium | reverse complement strand
CCTGTGGACGAGGAGACGACGCGCTCGCGCGTTCGGCTCCGAGCGCTCCACCGGGTTTCGCAGGGACGTGTCCCGTTCGGCGCACACGCGTCCAAGAAGTCCCGAAGCAACCATGTCGATAGACCGGCCCGTGAGACTGGTGAAACAACGAGCCGACCGAAGACAGAGACAGAGACAGAGACAGAGACAGAGACAGAGACAGAGACAGAGACAGAGACAGAGACAGAGACAGAGACAGAGACAGAGACAGAGCGCTCAAGCAGCCTCCCGCTTCGGCACCGCCAGCCGCAACGTTCGCCCCTCCCGTGCTGCTTCCGTCCGCGGAAACAACGACTGCGCCCGCGCCTCGAGCGCTTCCACCCCCGCGTCGTCCCGCGTCGGATCGTGATGAAACAACACCAGGGTCCCCACGCCCGCCGCGGCCGCGAGCTCCGCGCCCGCCTCGTACGTCGAGTGCCCCCAACCCAGCCGCGACATCCCCACCTCGCCTCGGTACTCCTCCGGCAAGTACTGCGCGTCGTAGATCAACACATCCGCACCGTGCGCCAGCTTCGCCAGCACCGGGTCCACGCACGCGTAGTGCTCCGTGTCCGTCGCGTACACCACGCTCCGCCCGCACCAGTCGATCCGGAACGCCAGCACCGCGCCGCCCGGGTGGTTCAGCTTCGCCGCACGCACCGTCACGTCGCCGAGCGGCAGCTGCGACAGGTGCCGCAGCGCCCGCGTCTCCAGGTGCGACGGCAGATCCTCGAACGAGACGGGGAACGTCGGCGGCCGCATCTGCTGCGCGAGCGCGTCGCGCAACGACAGCTCCGGCGCCGCCGGCCCCGCCACGTGGATTCGGGTTCCCGGCACGTAGATCGGCGCGAAGAACGGGAGCCCTTGGATGTGATCCCAGTGCAGGTGCGACAGCAGCAGCGTCAGCTCCACGCTCTTGTCCGCGCGCACGGCCTCCCGTAGCAGCACGTCCCCCAGACCGCGCAGCCCCGTCCCCGCGTCCAGCGCGATCACCCGCTCCCCGCAGCGCACCTCCACGCAGCTCGTGTTCCCACCCGTGCGCGCGGTGCTCTCCCCGGGCGACGCGATGCTCCCGCGCACGCCCCAGAATCGGATGTCCATCGTGACGTCGTGATCCATACGCTCCTCCTCCGCGTCGACCTCGACGCGCTTCGAGGTCCTCGTAGAGCGAGGAGCGTGCCGCTCGCGATTCGCGGGCGATCCGTGCATGCGCCCCGAACGCGCGCACCAGAACGATGCGACGCGATCGAAGTTGGTGCGGTCGCGTCGCGCTGCGTGCCCGACGCGCGCTCGAGTGAGTCGAGCACGCGAGCGCGTCCGAGCGACTCACGCCCCGGCAGAGCCGCGCGCTACGTCCGGCGGAAGAGCTGCAGCAGCCCGCCCATCGCGGCCACCACGAGCTGCGCCGCCCACACCAGCAGGCTCGCTGCCGTCGCGTCGGTCGCCGACAGCCCCATCGGTTCGCCGACGAACACGTACGCCGCCTCACGCGCGCCCGCGCCGCCGACCGTGAAAGGCAAGAACGCGGTCGCGCTCGCGAGCGGCGCGATCACGAACGCGTCGCCCATCGAGAGCACGTCCGTCAGCCCACGCAGGATCGCGTAGCCACCGAGCCCCACGATCGATTGCGTCACGAGCGACATCGCGAACGCGAGCGCGAAGGCTGGCACGTTCGCGAGCTCCGGCAGCGACGACGCGAGTCGCCCGATCGGGCCCGGCAGCTTCGGTCCGAGGCGACGCGCGAACGCGATGGAGGCGACGCCCGCGAGCGCGCCGACCACTCCGAGCGCCGCGAAGCCCGCCACGCCCTCGAAGCCGCGCGGCGGCGCGAAGGTCAGCAGCGCCGCCACCAGCGCGAGCAGACCGCCGAGCCCGAGCACACGCTCCACGAGCACGACGGTCAGCGCGCGCGTCGCGCCCGCGTCACCGAACGACTCGCGCGTGACGACGCCGCGCACGACGTCGCCGCCCACGCCGCCGGGGAGGTACGTGTTGTAGAAGAAGCCGACGAAGTAGAGCTGCGCGAGCCGCGAGAAGCGGGGGATCGAGGGCGCACCGTACGCGCGGAGCAAGACCTGCCAGCGCGCGGCGCCCACGAAGAGCCCGACGAAGCTCAATGCGACGGCGGCGAGGAACGACGTGATCGGCAGCGTGCGGACCGCCGATCCGACCGCGCGCAGATCGACGGTGAGGCCGATCCAGAGGAAGCCCGCGCTGGTGCCGAGGAGCTGGATGGCGAAGCGGATCGCGCGACGCCGAGACGCCCGCGCGGCGTCGCTCGGGTGCGCGTCGTTCGAGCTCGCGTCGCGCGAGCTTCCGTCGCTCGGCTTCGAGCTCGTGTCCGTCGCGTCGCTCGGGCCCGCGTCGTTCGAGCTCGTGTCGCTCGCGTCGTTCGGCTTCGAGCTCACGCGGCGCTCACTGCAGGTCGATGCGGCGTCGCGTCGGTTGACCGGGCTCGACGTCGACGCTGATCGTGCGCGTGACGCCGAGCTCCGGGTTCACGCACGTGATGCGGTGCGAGCCCGCGGGGATCGAACGATTCACGATCGGCGTCTGCCCGACGTTCTGCCCGTCGATGCTCACGTTGCACCACGGGCGCGCGTCGAACGTGAGGGTGCCGGGTGGACCGGACACCGGCGTCGGGTTCATCGCCGCGACCATCGAGGTCGTCGTGGCGACGCGTTCGCGCTCGAGGGTCACGGTGATCTCGGTGGTGGTGCCACCGCGCAAGGCGACCTCGCGCTCCGCGCTGTCGAAGCCGGTCTTGGCGACGCGAAAGCTCGCGCGCCCCGCGGGCAGTCGGAGCTCGTAGGGGCTGCCCGTCTCGTGGGTGCGGCCCTGGTGCACGAGTCGAGCGCTCGTCGGATCCGTGATCACCACGAGCAGCGCTTCGTCGGGACCGAGCGGCGTGCGCTCCAGCGTGACGTTCACGTCCTCGACCTGACCGACGCGCAGCAGCAGCGTCTGCGTCACGGTCTGATAGCCGTCGAGCGTGATCGCCAGCGTGTGCTCGGTACCGGGCTGGATCTCCGGGATCGTGAGCGGCGTCGTGCCTTCGACCGCGCGGCCGTCGAAGAGCACCTGCGCGCCGAGCGGCGAAGTGGTCACGCGCACGACGCCGTACGCGTCCGCCGTCGGGCGCTCGAGCGCGCCCGAGATCTCGACCTGCGGCGCCTGCGTGGTGAGCTCGACCGTCTGCACGAAGGGCACGAAGCCCTCCGCCGTGAGCTTCACCTCGTAGGTGCCGACGGGGAGGCTGGAGATCACCGCGGGCGTGCGCTCTTCGCGGCGCGCGCCGTCGATCCAGATCGCCGCGCCCGGCGGCTCGCTGGTGAGCGCGAGCACGCCCGGTCCGGTGGGCGCCTTCGGCCAGAGCAGCCAGGTGCCGACCGCGCCGAGGGCCGCGACGAGCAGCACCACGCCGAGCAGGACCCACGGCGTCTTGTTCTCGCGCTCTCGCACGATCGAGACGCCGGAGAGCGACGCGCCGCCCATGGTGAGCTCGTCGGAGGCTTGCGCCGCGAGGACCTCCGCGAGCTGGCGGCCCTCCTGCAGCATCTGCTTCTGCTGCGCGAGCTTGTCGTCGAAGAGCGTGCGCATCCACTCGCCGAGCGAGAGCGGCGAGACCGGCATCTGGGTGTCGCGAATGAACGCCTCGAGATCGACCTGCATCTCGTGCGCGGTCGGGTAGCGGCGCTCGCGGCTCGGCTCGAGAGATCGGAGAATGATCTGCTCCAGACGCTCGGGGATGTTGGGATTGAGACTGCGCGGCGTCGGGTAGTTTCCTTCGACGATCGTGCGCAGCGTCTCGGGGTCGCTGTCACCGCGGAAGAGGCGCTTTCCGGTGGTGAGCTCGAAGAGCATCACGCCGAGCGAGAAGATGTCACTGCGGCGATCGAGCTCGAGGCCCTGCGCTTGCTCGGGGCTCATGTAAGGGACTTTGCCCTTGAGCTTCCCGGGCTTTTCTTCGGCGCCGGTGGCGGCCTTCGCGATGCCGAAGTCGACGAGCTTCACGTCGCCCGTGAAGGTCACGAGCACGTTCTGCGGGCTCACGTCGCGGTGGACGATGCCGAGCTCGTTGCCGTCGAGGTCGCGTTGATCGTGCGCGTACGCGAGACCTTTGCAGCAGCCGAGCACGATCGCGATCGTGTGCTCGAGCGGGAAGGAGCGGACCTCCTTCTTCTTCATCTGCCGCACGATGGAGCGCAGGTCCTCGCCGTGGACGTGCTCCATCGCGATGAAGTAGCGGCCCTCCGCGTGCCCGACGTCGTAGACCTGCGCGATGTTCGGGTGCGTGAGCGTCGCCGCGATGCGCGCCTCTTGGAGGAGCATCGCGACGAACGCCTCGTCGCTCGCGAGCTCGGGGAGCACGCGCTTGACGACGACGAGCTTCTCGAAGCCGGCCACGCTGCGCTGGAGCGCGAGGAAGAGCTCCGCCATGCCGCCGAGGGCGAGGCGACGGAGCAGCGTGTACTTCCCGAAGCGCTTCGGGAGGGTCTCGCCGTCCTCGGGGGGGTGGGCTTGCGGTTGAGCTTGCACGGGTTGCACGAAGGCCGCGCTCGGGGCGCCAGACGTGCGGCTCCGAGGTGCCGCGAGTGTCACGAAGCGGCGACGGTCCGTCAAGCCGAGGACCGTGGGATTCCTCCGTGGTGTCGCGCGTTTCGAGCGCGTTTCGTGGGCGCGGGCCGCACGCCCGGCGCGCTCGCGAGGGTCGTGCTCCGTGGGTCATCCACGATTCGGCGGACCGGAGTATGCTCGCAGCGTGCACGCGCCTCCCTCGCCTCGAACGCCGGTTCGAACGCTCGTCGCCGACGAGCGTGGTCTCTCCGTGGTGGAGTACGCGATCCTCGCAGTGCTCATCGCGGTCATCGGCCTCATCGCGTGGAACCTCTTCGGCGCCGAGGTGGAGCAGAAGGTCGTGCTCGCCACCGAACAGATGGGCGGTGTCGGCGAAGGGGGGGCGCGCATCCCGAGCGGGGGCGGAGGATCGGGCACGGGAGGCGGTAACGGCGCGGGATCGGGGAGCGGTTCGGCGACCGGCAGCGGCGACGTCCCCGACGACCTCGACGTCGCGGCCCAGCAGCCGGGGGTCGGCTCGGGTGGCATGGGCACGGCGGGCGCGGGCGCATCGGGCGGGGTGGAAGCGGCGGGCATCGTCGCGCGCTCGGGCGATGGCGGCGGCAGCATGTACGTGGCGCCGGGGACGGACGCGGACGACAGCGGCGTGTGGTTCACGTTGCTCGGAATCGTCGTGTTCTTCCTGCTGGGGATCGTGGTGTTCGCGAAGATGAAGGGGCGCGCCGCGCGGTAGCGGTCGCCCTCCCAGTCGAGATCGTCGTCGCGCGCGCAGTCCTTCGCACCACCCCTCGACAAGCGGGCCGCGCCGGTGAATGGTTCCGGCGCGCATGGAGACGGGGGTTCAGCCGGCGCAGTCGGCGGGGGAAGACGCGCTGCCGCGCTCGTTCGGGCGCTACGTGCTCTTCGATCA
>JALOQC010000442.1 GCA_025453555.1 Myxococcota bacterium | reverse complement strand
CACAATCGCGGCAGAGACGGGTGATGACCCAGGCCATGGCACTCCTCGTTGATGGCGCGCTCGGGCGCCGGAAAGGCGCCGCTGGTATGCGGCGAACGCCGGAGAAACGCAAGAGAAGCAGCGCGGTCGCGTGGGCTCGCTCAATCGGGCCGCCCCATGCGGGCGAGCACGGGCTCGGGGGCACACGCATCGAGCGCACGGATCCGTCGAGCGTGGTGGCCCGGAACGTGGGCGTCGAAGGGGCCTGGCGTGGCGTCATCGCGGGTGGATCGACCCGTGTCGCGCGTCGCTTCCTTCAGCTTCTTGGAGGGTCTGTCGCCAGACCCTCCCCCAGGAAGCCCCGAACCCCTCCCACGAGCCTTCGCTCGCTTCGGTCGCTGCGCGCCGTCCGGTAGGGCGGCTTGCGGTAATCGGCTGAGCCTCAGGTCAGCGGCCGCGACGACCACGACGCGCGGGCGCGGGCTCGGGCGGAGGCGCGGCGGACGGATGGCAGTGCGTGCACGTGTAGTTCTCGATGCCGAGCAGCGTGCCCATCGTCGGCGTCACGTCCTCCTCCATGAAGCGAACGACCTCGGGGAAGATCCGCACCATCGAGTCCCATGCAGGTGTGCCGCGCTCGGGCACGCGGTACTGATTGGACGCGGGCATGCGGTACTCGACCTCGCGCATGTCGGGGCCGTGGCAGGTTTCGCAGCCGTAGCTCGCGGGGGCCCAGCGCTCCGCGTCGTTGCGCGCGAAGATCTCCTTCATGATCGGGAGGACCTTCCCGATCATGTACCACTCCTGCTCGTCGTGGGTCATCTCGCCCCACGGCTTGTCGGGGCCGCTGATCCCGATGCGCTCGATCGCGCCTTCGTGCGACTCGACGGTCGGCTCGCTGGGCTCGTCTTCCCAACTGCCCCACTCGTCCTCGTCACCGCTCGTCGCCTGCGAGTCGGTGGCTTCTCCGCCTCCGTTGCACGAGATCGAGAAGGTGAGCGCGAGAAGGAGCGACAACGCGAGGCGAAGGCCGTGCGGCATGGCGCGAGGGTAACGCAAAGCGCGGCGCGGGATCGACGCGCGATCGGCGGTGGGTCGCCGGTCGCTCGACGGTCGGTCGCTCGACGTGGGGTCGCCTCCGAAACGCCCGCGTGATCCTCCACGTCGAGCTCGACGAAGCTGGTAGGTTCCGCTCGTGTCGCCGCTACGACGCGTGCTGCCCAACTTGGTGCTCGGTCTGCTCGCGTTCGGTGGGCTGCTCGCGCTCGGGCTCGCACGCGGGGCGACGTGGCTCGTCGTGCTCGCGAGCGTGGGCAACGTGGTGTTCGCGTTCGCCGTGCTGCGTCGTCCGCTTCGCCAGCAGCGCGCGTTGAACGAACCGTTTCCGCCCGAGTGGCGCGCCGTGCTCGAGGCCCACGTGCGCTTCTATCGGCGGCTCGACGCCGAGGGGCGCGCGCACTTCGAGAAGAACCTTCGTCTGCTCGCGGCGACCTTCGACTTCGACGCCACGGCAGGCGTGGAGGTGACGGACGAGCTGCGCGTGCTCGCGCTCGCAGGCGCGGCGGTGCTGCTGCAAGGCTGGGACGACGTGATGCTCCCCGGCACGCGCTCGGTCGTGCTGCATCCGGCGAGCTTCGACGAGGACTACGGCGACGGACCGCACGCGGACATCGCGGGGCAGGTGGTGCGCCAAGGGCCGATCCTCTTCGCGGTCACCGAGCTGCGGCGTGGCTGGGCCGGCGATCGCGACGGCTACAACGTGTCGATCCACGAGTTCGCCCACGTGCTCGATCTCGCGGATGGCTACGCGGACGGGAAGGCGGGCGCGATGGGTTGGGGCGAGCTCATCGCGGACGAGCTCGAGCGTGTTCGGAAGGGGCGCTCGCCACTTCGCGCGTATGCGGGCACGAACGAAGCGGAGCTCTTCGCGGTGGCGACGGAGGTCTTCTTCGAGAAGCCCGAGGAGCTCCGCCGACGTGCGCCCGAGCTCTACGACGCGCTGCGCGAGTTCTACGCGCAGGATCCCGCGGGCGAGCGATCGCCCGCGCGCAAGGCCGCACCGCGTCGCACGTCCCGCTTGAAACCACCCGGCGAACACGGCACAGAGCACGGGTGAGCGCGGGCAAGAATATCGCCCTCGGGCTTCGATCGGTCGGCATCCTCCTCGGCGTGTGGGGTGTGCTCGGGCTCGTCGCGTGGATCGCGGACGTGCTTCCGGCGCGTGGTGAGTCCACCTCGTCCGCGGGTGCGATCGCCGCCGACGATTCGAGCGACGCGGGCGTCGCCGCCGACGGGACGGAGCGGGACGCGGGCGCGGCGCCGGACGATGCCGCCGCTGCGGTGGCAACGGTGCTCGACGCGGGGGTGGACTCCGGTCCCCCGCCGACCCGCGGCGAGCGTGAGCTCTGGGCCACCTGCCTCTCGCTCCGGCAGCCGCTGGTCGGCGAGATGGCCGCGCTCGGGGTCGGCTCGATCGTGGGCGACGAGCGCCCCGAGCTCCTCGCGGCGCTCGGGAGCGAGGTCCACGTGATCGGGCTCCACGAGGGCCGCCCGATGCGGGTCGCGACGCTCGGCATGCCGGGCACCGCTTCGCCCGCGCGGCCGACGGTCGCCGACGTCACGGGCGACGGTCGCACGGATCTGATCGTGGGCTACGCACGGCTCGGTGACGACGGCGGTCCAGTCGGGGGAACCCTGCAGCTCGTGCCGGGACATCCGCTCGGCGGCCTGGAGGAGCCACGGCTGCTCGCGCCGATCGCGGTCACCGGCATCGCGACCGTGCCCGCGGAGCGCGGCGCGTGGGTCGCGGCCGCGAACTGGACGGACGGCTTCGGGCGGCGCGCGAGCGAGCTCTGGACCTTCGCGGGCGGTGCGTCGCCGGTGCGTCGAGGGCGCGCGCGGCTCGGAAACGACGTGACGGACGTGGTGGCGGCCGACGTCGACGGCGCGGGGGAGGTGGAGCTCGTCGCGCTCGACGCGATCGGGCTCACGCGGATCTCTCCCGACGGGGGTCGCGAGTCCGCGCTCGATCTCGCGCGCGCCACCCACGCGCTCGCGCAGGACCTCGACGGCGACTCGAAGACCGACGTGGTGATCGTCGCGGAAGGACTGCACGTGGTCCGCGGCGGGGTGGAGCCGATCGAAGCGCATCCGATCGACGCGCCGGCGGGGCTGCGGCGGCTCGTCGCGGCGGACGTGGACGCGGACGGTCGCGTCGATCTGATCGCGGCGAGCCGCGAGGGGATCGTCGTGCTGATGCAGCGCGACGCGTTCGTCTTCGCGGAGGAGCGCCCCATCGAGCTGCCGGCGGCGTTTCGTCCGCACGATCTCGCGGTCGTGAGGATGGACGATCTGCTGCGTCTCGTGGTCGTCGGCGCCGGCTCGCGAGGCTTCGAGCTCGTCGCGGTGCCGCTCGGAGGTCGCGTCGACGTGGCGGTGGGCGAGACGCCGCTGATCGCGGACGCGCCACTGCACCTCGCGCTCCCGCTGCGCTGAACGCCGGCGCCCGGGACTCGCGGTGGCATGGCCCTTCGGCCACCTCGCGCGGGCGGGGCATGGCGTGTGCGCCCGTGCCTGCTTACAGTCGAGCCCGTGCCCAACGAGCCCGTCTACGACGACGCCGAGGTCGAGGAGATCCTGAAGCGAGCGCTCGACCGCGGCGGCAACGTCGACGGGCTCTCGCACGCGGAGCTCGCGGAGGTCGCGGCGGAGGTGGGTCTCTCGCCGGAGGAGCTCGAGCACGCCGCGCGCTCGGTGCTCGCGTCGCGCGCAGAACGCCGTGATCGCGACGACGCGGCGCGGGTGCTCGCGGAGCGAAAGCGCTCGCGACGTCGCGGCCTCGCCCAGCACGCCGCGACGTGGGGCGTGATCGGGGCTGGGCTCGCCGCCCTCGACTACTTCACGGGAACGCCGGGCATCTCGTGGGCGCTCTTCCCGATCATCGGCTGGGGCACCGCGGTCGGACTGCACGGCGTGGGGCTCGCGTTCCGCGACGACGACAAGGAGCTCCGAGCGATCGCGCGACAGCTCCGGAAGCAGCGCGAGCGCGCGGCGCGCGAGGCAGAGCGACAGAAGCGACCCTTGCCGAAGCTCACCACCGCAGAGGCGGCGCTCGAGGCGGCGCTGGAGAAGGGCATCGCGCTCTTGCTCACGAAGGTCGCCGACAAGCTCGAGGCGGCCGCCGCGCCTCGTCCGTCGCCCCGCGATACCGAGCTCAACCGCTTCATCGCGCAGAAGAAGGGGGATCCCGTGCGGGTGGAGCCCGCACGACCGGGCGCGCCGCGCACGCGGGTCGAGCCGGCGCCGAAGGGCGAAGAGGTGGAGGTCCCGCGCTCGACGCGGCGCGCGCGCGAGCGCGAGGTCTGATGGCAAGAGCTCGAGCGCCCCTCGGCTCCGCGCGGACGTGTGGTGCGACGGCTTCGTCGCGTGCGGGCTCGGGGCCGGCACGGCCTCCACGGGGCGCGCTTCGGGCGGCGATACGACGAAGGAGCGCGCTCGCCGCCCTCACGGCCCTGTCGCTCGCGCTCTTCGCGCCTCCTCCGCGTGCGCAGGCCGGCGCGTGGGTGCCCGAGCCCGGTCACGGCTACGCGAAGCTCTGGGTGAAGTACTTCTGGGGCATCGGCTTCGTCGACGGTGACGCCGACATGCGCGGCTACGAGAGCTACCACGAGCTCTTCTTCGCGACCTACGGCGACGTCGGGATCGCGCCGCGCCTCGCGCTCTTCTGGCACTCGGATCTGTTGCGCACGTTCCACCTCGGCGACGCGCGCGACGGGAGCGTCGAACGGCACGTCGCGCTCGGCGATCCCGCGCTCGGACTGCGTCTGCGGCTCTTTCGGTCCGAGCGGGCGGCCTTGGCGCTCGAAGGAGCCGTGCGCGCTCCGTTCGCGCGCGGCAACGCGCGGCAGACGGTGTACGCGAGGCGCGAGCCGCACGAGCCCATCGGGGAGCTGCGCGTCGGCAACGGGGTGTTCGAGCTCGAGAGCCGCGTGGCGTTCGGGTACTCGTTCGACGCGGTCTACCTCGCGTTCTCGGCCGGCTACCAGTGGCGCGCAGAAGGCTTCGACGACCGCGTGCTCTGGAGCGCCGAGGTCGGCTGGAGCTTCACGGAGACGTGGAGCAGCCGCGTGCGGGCGTCGGGCGCGCACTCGCTCCGCTTCGAGTCCGCCCCGCGCGCGAACAGCCCGAGCGGGATGGGCAACGGCAGCTCGTGGGCAGGGCTCGCGTGGGAGCTCGAGCGCCAGATCGTCGATCGTTGGTACGCCAGTCTGGTGATCGAAGGAGGGCTCTTCGGGCTGCGTCGTCTGAGCGGTGGTCCCGTGACCTCGCTCGGGGTCGCGACGCAGTTCTGACGGCGCGACGGCGCTCGCGGGGGCGCGACGCGCTTGCTACCGCCGGCGGCAGGCCGCATGACCCGAAGAGAAGCTGATGGCCGATTACCGCAAGCCGCCCTACCGGACGGCGCGCAGCTCGCGGAGCGAGCGAAGGCTCGTGGGAGGGGACCCCATCGGGGCTACATGCCCCGTGGGGGAGGGTCTGGCGACAGACCCT
>JALOQC010000441.1 GCA_025453555.1 Myxococcota bacterium | reverse complement strand
GTCAGCTCGTGGCGCTCGAGGAGCTCGCGGAGCAGGGCCGCGCGTTGCCGGACGCCGTCGCGTCGTTGCGCGATGCCGTGCACGCGCTCGACGGTCTCGCGAGCGCGCACCGCGCCGCCAACGACGCGCTCCGCGAGGCGGGCTCGAAGGAGATCGCCGAGGTGCGGCAGACGCTCTCGAAGGACGCGCACGCGCTCCTCGCGCGGGTGGACGAGCTCGCCAAGCGGCTCGACTCGGCGCGCGCGGACGAAGCGAAGGTCGCCGCGGATCGCGATCAGAAGCGCGAAGCCGCGCAGGCCGAGCTCGCGAAGCGTTGGGCCGAGGGGCACGCGAAGACGGCGGACGCGCTCGCGAAGGCCGCGAGCGACGCGGGCGGCGCGGTGGCGGGGCGGCTCGAGCTGCTCGCGCAGCGGCTCGAGAGCCTCGAGGCGCGTCTCTCGGAGCGCGACGCGCAGGTGGCCGAGCGCAGCGAGCAGGCGGTGCGCGCGGTGGTGAGCGCGACGGCGGACGAGCTGCGTGGGGTGAGCGCGGGGCTCGCGTCGCTCGAGAGCACGTGGCGCGACGCGCACGCCGAGGCGGCGCGTCGGCAGGAGAGCGAGCTGCGGCACGCGGTGGATGCGGTGCGCGAGGCGCTCGCAGGCACGGCGGAGCAGGTGGCGGTGCGCGCGGCACAGGCGACCGAGCCGGTGCTCACGCGCGCGGCGGAGGCGACGCGTGAGGCAGCGAGCGAGCACCTGAACGAGCTGCGCGCGATGGCCGCGCGCGAAGCGGCGGAGCGACGCGCGGCGGACGAAGCGCGCGCGGCGCAGGGACACGCGGCGCTCGATCGTGTGCTCGCGCGCATCGAAGCGGACGCGAGCGCGCGGCGCGAAGAGGACGACGTGCGCGCGGCGCGGACCGACGCGGCGACGAGCACGTTGCTCTCGCGGCTCGACGAGGAGGCGCGCGGTCGGCGCGAGGCGGACGCAGCGTTGGTGGAGCGTGTGGTGGCGGAGAGCACGCGCCTGCGCGAGGCGGACGAGGCGCGCGTGGCGCGGGTGCTCGCGGGCGTGGAGAAGCTCGCGGAGGCGCAGCGCGCGGTGGCGGACGAAGCGGCCTCGCGTGACGCGACGCGCGCCGAGCAGCTCGCGGCGGTGGCCGATCGCGTGGAGCGCGAGCTCGGACAGGCGAGCGCGGCGCTGCGCGCGGAGGTCGAGCGCACGGCGGAGCGCGAGGTCGCGCGGGAGCAGCAGCTCCGCGCGTTGGTCGAGGCGCTCGGTGGCGCGGCGGGCTCGGTGGGCGACGCGGCGGGTCGGCAGGCGCAGGCGCTCGAGGGCCTCGTGGAAGAGGCGCGCGAGCGGCTCGTGGTCGCGGAGGCGCGCACGGCGGAGAAGCTCGACGCGTTGCTCGCGAAGGTCGCGGACGCGGTCGAAGCCCAGCGTGAACGGCTCGCGGATCTGGAGCGCGCGCTCGCGGATCGTCACGAGGGTCACGTCCGCGAACTCTCGGACGAGATGCTCAAGCGCACGGAGGCGCTCGGTGCGGGGCTCGCGGAGACGGGCGCGATCGTGGCGCAGGCGGCGACGCTCGTGCAGTCGAGCGGGGCCGAGCTCGGCGCGGCGGTCGAGATGTTCAGCGCCTCGGTCGAGCAGCACGCGGAGGCCGCGCAGCGCTGGCTCTCGAGCCTCGCGACGGTGGAGCGCGCGGTGGAAGAGGCGGGCGAAGGCGCGGCGGTCGACGTGCTCGGCCAGTACCTCGCGCGCACGCACGAGCTCTTCGACCAGCAGCTCGGCTTCCAAGAAGAGTTGGTGAAGCGACTCGAGACCGCGAAGACGAGCGCCCCGGGCGACGTGGTGGACGTGCACGCGTGAATCGACGTTCTGGGAGCCGGCTGCCACGCCGAGCGACCCGACGTCACGTGAGCGTCGCCGTCGGGCGACCGAACCAAGCCAAACGTCGCGTCGACGACCGAGCCCCTCGACGGAACTGAGGAAACGCGAATGTTCGATCGAGAAGAAGCAGAAGCACCTCCCATCTGGCCCGCCTTCGGCGACCTGATGGCGTGTCTGTTCGGGATCTTCGTGTTGTTCTTCTGCTGGATGGTGCTCGTGGAGGTCTCGCTCACCGAGGATCTGCGGCAGGTCGAGGCAGAGAAGGCCGCGACCGAAGAGCGCCTCGATCGACTCGAGCGCGCGCTCGCGGGTCCGCTCGCGTCGGGGCTCATCACGCTCACCGACGGACGCATCGGCATTCGCGGCTCGGTGCTCTTCGATCTGAGCAGCGCGCAGCTTCGTGGCGAAGGGCAGCGCCTGATCCGGGAGCTCGCGGGGCCGCTGCGCAGCTACCTCGGGGAGCGCGGTGAGGCGCTGATGGTCAGTGGTTTCACGGACGACCTTCAGCTCCGCGCGAACGGCGCGTTCGCGGACAACTGGGAGCTCTCGTCGGAGCGCGCGCTGACCGTGACGCGTGAGCTCGTGGCGGCGGGCTTGCCGCCGGAGTGGGTGTTCGCGGCGGGCTTCGGTGCGCACCACCCGGCGGCACCGAACGACAGCGAGGACAACCGACAGCTCAACCGACGCGTGGAGATCGCGCCCGTGCCGCGGCCGATGCTCGCGCGGCTGACGGGCGTGTCGACCGACGAAGAAGCAGACTCGGTGGAGTGACGATGAGCCGCAAGGCGGGAGCAGAAGGGCGCGTGACGCGGCGGCGTCGCGGCGCGGACGGCGAGGCGGAGACGACGGTGGTCGGGCTGCGCGCGGAGCCGGCGGTGACGCGTCGTCGGCGGGGCGAGGCGGAGGTCACGTCGGTGCAGGTGCGCGCGCCGGCGACGATCCACGACGAGCCGACGAGCGCCGGCGACGTGGTCGCGATCGAGGCGCCGCAGGTGGGCGATCCGAGCGCGGGTGACGTGGAGGTCGAGTCGTCGCACGAGCCGGTCGAGCTGCTCGCGGATCGTCGCGACGGACGGGTGATTCGGCGTCGGCGACGCGGGCTCGGAGAGAGCACCGCGACGGGGACGCCCGCGCCGACGGAGACCTTCGTCGGGGTGCGTGCGCCAGTGGGCGATGCGGTCGATATCGAGACCGAAACCGCACTGCGCGCGAAGGAGACGGAGACCGCGCTGCGCGCGACGGAGACCGAGGCCGAGACGGAGACCGCGACGGAGACCGAGACCGAGACGGAGACCGCGACCGCGACGGAGACCGAGACGGAGACGGACACAGAGACCGAGACGGAGATCGAGACCGCGCTGCGTTCTGTCGAGGTCACGGACACGGTCTCGGACACGGACACGGTCTCGGACACGGACACGGACACGGTCTCGGACACGGTCTCGGACACGGACACGGACACGGACACGGTCTCGGACACGGTCTCGGACACGGTCTCCACGGTCGCCGATGCTCCTGCTCGGCGCTTCGCCTCACGGTTCTCGCGCGTCGCGACGACGCCCCTCGCCGTCCCGCCGCCGATCGCGTTGGAGCTCGAGGTCCCGCCGACCGAGCCGCTCGCGATCCCGAACGCGCTCGATGCGATCCAGGCCTTCCTCGCCGAGCATCCGGAGCTCGAGCGCTTCGACGGGCCTCGGCATCGTTTCGTCGTCGTCTTGCTCACGCGCGCGGCGGCGCTCCCGGAGGCGTCGCAGGCTCGGGTGGTCGAGCGCGCGCGAGAGCGTCTGCAGGCGCTGATCGCGGACCACGCGCGGCTTCGATCCCTCGCGGTGCGTGAGGCGCGGCGGCTCGGCGCGATCGGGGAGGATCCCGAAGGCACGCAGCTCGCGGCCGCGAAAGCGGGCGACGTCGTGCCGGTGCTCCACGCGGCGCGTCGGCGCCCCGAGCGCACGCCGCGGCTCGCACGTCGTCTCGCCGAGCAGCAGAGCCGACGCCTGCGTGCGGTGGTCGCGCGGCGCTCGGTGCTCCCGCCCTCCATGGAAGCAGGCCCGGTCGAAGCGCCGCTCGTGATCGCGGCGCGTTTGCACACCGAGCGCATCGGCGACGCGCGGGCGCAGCGTGCGCTCGACGCGTTGCGCGCGCGACTTCCGGAAGAAGCGGGGCCCTACCACGGACCGACCGTGGCGGCGCGTGCGCTCGAGCGCCTCGGCACCCTGCATCGACCGCTCCTGCGCGCGTGGCTCGATCGACTCGCGACGCTCTCGCTGCCGAGCGTGCCGGTGGAAGAAGCGCCCGCGCCGAAGCGAAAAGCGACGAAGAAGCGACGTTGAGTCGTCACCTCGATCGCGCCGCGCGTCGTGCCTCGCGCGTCGTGCCTCGCGCGTCGTGCATCGCGCGTCGTGCATCGCGCGTCGTGCATCGCGCGTCGTGCCTCGCGCGTCGTGCCTCGCGCGTCGTGCCTCGCGCGTCGTGCCTCGCGCGTCGTGCATCGCGCGTCGTGCGTGCATCGCGTTCGTGCATCGCGCTCGTGCCTCGCGCGTCGCGCATCGCGCGCGGTGAGAAGTCGTCGTCGCACATGTGCGCGGAAGGCGGACACGACCGCCGAGGGAAGTTTGCGTGACCCTCGCGCGTCCTTCAGCCTGACCCGCCGTGCGTGCCGTTCTCTTCGCTCTCGCGCTCGCGACGATCGCTGCCCTCGCGCAGCTCGGCACGGCGCGCGCCGACCGCACGTACACCGTTCGGCAGGGCGACACGCTCGCGCAGATCGCGCGGCGCTTTCGCGTGAGCATCTCCGAGCTCCAGCGCGCGAACCGCATGCGCTCCGATCGCGTTCGCGTCGGGCAGTCGATCACGATCCCCGGTCCCGCGAGCGACTCCGACGCGCGACGCGCGGGCTACCACGTCGTGCGGCGCGGCGAGACGCTGAGCGAGATCGCGGCGCGACATCGCGTGCCGCTGCGTGAGCTCAAGCGCGTCAACCGGCTGCGCTCCGATCGTGTTCGTGTGGGTCAGCGTCTGCGGGTGCCGGGACGTCGCCGCGAGAACCCGCTCCCGCGCCTCGAGCCGCGGCCGCTGCGTCCCGATCAGGAGCTCGCGCGTGTGCGCGCGGCCGAGCTCGGGCTCGGCACCGATCGCGTCGCGCAGAACCTGTTGAAGGATCCGATCGAGCCACGCTGGATCACGGCGGCCGCGAGCGCGCCGACGACCATCCCACCGTTCGCGTATGGAGTGGGTACGCCGATCGAGCGCGACGCGACGATGGAGGCGGTGCTCGACGCCGAAGCGGAGCTCGGCATCCTCTCCGAGGATCGCGAGAGCCGCGAGGAACGCGAGGAGGGCGAGGTCGACGAGGTCGCCGAAGAGCTCGCGCTCGAAGAGACGGACGACACACCGCTCGAAGAAGTGCCCTTCGGAGACGCAGGCGTCGCGCCGAGCGCCGAGCCCGCCGCGGGACCCGGCACGTTGCATCATCCGCTCGAAGGCGGGCACTTCCTCCGCGGCTGGGGCTCGGGCGCGGGCGGATATCACCTCGCGCTCGACCTGTACACGCCGCCCGGCTCGCCGATCCGCGCCGTCGAGCGCGGCATCGTGGCGTACGCGGGCACCGGCGTCCGGGGCTACGGGCGCTTCGTGATCGTGGTGCACCCGAACGGGCTCGCGAGCGCCTACGCGCACAACCG
>JALOQC010000440.1 GCA_025453555.1 Myxococcota bacterium | reverse complement strand
ACATATCGGCACACGGCACTGGGGGCCCTTACTCGCATCGGGCTCGTGGTGCCAGTAATCGACGGGTTTGACGAGTTGCTCGGCGTGACCGGGCATAATGATGCGTTTAGCTCCCTCGCTAGGTTTCTTCAGTCTCTCGAGTCAATGGGTAGACTTCTGATATCCGCGAGATCCACCTTCGTAGAGTTCAGCGACCTTAGTCGGGCGAGTCTTCCGCAGCAGAAGGGGAACTTCGCGGTCGACTACGAGCTTTCGATGGTTTCGGTGCCAGCGTGGAACCGAGAGGACGCCGTTCAGTTGGCCCAACAACGTCGATCGCATGAAGCGATCGGCTGCGCCGACCCAGAAGCCGTCATTCGTAGCATCGAGAATCAATTGGCGCCGATCGACTTCGAGGCGCTAGTTCAGAGCCCCTTCATGGTCGACAAGCTGTTGGAGGTTATGGAGACCGACGGAATCGAAATTGGCGACGAAACGCCGGTGGATCGCGTCGTCGGCGCCTTCCTCGTTCGAGAATCAGGCAAACTCGTCGACTCGAACGGTCAGCCGTTGATGACTCCTGATGAGCACGCGTTCTTGATGAGGTCGTTGGCGGACGAGATGCTTCGCCAGGAACTATTTACGATGGACCGTGAAACGGTTCGACTGGTGTGCGAGTACTGCTGCGAGATTCTTAATCTCGACTCCCAGCACGCGAAGATGATTCTAGAGAACGTCAGTTCTCACGCATTCTTGAGCGTTTCCGCGGAGGGAGGCGTTGCCAGAGTAGCGTTCAGGCACGAGCGATTCTTTGGATACTTTGCCGGAGATGCAATAGCGCAGGAGATTCACAAGAAGGACGTGTCTCTTCTTCCTGGTTTGCTTTCCAGAGTTGGATTCACTAAATCTGTCGCAGAAGAGACTGTTCGTAGACTCGTAATGATGCTGTGGCATCCGAGAGAAATTCTGGACTTCGTCAGCCGCAGGCGAGTGAGCGTCCTCAATAGGGATGTTTCTCGTCGCGTCGTTGGCTTCGTCGCCTGCGCGTGTTTTGATGAGATCAGTTTCAACTCAGACGATCGGACGGTGTCACTGGTCGATGCCGTTGTGCAATCGCAGGTGATGCGCGGTGTCTCACTCCGACGGATGAACATCGTTGGTGTCGATTTCCTCGACGTCGACCTCCGTGGAGCAGTAATCGAATACGTAGATCTCGCTAGGGTCCATTTCCTGAAACCCATCTTCGATCCCACGACTCAAGTCACGGACGTAGCTGTAAACGTGAAGGAGATGTTCTCGGGTATCGTGTGGTTCGATGGCGAGGATAGGATCGAACTCTATGAGCCATCCGCTGTAGCAAAGACACTCTCCAGAATCGGATTCAGCGTGCCGATGGACTCTCCCGGACAATTGGCCGCAGAGCCCTCCGAGTACGAGTTGCTGTTCGATAGATTCCTTCGCATGACGTCACGCACGAGATACTTCTCAGATGACGATCTCGAAACGAGAGCGTTCTTGAAGCAGCCTGGATGGTCCGAGTTATGGGAGTTAATGAGTCGCCACGGTGTGGTGAAATCAACACGAATCGCCCGCCGTGGATCCAAGGGCGATGTGAGCCACTTGGGATTCACGGAGGCAGAGATCGCGTCTGCTCGTGCTGGCGGTGGAGGCGGCCGTGAACTGGTCAACTTTGTTGAGGAACTGAGGAAACTATCGTAGACGGGCGCGCTGCGCGCGTCCCGCGCGCGAGCGCGACCCGCCGTAATGACCCCAATTTCGAAGGACACGGAGTGCGGTCGGGTCTTGCCCGTTTTCGGCGCGCAACTCGGCGCGCTTCGCGCACCGGCCGTTCCACGCAGCGTCGCCACGCCTCCGACACAGCCGATCGACGGACGGAGCGGTGCCTCGACGTCGAGACTTCTCTCGACGCGAGGCTCAGGACGCACCTCGGCCTCACGCGCTCGCGGCGCGTTCGGTCGGGCGCGCTGCGCGCGACCGGCCATAACGACCCCAACTTCGTGGGACACGAGCAGCGGTCGGCTCTTGCCCGTTTTCCGCGCGCAACTCGCCGCGCTTCGCGCACCGGCCGTCCCGCGCAGCGCCGCGGAGCCTCGCGAGCGCCCGATCGACGGACGGAGCTGTGCCTCGACGTCGAGATCCCTCTCGACGCGAGGCTCAGGACGCACCTCTCCCTCACGCGCTCGCGGCGCGTTCGGACAGGGTCGCCTCTCGGGCGTGGCCGGTTAGCTGAACGACGCGCTCTCGAAGAACGCCGCCTCCATCTCTTCGCGCGGAAACCCGAACAGTCGGTGCCAGCGGAAGGTGCCCGCCGGGAACACCACCCCGAGCTCGCCGGCGAGGATGCGTCGGCGAGCGTCGGCGTGGCCTTCCCAGAACCCGAACAAACGCCACAGCGCCTTCGCGCGCGCCACCCCCTCGCCCGCTCCCGCCTTCACGCGCGGCGCGATCTTTCCTTCGAGCACTGCATCGCGTGCATCACGCCGACGAAGCGCCAGCCCTTCTTCGCCTGTTCGGCGCGCTTCTCCGCGATCAGCTCGTCCACACGCTTGCGCACCGCCGCGACGCACGCGTCGGGGTCCACGTCGATCGCCTCGCAGAGCGGCTCCTGCACGAGGTCCACGTAGTCCGGCCACCAATGGCCGAGGAAGGGCACCTGCGTTCCGTCCTCGCGTCGGATCCACCGCGGCGCCTCGAAACGCTGCACCCGCCGCCGACCGGCATCCTCGACGCGGGTGAAGAGGCCCGGCCACTGGGTCGGGTCCTCCACGATCCCCGCGGCGGTGGGGTTGCAAATGATGTAGGCCATCGCCTCCACGCACGCCTTCACCGTGACGTTGTCCGTCTGAGAGGTCGGGCGCTTATCGAAGAGAACGGCCTTCGTACCGCGATAGACCTGCACCGCTTTCGCGAGCATCGCGTGAAAGGCCTGGAAGAAATCGCCCCGGACTCCACGAACATCCGTGAAAAGCAGGTGGTAGTGCGTCGACATCAGCACCACCGCGTGGATCCGAATCCCGTACACGCCCGCGTAGACCTGCAGCAGGTAGAAGAAGATCCCCCGCATCTGCCGGTCCGGCCGGAGCAGGAAGCGATGCTCGAGCGACACCCGGTCGGCGAGGATGACCTGCCCGCGCACCACGTACTGCGGTCGGGACATGCGACGTTCACGCGTTCGACGACGTGGCGTTCGAGCGGACATGCCGACGCGCACATCAAGCCGCGTGCCGAGCGGTGCGACTCAACGATTTCGCTCGGTTGCCTCACCTTTCGTGGTGGCGGTGGCGGGCGCGTGGCGGCGAAGGTGGCGGGGGCGCGCTACGACGACCCCAACTTCGTTCTCTTGTCGCGCACTCCCTTCCACGCAGCGCCGCAGGAGAGGATGCTCGACTTCGGCGACGAACGGCGGAGGCGGTGTGGCGAGCACCAAGACAGCGACCCCGAAGAAGGCGACCCCGAAGAAGGCGACCCCGAAGAAGGCGACCCCGAAGAAGGCGACCCCGAAGAACGCGACCCCGAAGAACGCGACGCTCGACAAGCGTGCTTCCGACACGAAGAAGGCGACCCCGAAGAAGGCGACCCCGAAGAACAAGCGTGCTTCCGACACGACGAAGGGCGCTGCTTCGCAGAGTGCGACCGAGCTTCCACCTCGCCCCGACTGGGCCACGAAGCTTCCGGACGCGGACGGTCTCCTCCCCGTGCCTGACGCGAAGAAGAAGACTGTCTCGGCCGCGCTCGGTTCGCTCGACCGGCGGCACTCGATCGTTCGGAAGGTCGGGATGAACGCGGTTGCGAGCCGAGCGGGGACGTGGGGCCTTCATCGTCAGCTCTCGGTGCGAGACGGCGAAGGGCCCGAGGTGCGGAGGCTCCTCGAGGTGCTCGCAAGCGAGGGCCTACCGATCGTCGGCCTCGAGCTCGGGTACCCCGAGGGGATGGGGCCCGGTACGCCAGCCGCCCTCGCCGCCATCCTCGAGCACGCGCTCTCGACGTCCGCGGCGGAGCACCTCGAACGTCTTCAGCTCGTCACGTCGGTACCCGTGGACACGGCGGTCGCGACGGCGCTCGCGGCCGCCATGCGATGGATGCCGCGGTTGCGGGAGCTCGACCTGCGGGGACGCGGTGGAAGCGTGTTGGAGGTCTTGCGCGCTGCGCCGCCGCTCACGTCGCTCGCGCTGGTGAGCGTTGGGGTCGGCCGCGCAGAGCTCGCGGAGCTCGCCCGCTCGCCTCGGATGGCTGACCTCCGAACGCTCGTGCTCCACCATCTCGACGCGGACTCGACTTTCGTTCGCGAAGTGGTGGAGAGCTCGACCGCGCTCGAGCGGATCGACCTCAGCCCCAAGCTGCTCCTGCCCACGGACTGGGCGTGCGTCGCATCCCTGGACGGGCTTCGTGATCTTGGGCTCCGATTCCCGAACGACGAGACGATCGAGGCCCTCTCGAACGCCGCGTTCGTCCCACGCCTCGAGCGCCTGCGTCTCAGTGACGCGAAGATCGATCTCCCCACCGCGAAGCGACTCGCCGCACGGGGACTGCCGGTACTGCGGCACCTGGAGCTGAAGCACTGCGACATCCGCGACGCGGCGCTCCAGATCCTCGTCGACGCCGCGCCCACGCTGACCACGCTGGGCATCCCCAGCACCACGCGACCTCAGGCGTGGGCCAAGCGAGGTCGCACGGTGCTGTGAGGACCACGGAGCCAGCTCCACCGAGCGTGGTCGTCGAAGCGCGCGGTGCGTCCCGAACCGAGACAGTCCGAAGCTCACTTTCTCGGTTGCATGCTGTCTCGGCTGCACGACGTCACGTGCCGTCTCGGAGATACGACCCGAGCAGCCCCTCCACGCGGCGAATCTCGCGCATTACACGACGCTTCTCGATCGTGTCGTGGATCCAGAAGAGCAACCCCGTCACGACGAGCGCGGCGCCGACGCCGCCCACCAACTGGGCTCCGAGCGACCGGTAGAAGGGCTCGTCGTGGTCGTCCTCCCAGTCGTCGTACCACCGCGAACGGAGGTTGCGTCGCATCGTGTCCAACGCCGCGATGACCACGGAGCTGCCACCACCCACGAGCAGGATGCTTGATCCGAGGAACGAAGGCCGCTCGGACCAGAGTCGCTCCAACTCCGCGCGGTGGCGCTCGATCTCCCAGAGCGTCAGCCGCTGGCGCGCACCGAGCAGCGTCGGCCGCGAGGGGCTCACGCCCTCGGGGGCTTCGGGCGGCGTGTACACCCCCACCTCGAGCCGTCCGTGGTGCAACGAGTCGAGGCCCAGTTGGGCGTGCGTGGGTGAAGAGACGCCCGCGATCAACGCGAACGCGAGCAGAGCAGCGTGCGGAACGAGACGATGCATCGGGACTCCGAGCCGCGAGAGCGAGCGGCAACGAGCCACTTCGCAAGCGGTGGGCCACGCCTTAAAACCGGTCATTCGACCGATTTTCTCTCGACCCGTGAATCTGCGGCACGATCTCGTGGCATTGACGGCACAGGCTCACGTGGAGAATCCGCCCACCGCCTCCACGATCGGACGCCGCGTTCGAGCCACGTGCTTCCCAGAACGCGAAGAGACGCCACAGCGCCCTCGCGCGTGCCACGCCCTCGCCGGCGCCTGCCTTCACGCGCGGGGCGATCTTTCCTTCGAGAACCGGTGGCGTGTACCAGGAGGTCGCGTTCTTCGTGACGGGGCTGCGTACCTCGTACGGTCGCCGCCGGAGCGAAGAGCGCGCCCGCAAGACGAAGCGACGAGGGCGACGAGGGCCCAACGACCCACCGGAGTGAGCTCAGACCGCCCGAGCGGCGATGCGCGGCCCGGCCCCCGCCCGAGCTGCGTATCGCCGCGTCCGTCGCGCGAACCGGTTCCGATGTAGCGCAGAGAATCCGCTTTCATCGAACCGCGGCCCGACGAAACCGTGTTTGAGCGGCCGCAGGGCCGACGCCGCCGCCGGGGCAAAGGCCCGGGGCCGCGCGTACCTCGTACGGTCGCCGCCGGGACGTACGGTCGCCGCCGGGGCCCGGGGCCGCGCGTACCTCGTACGGTCGCCGCGCCTCGCGCACGGGCGCCGCGCCTCGCGGGCGACCCCGTCGCGCGCATCACCGGGTATCCTCGAGCTCCACGTCTCGGAACCTGGAGCACACCTCGTGTCCAACGACATCGCCGCTCGGCTCGACGAGATCGCCGACCAAGACACGCCCGACTGGGCCACGTACGAAGCGCTGGCGTGCGCCTCCATCGATGCCGCGAGCTCGTGGTCCGACCTCGAGGCGACGTTGTCCGAGTCGTTGCAGGAGAGCTTGTTCGGGGAGCACGACGGCTCTCCTCGCTTGGCGCATTCCCTCGTGGCGGCCGCGTCGAGGATGCCGCCCGAGGACGCCGTGAAGACGCTCGGGCTGATCGTCCGGGCAGCGACGTTCGACCCGCGGCACCTCTTGCGAGTGCCCTATCGATGCCCGAAGCCGCAGTTCTCCCGAGGGATCTCGGAGCAGAAGGACGCGATCCGCGAAGCCTGGGTGAGGGCCGGTACGTCCGACGTGTCGGCGCCGCTCCTCTTGGTCTTGCTCGCGTCCGCCGCGACGGACGCGTCCGATTTGGCGGTGCTCCTCCCTCACCTGAAGGGGAAAGACCCGAGCGCTGCGGCGCTGCTCGGGGCGACGCTGATCGCGGCGCGGCACGGTCTCGAGCCCGCACCGGTCGTCGCGGCGGCGCGACGTTGGCTGGCCAAGCTCCCGAAGAAGACGACCGCGGACAAACAGTGGCGGACGACGGCGGCCGTGATTGCCATCGTGCTCCTCGGCGCGGAGGACGAGCACCTACGCGCGGCGGCGACGGATGTCCTGAGTCGATCGGCTGCTGCCCCGAGCCACTGGGGAATCTCCGACTCGGTGGGAGCGACCAGCGCGGAGTGGCTGATCGCCGTGCTCACGAACGCTCCCGAGGGACCGCTGCGCCTCGCGGAGCTGATCCGCCCGATCGCGACCGCTCCCTTGGCCACCCCGGTCGCAGCCGCCCAGCACGCGGAGCTGCTCGTTGGCCTCGCGTTTCGCGACCCGATCGACCCCCGAGGCCTGCTCCTCGGCGCGCTCGACGACGCGCAGCGAGCGGTCCTCGAGGCGCTCCGTTCGGACTCGTTTCAGAACGCTCATACCGCGATTCGCAAACTCGGTTTCTGGTCTCGACAATCCCTCGTGGACTTCTCGAATCAAACCGGATCTCACTATCGCGCGCTCTCCGTGGAGAAGCTCGAGGAAGGTCCCGTCTACCCGCTCTACGTGTGGCGCTCGATCGCCCGTGGGGACCTGGACCTCGAGACGGGCCTCCAGGCGCTCCGCTCGCAGCTCGACGTCCACGAGATCGCGGAGCTGATGTTCCTGCGGACCGATCGACCAATCACCAAGCTCGGCATGCGCTCGCAAGACGATTGGGATCGAGAGCATGCGCTCGTGCTTGATCTCCTCGCGTGGCTCGAGGAAGACGCGAGCTTTGGGGCGATCTTGCAGCGCTTCGCGGCGCCGGGTCCGCACGAGTATGCCTTCGTCGCCGAGGCGCTGCTCCGAGCGGCCTACCGTGGAGCGCTCGTGCTCGGCCCCGAGCACGACGAGGCCATCGTCCAAGGGCTGCTGAGCGCGCGAGTCAAGAGCACGCTCCTGCCCTTGGTGAAGCAGCAAGCGCGCGCCGAGCAGTGGCTCGCCCGCGCCGGGTGAGGGTCGTGCGCGGCAGCCGCACCGCGCGAGCGCGACCCACCGCACCGCGCGAGCGCGACCGGCCGTAATGACCCTGATTTCGCGGGGCGCGCTGCGCGCGACCGGCCGTAACGACCCCAAATTCGCGGGACACGAAGTGCGGTCGGCTCTTGCCCGTTTTCCACGCGCAACTCGCCGCGCTTCGCGCACCGGCCGTCCCGCGCATCGCCGCCGAGCCTCGCGAGCGCCCGATCGACGGACGGAGCTGTGCCTCGACGTCGAGATCCCTCTCGACGCGAGGCTCAGGGCGCACCTCTCCCTCACGCGCTCGCGGCGCGTTCGGACGGGG
>JALOQC010000071.1 GCA_025453555.1 Myxococcota bacterium | reverse complement strand
AGGAAGAGGCGCAAGGCGCCGTCGAAGCCGGATTCGATCCAGGCGATCCACGTGCCGCGCGACGACGACGCGAGGGCGAGGCCGTCTTCGGCGAGACCGAGCTCGAAGGCTTCTTCGAGGCGCATCACCGAGTCGGACGGGAGGGCGACGGTCGCGGTGATCGCAGGAGCGACGTCGCGGTGGCCGTAGCGCGAAACGAAGCCGACGAGCGCGGGCGGTGCACCGGCGAGGCCGGGGCCGTGGCGGGGGACCACGGTGGGGAACGCGTCCTGGCCTTCGGGGGCCGACGCGGGGAAGACGATCGGAGGCGGCCAGCTCGCGCGTGGGCTCATCGGCACGGGCTGAAGCGCAAGGCCGTCGCCTTCGTAGGCGACGAGGAAGCGAACGCGGTCGGCGCTCAGATCTGCAGGCGCGTCAGGCGCACGCGCGCTGGCGGCGTAGGGACGAAACACGCCTTCCGCGATCACGAGCGGGCTCGCGTCGAGGGCGGTGTCGTTTCGGAAGCGCCGCGCTTCGACCCGAGGATTCGAGCTCAGGAAGTCGGCCTGCCAGGTCGCGATCCAACGAAGGTCGTCGCCCTCCCCTTCGCTCGCGACCGACGCCCAACGCACCTGCATCGCCGCGTGCACCAACACCTCGGGTCCGAGGGCGGTGCCGGTGGCGGAGAAGCGACGCGCGTAGAGCCGCTCTTCGAACATCGTCCGTCGCTCGAAGGTGATGATGAAGCCGTCGCCGAGCGCCGCCACGCGCGCGTCGCGCTCCTCGAGATCCACGGTGCCCGCGCGTCGCTCCGGACCGAGCACGCCCTCGGGCGACACCGTCCGAAACACCGCGGCCAGGCTCATCACGGACACCACGGATCGCTCGTAAACGACGACCCATCCGCCGCTCGGCAGACCCACCACCGACGCGAAGCCCATCGGGCTCCCGACCGTGATCACGTCGCCGAGGCGCACGCCGCCCGCGTCAAAGCGCTGTGCGAGGAGCGGCCCCGGCGCGCCGTCGTAGCGCTGGTAGATCAGCAGCACACGCCCTTGCCCGTCGACCGCAAGCGCGCGCGGCTGTCCGGACTCGATCGCGGGCGCGTACTCGAGGTCGGGCGCACGATCGACCACGAACGACGTCGGCGTACAAGACGCGGAGCACGCGTCGCCGTCGAGGAGGTTGCCGTCGTCGCACGCTTCGCGCGCAGGCGCGTCGGGCGCGTCGTCGCTCGGCCCCGGCTCCACGAAGCCGTCGCCGCAGCCACGCGCGACACACGCGCCCGCGACGCAGACCCCCGACGGCGCGCCCATCACGAGCTCGCCACACTCGCCACCATCCGTGACCGGCCCGCGCACGCAGACGCCGTCCACGCACGCCGCCGACTCACACTCGCTCGTCGCGACACACTCGCACGCCGGCCCACCGTCGGGCTCCGGCACGAACGCGTCGGGCACGAACGCGTCCACCCCCGCGTCCGCGCCGGAGTCCTCCGGCGCGAACGCGTCGGTCTCGGCGTCGTCGGGAGCAACGAAGGCATCGACGCCTCCGTCGTCTCGACGGTTCCGTTCCCGGGAGAGCCCGCACCCGCTCAGGAGAGCGAGCGCGAGCCCGAGGTGGAGCGCGCGGGACATGGGTGCCTCAGCGCGTTCGGGTCCAGTAGCGGTAGCCGAGGACGAGTTGGACGTCCTCGACGCGGCTCCAGTCGAGTCCACCGTCGTCCCAGACTCGCATCGTGTACCGCCCCGTGAGCGGGCGACCGCGAAGCTCGGTGCGGAGGTAAGGCTCGATGAGCGCGCGATCGGTGCCAGAGAGCGGGTTGCTCAGGTAGCGCTCTGCCGCGAGGCTTCGTGCGTGCTGAACTCTTCCGGGGAAGAGCTGGGCGGCAAAGACGTCCCCTTGGTGATTCCGTACGGGATATCCACCGTCCTTCGACGGATCGTGATGGATGCTGAAGGGAACGTAGCCTGCGCCGTAGCACGTACTGGGGGAGTCCGAGCTGGAGCAGTCGCGAATCCCAGTACCCACGAGATTCACACCCAGCGACATCCATCGGTAGTTGTAGTTCCCGATGGCAAACCCCGACCGGCGGAATCGGGAGCCACGCTCGATGTCGTCCAGAGTGACCTCGAAAGGCCGCTCCCAGAAGCAGGCAACGCGACCGTCGGTGCACGTTCCGGTCCCAGCAGGACACACGCGCTCACAGCCATAGCGCCATTCCGATCGGAAGCGAGTTCCCGAGACATCTTCGCACGCTGCGAGGTAGCCCTCGCCGTTCCCGACCGTCGTGATGTATGCGCGCGGTGGGTACGCGGCGCCGTCAGGCATCGATGCCAGCGACGGAACCTGAGCCCCGACGTCTTCGAGCATGAGCCCGGCGATGTCGAACACCATCGGCAGCGTAGGCTGTCCGCCGGTGAGGCTGTCCGGCGTGGGGGAAGTGATCGAGATGTCGACGACCGTCCCCTCGGGGACCTCGAAGAAGCGGAAGTAGCGAGACCAGCCGTCCGCGAGCGCTTGCGAGTAGGTCGCAGTCACTGGCGTCGTCAGCGGGGCTCCGCTCACGGTGCGCGGTGAAACGACCGAGGATGGGTTCACCGACTGCGCCATCGGAATCGCTTGCTCGCGCCCGTACCACGAGAGCCGGTAGCGCCCCGCTGGGAGGTCGATTCGCTGCGCGATTCGGGCCTGCGGCTGCCAGTTGCGCAGTTGCTCGCCTCCCGGCCCGAGACCGACTCCGCCGAACATCACCCGTGTGATGCTCTCGTTTGCCGCCGGGGCGAACTCGTTGATGGTTTCGCCCGTCTGCGTGGTCGTCACACAGCCTCCAACGAACGTCGACACGTGGCCATCTTCGTCCGCTTGCGAAATGGAGGAACAACCTTCGCGCGACCAGACGACCGGCAACTCCACCTCGTCTCGTTCGCCAGGCTCGATCGTGGCGCGAACCTCGGGGTCCTCACGAACCGAGAGTGCCCCGCTGTACGCGAGCAGGTTGTGCGTGGGAACCCGGCACTCGAGCAGGGGCGCGCGAACGACGTCCTCCCTCATCGAGACGACTGCCACGTCTTCTCCATCGACGAAGGGGAAGTCGACGCTGTAGCTCTCGAAGACGTCTTCGAGGCGGCGAACGTAGTCTCCCACGTACTCGACCGAGTAGTCGTCGCCTCCCGGGAGGTCGTAGTCGCGACTGATGGCGCGGTAGTCGAACCCTCGCATCGTGCACAAACGGTCCGCCCATCGGGCGGGCGCCTCCACGAGGTGCATGGGATCGTTGAGGTCACGTAGCGAAACGCCCAGGCGTTGCTCGAGGGCGCGTCTCGCCATCCACGCCGTGCGGATCGCACGCTCGTGCGCTTCCTCGTAGCGGATACGAGCCGTGTTGTAGACACGTCGCCGAACGTTGGCGGGCGCCGAAGGGTTCCCGTACGTGACCAGGACGTCCTCCACCTGGTTCATCACTTGGGCACGCCGGGTCTCGGCTGCGCCAATTGCTCCCCGCAGTCGAAGCTCGGCTTGTTTCGCTTGAGAGCTCAACTCCTCCATCCCGTCGAGGATACCGGACAGTGTCCCCGTAATCGTGGTCAAGCTCGTGTCGGTTTCAAGATTCGACAACTCAGTCTCGAGTCCGGCCTGCTGCGACGCGATAACAATCTGACCAATCGAGTTGGCACAGACCGCCGTCGCCACACCGAAGTACAAACTACCCGTTCCGATTCCCAGAGAGTTCTGCTGCTGTTGAACCGCAGCAGCAGCTGAACGAAACGTCTCCGCGATACATGAAGATACCTCGCGCATCTGCGTGCTCATCCGACGGAGCTCGGCAAGCTCGATCTGAAGCTCGTTCCGTTCGACTGCGTTGCGCGCCAACCGCATCTGAAGCGCAGCCTGTTCAAGCTGCGTCGCAATTCGCCCCGGAAAGCGCGCCAGGTCTGAGATTGCCGCCGCGACCTCCCCGGCTTCACGCCCTCGGTCTCCTTCGAGCCCCCTCGGGTTGGTCATCGCTTCGATGGCATCGCGAGGCAGATCCTCGAAGATGGCCAACTCGCCGCGTGCCCTCACCTCCTCGGCCATGCACTGCATGAGGCGTTGACCTTCGCGAAGGTTCGACACGTCGATGTTCGCGAGCGCGTCCCAGTCGCCACAGTTCGTCGGGGCGAAGGGATCGGGGTTGTTCAGATCGTCCGCCGCGATCTCGCACGCGAGCTCCAGCGCGTCGAGCAATTCGGCCTTCGCGGGCAACTGACCGATCAGCTCTTCATCGGCAGGCCCTGTCGCGGTGCGGAACGGCGAGAACCGATTGTACTCGTCAACATAAAAGTAGTTCGTGTACTGCGGCTGACCCTGACATCGCCAACGCTGACGATCGTTGTTGTCGCGAAGAGAACAGTCCACATCAGCAGTTGCTCCTGCATACCTGGGAACCAATCGCCCGGCGATGGCGCGCGCGACCCATTCGCGCGGAGTCGTGTCCAGCTCCAAGTCAACTCGCGTACCTCTCAGATCTCTCATCTCGCTTCGAGTCGGTCGCACCCCCATGCCGATCCACGCATCTGTTGCGATGCCAGATGAAAAGTCATTTCGATCGCCTGACACCGCTGCGAAGACAAGTGGCAGAACCGCGGACGAACGATCGCCCTGCTTTCTCCCGATAAGGTCGCAGTCTGGACTCAGAAACTCAAAGTTGCCTTCACTGAGGTCTACGCCTAATCCGCCCCATGCGTCGGCGCTCACGTGAGTCCACAACACTCTCTCGCTCGACCGCGCGCAATAGGCCGCTCCGTCGCGGTCGTACGTTCCGCGATCATCACCGTTCCTGCCATCGTCTTCCCAGATCTCGTAAGTGACACGGTCTGCAACGGAGACAGATACAGCATTGCTTCCTCGAAGCGTGATGGCGTCGGAGGTGCTATCGTCAAACGACCACTTCACCTTCCCGAACTCGTTCGCGAACTCGACATCCGCCTCGAGCGTCAGGTTCTCCAACTCAGGAACGAAAGGCAATCGAATATCGCCCATCGGTTCACCAGTAATCATCTTCAACGTCATGACGGCTCGCGCCATTCGATGGTTCATTGCCGCACGAACGACTCGTTGCGTGCCGTTCACCTCGCCGCAAGCACCATCGATCCGAGCACAAAAGAGACTCGACGCGCCTGGATCGCCAGGTTCCTCTAGACAGAAATCTGAATGTTCGCCGCATGGCCAGTTCGTCACAATCGGCGCGCTTGCCTCGGGTCGCCCCGTGTGGCGCCAAACGGAACCGTTGACGACGATTGCGGAGTAGTCGTCCGGAAACCCGCGCCATGAAGTGCGTCCTGCGATCCCGCGAACTTTCTCGAGATCGAAGCCCGCGATGATGTCCTGCGCATACGTCTCCTTCAACGCGGGATTCGTCTCCGCCCGATACAAGCGGATGATGTCGCACATGAAAGGCGTTTCTTCGTCAGACTCCCCCCCCGGATTCGGAAGCTGCTGGGACTCGAAGATGTTGAGCCGCTTCGTGATCAGGATGGCGGTGGTCCCCATGGGAAGTCCGTCCGGCAGAGGACAGTACATCGACGGGTCCGCAACCACGGCGTCACCAGGAAGGGCGGAGGCAGCCTCGGACGCCAGCCACGGACACTGGAAGCGGCGCGCGCCGTCCGGCTGCGTGCAGAGGTCGTCGTCTCCAGGCAGTCGCCATGCACAGACGGGCCGAGACCCGGGAGTGGCGTAGGGGACGAGGCCGTCAGCGGAAAGACATTCAGCCAAGGCTGAATAGGCAGAATCGGTGGCAGCGCGCTCCTGAATGTACGCGTCGATGTCGCGCCGACACATGCCCGCGTCGCACAGGTATCCCGGCGCGCACGCAGAGCAGCTTGCGTCCGGTGGGCAGACACATCGGCCGGCGGGAGCCTCGTCCAGCAGGTCCCAGAAGGCGTCCCCCACGTTCACGCTGTCACCGCACAACGAGCGAACGGCGTCTTCGGCCAGCTCAGCCTGCTGGTCGATCGCGGAACCCGCGCCGATGAGAGCCTCGCCAAGTTGATCGGCGTGCAGGGCTGCGGTGGATGCAAGGTTCAAGTAGTGCCGCCACGAGCTCTCCACGCCGTCGCCGTCGTTCGTGAGCTCGTTCTCGAGGGGGATCGCTTCGCCTTCGGCGATGCCGGCGCACGACACCTTGCTCAGCGCGCAGTAGGTGGTGTCCATCTCGACGAGCTCGTCGACCTTCTCGAAGAGCTCGGGCATCACGGGATGAACCGTGCAGTGGTCGTAGAAGCTCGGATTGTTCTGGCGCGTCGGCGACAGGAGTCGAACGCCACCGAGGGCCACGAAGTCGCCGGGGCGGGGGTTCGTCACGCCCGGCTTCTGCATCACGACGAAGACAAAGTCGTCCGGCCCTCCATTGCCCGTCGCGTCGAAGCGAATCGGCGACGTGCGTACGCCCGCGGCTTGTGTCGTACCGAACCATCGATCGTACACCGACGGCTCGACGACGAACTTGGTCGTCTGATCGCTGACGTCCACGTCCGTCGTGTTCGCGTCGTTGTCGAAGACGGTGCAGGGCTCGCCTTCAATCTGCCCTTCGGTCGCGCAACGCAGACCCGAGACGCCGCGCACGATGCGAAGACGACCCGTGTCCATGTTCGTCGCCAACGCCTCGATTCGAACCTCGTCGAGCTGCGAACGTCCGGTGCCGATCGCACAGATCTGCAGCCGGTGGGGGCGGCGCTCGCCGCTGCCCGTGAGGAACCGACTGAGCTCGCCGCGCACGTCCGCTGGAAGCGGATTCCACGAACCGACGGGGGTGTCGAGCGACCCGAGATCCGAAGCCACCGACAGCGCGTAGTCGACGACACCTCCGACCGACACGCGCTGCGTCCCCGCCTGGTTGATCATCTGAATCGAGCTCACCGGGATGAGGCCCGGCTGGCTCGTGTAGTTCGGCCAGTTCGAGAAGAGCCCGGCGGCCGTGCGGTCGTCCACCACGGCAGAAGTCAGGGTCGGGTCCGCGAAGCGAACACGCGCGACCGAAAACGCCGACGGGACACCCTCGGGCTCACGGAGCAATCCCGCATGCACGTTCTGTAGAGCCCGCGCAGAGCCGCTCAGGTCTGGGCTGACGGGAATACCCCCCGCAACCTGCTGGTCGTCGTCGCGCGCAAAGGCGATGCGCTCCTGCGCGAGGTAGCGTCGGGCCGTCTCGAGCGCGCCGAGCGACGTCCCGAGCGTCGACGCCATGTCTTGCTCGTTCATCGTCGTGAAGAAGCGGTTGTCGCCCGTGAGTACCCCCGCTCGAACCTGGAGGGGCAGAGTCGATCCCAGCTCGGAGCCGCCGACGAGCAAGCTTCGGAGCGGCACGTCCAGATCCGTCACGATTGCGGGCGGCAAGCCGGAGGCGCGCAAGATGTGAATCGCCCCGCGCGTGTCTTCCGTGGGTTCTTCGGTCGCGCAGGGGCCAGCACCATCGGACGAGTAGCCGTAGATGCCGGTGCCACCCTCACCACCGGTCAGCAGTCTCACGGCGGCAGCACGCGACATGGTCGGGTCGAGCCAGCCAAGCCTCGTGGCGACGTTGAGCGATGAGCTGAGCGAGAGCTCGGCCTCTGCTACGGCGTGCTGAAGCGCGCCGTATCGCTCGCCCATCGCTTCGGCGCGGGCGACGTTCGACGTGAGGATCGCCGTCACGAGCGCGCCGACCGAGGTCGTGCTGCCGAAGGCCATCGACGCGAGGTCCGATGCGCTCCCGCATTCGGAGAGGCGGAACGGGGTCATCGAGGTCATTCCGCTTGCGACGGCGCGGAGGGTGTCGCCCGCCCGCGCGACGAGCGCTGCGGCGGCATCGAGAGTGAACTTCGCGAGCTCGCCCCGAGCTTCGGGGGTTTGTGGGAGCACGGTCACGGCGAGCCCACCGTTGGCATCGTGAATCTCCACCGGAAGCTCCGACTCGACGAGCTCCACCAAGCGCTCGACCTGACAATCGAAGTGCAGCAGTTCTTTGCGAACATCGTTGGTGCACGCGAACTGAGAGCTGGTCACACTCGAGACGTCGACACCAAGCGATGCGGCGATTTCTTCGTCGCACCCCAGCGCCAGATTCTCCAAGTGTGCACCAAGGAACTCATTCACGGTCAGCTCGCTCGGCTCCTCGGATCCTGGAGTGACGACGCGAACGTTCATGCGGCGCGCACGAGACTCGGTTCGCTCGATGTACTCTTCTTCATCGATGGATAGCTCCGCGCCTTCACCACAAGAGATGGCCAAGAAGCTGATCACGCATGTCACGGAGATTGAACGCTTCATGATGAACCTCACTCTTCCCACGCACAGCGAACCTCGGCCGAGCCGAAGCATGAAGAGAACCGCGACGAAAGGTCTTGCATAGGATCCGCAAATGAAGCCTCGACACGCGTTCGGCACTCGCCGCTCGGATTCGGATCGTCGGTTTCGTAAGCGGCCCGAAAGCCAGCAGAGCTCACGAAGCCATCTCGCGCCCACGTCTGGCCAACCCACGTGCCCGCCAATCCCTCCACCCCGAACACGCTGGCGGTGGCATCAGAACCGTTGACGGGCGTGTCCTTGGTCGGGCGGGCGCATCCAGTGTCATCATCGCTCGGTACTCCGGCGCAGCTGTATCGGTCCCCCACGGGTCGTCCGTCCTCCCATCGGCACCACGGAAAGCGACACTCGCTCGGAGCCGCTCCCCGGCCAGCCAATACGAGTTCTGCGTACGTTGGCACTCGACCACCGCGCCACGCGCAGTACGCGTCGGCGCCGGTGGCTGTCACCGTCGCGCTCGCGGTGTCGATGCGTTCGTCACACAGTCCGAGGAGCGCACAGACGTCGTGATTGACGTCAGGCATGGCTGCACCTTCGGCAGGACACGCCCCGGCGCTCACGCACGCTCGATAGGCAGCGCGCGTCGCGGCGTAGCGGTCGATCGAGAACGTCGAGACGCGCGCGGTGAAGAACGGCTCACCCGGCGCGGCTTGCAGGCGAACCGCGTCTCCGGGGATGCAGACCTGAGCGTCGAGGCCCTCGCGATCGAGGTCTCGTACGCAAGCGTCAGTGCAGGCGCCAAACTCCTCCCATTCGCACGCTTCGTTGCACGTACGCTCCGCGAAATCGCTCGGGTAGTCGCATTCGTCGAATGCACGCTCGACCGAACCGCGTGCGCACTCGCCTTCCTCACGAAGGACGGTCCACGCCGACCACTCACAGGAAACGTTGCAGAGACGCTGACGGCGGAGGCACCGGTCGTTCTCGTCGGTTTCGACCGACGCAGGCTCGCAGACGCCTTGGCCGAGGCACTCGGACGCAGGGGTCCAGGCGCCGTCGACGCATCGCTCCGACCTTTCCCCGCAGAGGCCGCAGGTCGTCACCCGGCTGGTCGCTTCTTCGCATCGCTCGGGTCCCACGTCGGGCTCGCCCACGTCGGAGTCAGTGCTCGAACCAGAGTCGAGCGCATCGGGACCCGAGTCCGAAACACTTGCGTCCAACTCGACGCCGGAATCCAACCCCGCGTCGCCACCAGCATCCGCCGGCTCCGACGACGAACCACAAGCCCAGCACAACACCAAGCACCAGAACCCACGTCTCATGAACGCCTCCGTCGCGCGAACAGAAGAAGAATCGGGAGCCAAACCCCGGTCGAAGTGGTGCCACTGGCGGAGCAGCCATCGGCGCCCACCGTTCGGCACACGGCCTGGTTTTCGACTTCAACGCAGTCGAACCCCGAGGGGCAGCCTGACTCGCAGGTTCGGGAGCATCGGCCGCGCTCTCCCTCGAAGAGACAGAGCCCGCTCGCGCAGTCCGTCGCGCGCGAGCAAGCCGCGCCCAGCACCTCGCGGTTCGGTGCCGGCTCACAGGTGTCCGAGCTGGTGCACTGCCATCGATCCGGGCACGAGCGCACTGCCTCGGCGACGCACGCCACGGTGCAGAACCCGCCTTCCGAACAGGAACCGCCGCAATCCAGATCGGTCGCGCACGGATCGCCGAGCACGCCTACGTGGCAGCCGTCCGTGCATCGCGGCTCACAGGTGCCCGCGTCATTGCATACGAAGCCGTGTGGACAGTGGGTCGTTCCGCAAGGAGCGAGGCACCCTCCACGCGTGCACTCGAGGCCCTCGGGGCAAGACTCGGCACAGGGCAAGGTCGGGTAGAGAGAACAGATGCCGTCGACGTCGTCCGCAGCGAGCCGGCGCTGGAGCACACCGAAGTAGGTCGGGTGAAGGGAGGTGCCTTCATGAACCGGCCCGCACTCCGGGGCCCCATCAAGGCCGCCGACCTCGCATGGATGCAGAAGCCCGAGGACATGGCCGAGCTCGTGCGTGACCACCGCCTGGAGGTCACGTCGCTCGGGAGACGATGGGGAGCTCGTCGTCCAAGCCATCGCCTCGGCGTTCAGAAGCAGGTCGGCCTCGACGATGCGGGTCTCGTCGGATCGGCTCGCGTACCGCACGTCGGTCGTCGCCGCCGCGTCCGCGTCGAGCCCCATCGCGGTCCAGCCGGTCTCGACGAAGGCGATCGTGTTGACGTCGTCGCCCGCGACGGGGGGCTCGTCGGTGAAGCCGGCGAAGACGAGCTCGACGTCGGTGCACTCGACGGCGTTCCAGGTGGCGGCGGCGGCTTCGATGGCGGCCAGGGCGGCGGCTCGGTCGAGGCCGGCCGGCATCGCGGTGTGGACCTGGTAGGGGATCTCTCGGGTCGACCAGGCGATCGTCGCGTCGTCGTCGAACTCGGGGAGGTCGGCGGCGGTGCGGTAGGCGCCGGCGGGCCCGGGGAACGCCAGGGACGCGAAGATGACGCTCGCGAGAACGAGGGGTGTTCGCACTCGGCGCACGACCACAACCGGGTTTGTCCGCTCTCGCTGCGACTTTGCGTCGCGAGGGGATGGGGCACCGGGGGGTGCGAGGCTCGGCGAGGCCGACGTCAGGGTTTTCCTGGGCACGATGCCCCGGAACCTGTCGGATGCCCGCAGCGTGGGCAATATACGAATTATTGCGATAGTTTCTGGCAAACGCTGTAATTACGAGCGTTTGCGTATCGCAGGCGGCTTCGCGAGGGTTGTCGATTTTGCCTGGGCGTTTCTTGCCCAGGTCCGAATCGACGGTGGGTCCGCAACTGAGGAGCGGCGCGGTCGAGAACCGGCACGCTCTCGAGATCATTCCCGGATCTGCGAAGCTCGCAGGCGGGGATCATCGCGGAAGCGTGGGTTGGGCTCGGCGGGTCTTCGGGAAACCGTGACGCACGGGTCGCTTCAAACGCGGATCCGGACGCGCGATCGATCGCCTCCTCGTGGAGGGGCTCGGAGCGTGGGCGGGCCGCTGGACTTCCTGAATGCGCTTCGCGGGATCTCTGCTAGATCGCGCGCGGGCGTGAGGGGTGTGTTGTGTCGATGTCCTCTCCCCGTGTGTTGGTGGTGACTTGGTATTCGCCTGCGGGCCCCGTCTTCGAGCGTGTGCTCGGTGGCGCGCAGGTGACGTTGGCGCGACCGGATCGGGCGATGCTCCGGCGGGTGTCCGCGGACGTCGTGTTGGTCGACGTCGCGCGTGACGCGCCGGAGGCGCTGCGTGAGCAGGTGAAGGCTTGGACCGGGGAGCTCGTTCGCTCGGGGACGAGCGCGCTGGTGCTCTGCGATCCGAACGCTCGGGTGTGGCCGAAGGAGGAGACGGCGGCCGCAGAGATGCATGGGCCGTGCGGGAGCCCGCAGACCATGCAGCTCGAGAAGCCGGTGCGGGGCCCGGAGCTGCGCGGGATGCTGGGCTGGATGGTCGGCGCGATGGTGAAGCGGGACCCCGAGCTCGAGGGGCGAGCGGAGGAGCTGCTGCTCTGTGGGCTGCACATGGCGCAGCAGTTCGGGCTGTCGAAGCGGGAGATGGAGCTCTTGGTGGGCGCGCTGGAGCTGCGCGGTCGGGATGAGATCGCGGAGCGGATGGGGGTGAAGCGGAGCCAGGTGGACGCGCTCGCGCGGGGCGTGGCGGAGCGTTCGTCGACGTCGCTGGAGAGCGTCGTGCGGCAGGCGTGGCTCGAGTGGGCGAACGCGGTCGCGGACGACGAGGGATCGGGGTCGTTGGACGCGCGGACGCGGAAGGGATCCGGAGAAGTGGTGCAGGTGGACCGGCCAACGACCGATTGACCCTCTTCTTCGCGTCGGTGGCTGAGTCGAATCCGAGACCGAGTCCGAGACCGAGTCCGAGACCGAGTCCGAGTCCGAGTCCGAGTCCGAGTCCGAGCCCGAGTCCGAGTCCGAGTCCGAGCCCGAGCCCGAGTCCGAGTCCGAGTCGAGACCGAGCCCGAGTCCGAGTCCGAGTCGGGACGATGGCGGAGTCAGCCGAAACTCGACGAAGGCAACGCCCACGAATCGGGGAATCGACTCCGCATCCTCGCGCGCCACTTCACGGAATCAAAACGTGATTCCGTCCTCGCAGCCGCCTTCTTCACCCGGGATCACGAAGACCACGTCCTCGCGGCCGAGGCGGGCTCTCTCGAAGGCTCGGAAGGAGACGCGGGCGGGGATTCGGATCGTCTCGGGCGACGACGGGAACGCGCTCGCGTCGAGCTCGATGGTGAAGGTGACCCGCGTGCCCGGGAGGGTTCCGAGGAAACTGGTGGCGGTGATCTCGCGGACGTTGCCGGGCGGGTCGGCGGCGCGCGGTCGGATGGCGCGGACGAGATCGGTCGCGTCCCATGGGTCGCCCGGAACGTCCTCCACGATGGCGTCGACGTCGAGCGGGGTGCCGAGCGCGAGCCGCTCGATGGCGTCGACCACGCCGCGCCCAACGCCTTCACCGCCTCCGCCGATGTCGAACGCGAGGGGACCTCGTCCGTCGACCGAGCCGGTGTCGCGCGCGAGCTGACGTAGGTGGCTCATGGGCGACATCGCGAAGCTGTCGCGCGCCCCCAGGCCGATCACCAACGCGTCGACGCTTCGCAGCGCGGCGAGCGCATCGGCGTAGGTGTGGGGCGTGCTGGGTCGCGTGAAACGATAGCGCGACTCGGGCGAGACTCCGGGCGGTCCGTTGTTCATCGGCGCGTCGGTGATCAGCACCACGATCGGGAGCGCCTCGCGACGGAAACACGCCGCGCCCGAGCCACCGGTCGCGCAGCCCGACGAGGGCGGGATCCACGGAGAGAGGCCTTCGCCCGTCACGATCTGATAGAGGGCCTCGACCTGCGCCTCCGGCTCGTCGAAGTTGCCCCACTCGGGCGGTCGTTCGAGCGAGGACTCGACCACCAGCGTGTCCGTCGTGATCGGTGTGCGCAGCTCGTAGGGGCGCACGCCCGGGGGGCCGTGCGGATCGACCGGGAACTCGCCCGCGAACGCGACGCCGAACGCGGCGTCGGGGATGATCGCGCGCACCCCGGGGACCACGACGTCCCGCAGCCGCCGACGCACGTTGTCGATCTCGTCGATCATGCTCGCGGTCGCGTCGATCACGAACATCACGTCCACGACCGCGAGCCGAACCGGCAGATCGAACGCGACCTCCACCGGACCCGCGTCGCGTGGCACCTCGATGCACGGGATCGCGGCGTCCATGCCCGCGTCCATGCCGGCGTCGAGGCCCGCGTCCAACCCCGCGTCGAGGTCGGCGTCGGGCGTGTAGAGCCCCGTCTTCGCGCCACAGCCGACCAGCGTCGCGAGCACGCCGAGGAGCGCGAGGCGACCTCCGAGCCGCGCGGCGAATCCGGCGAACGGCACGACCTGCGCGACCCACGCGCTCGGCGCGACCCACACGTGCGCGTCGTGACGCGACTCGACCTCGGTGCTCATGCGCGGCTTCCCCCCGACCCAGGCCACCTGCTCGACCGGCGCGTGCGCATCGCGCCCGACCCGACCTCGGTGCTCATGCGCGGTCGCCAACGCATCGCGCGGGTTCCCATTCCACGTTCGACGACGCCGAGCCCACCGTGGCCGCGATCGCGCTCGCCCTCGCGCTCGGCATCGTGGTCAGAGCTCCTCGAGCAGCTCGCATCCGCCGTCCGTGCCGGGGATGACGAGGTCGACGAAGGTGCGCCCGATCCGGCGACGCCCGTCGCCTCGGAACACCACCTCGAGCCGCACGCGTCTCGGTCTCGGCCCGGGGGCGACGACGTCGTTGCGAACCGTGATCATCCAGAAGAGCTGCGTGCCCGCGCGCGCGCCGACGAAGACGTTGCCCTCGATGCGCTCGACGCCGTTGCTCGGCACCGCGCGTGACGGGACGAACGACTCGACCAGCTCGAGCGCGTCGATGCCGTCGGAGGGATCTCCGTCGAAGATCACCGCGTCGACGTCTTGGACGAAGTTGCTCGCGAGGGTGCGGATCGCGTCGACGACGCTGGTGTCGAGGCGCTCACCGCTCGCGCCGATCACGTAATAAAGAGGGCTGCCGTCGGGCTCCACCGCGCCCGTGTCACGCGAGGTCGTCTCGAGGTGTCGGCGCGCCGCTCCGGTGGAGTCGAAGCCGATGACCCGCAGCCCCGAGGCGTTCGCGACCTCGATCATCTGCGCGTACGTCGCGGGTGAGGGTCGGATTTCGGAGCCGTAGGGGTTCGCGTTGCGGGGGCCGTTGTGGAACTCCGCGTCGGTGAAGAGCAGCGCGACCGGGAGCGCGTCGGGTCGGAAGCACGCCGACCCGAAGCCCCCGCTCGGACAACCCGCGGACGGCGGGACGTAGCCCCCACGGCCTGCGCCGGTCACGAGCTGGTAGAGCGCCTCGACCTGGCTCTCGGGCAGATCGAGCCCGTCGCCGAGCCCGATCCCGTTCACCGCCGCTTGGACGAGGAAGAGATCGTTCGTGGCCGGTTGAAGGAGCTGGTAGGGGCGATCCGTCGAGGCGCCGTAGTTCGTGACGGGGAAGTCCTCGAACGTCGCGACCGCCAAACGCGAATCCGGGATCGCGGCGCGAATCGCGGGCGCCATCTGGTCGCGCAGCGTAGAGCGAATCCGCGCGATCTCGTCGCCCATCGACGCGGTCGTGTCGATCACGAACGCGATGTCCGCCGCGCCGACCTCGGCTTCGACCGAGAGGTCGACCTCCACCGGTCCGCCGTCGAACGGGATCAAGAGGCAAGGCGCGTCGGGGGCCGCGTCGGCCGCGTCGACGCCGGCATCGAACGGTGCGTTGGTGCTCCCGTCCGGCGTGTAGAGCCCCGTCTTCGCGCCACACCCGGTCCCGAGCGCCGCGCCGACCGAGACCCACGCGACGACGAAGAGGGAGCGAAGTCGCGAAGACATGGGGCGGATCGTAGCGTCGCCCCGGTGAAGCGTCGAGAGCGTGAGGCTCGAGAGCGCGACGCATAGAGACGGTGAGGCGCCGAGACGTGAAGCCTCGAGCCCCCTACCCCGCCGGGAAACGCGCAGCCGACGGAAAAACTCGTAAGCTCCGCGCGTGGAGCCTCTCCTCGTCCCGAGTCGCACCATCTACCGGTGGGACCTCGACAAGACGTACCTCCGCACGGAGTTCGACACCGTGCGCGACCTGTTGCGCACCGCGTTCGAGCGACCCGCCGAGAAGAGCACCGTCCCTGGCGCGAGCACCTTGCTTCGTGAGCTCCGCGCGACCGGTCCCGCCGGCATCGCGATCTTGAGCGGCAGCCCCGAGCAGATGCGGCGTGTGCTCGAGGCCAAGCTCCGGCTCGACGGCATCCGCTGGGACTCGTTCGTGCTCAAGCCGAGCGTCAGCAAGCTGCTGCGCGGCAAGGTCCGCTTCCTGAAGGATCAGGTCTCCTACAAGCTCGCGGCGCTGCTCGACTCGCGCATCCACGCGCCGCCCGACACCCACGAGGTGCTCTTCGGCGACGACGCGGAGGCCGACGCCTTCATCTACTCGCTCTACGCCGACCTCGGCGCGGGCCGCGTCGGCACCGAGACACTGATGAAGGTGCTCGAGCGCGCACAGGTCTACCGCGACGAGGTCCCAAACCTCGTGCGCCTCGCCGACCGCATCCCGCGCCGCGATCACGTGAGGCGCATCTTCATCCACCTCGAGCGCATGTCGGCCCCGGAGCTCTTCGCGGAGTTCGGGCTGCGGGTCGTGCCCTTCTTCAACTACTTCCAGCCCTCCGTCGTGCTGCTCCAGGACGGCGCGCTCTCGGCCGACGCCGTGCTCCGCGTCGCGGCGGATCTCGTGCTCGGGCACGGCTTCGGCGGCGAAGCCCTCGCGGCGAGCGTGCTCGATCTCGCGCGGCGTCGGTACGTCGGGCGCGACGTGGCGCAGACCCTCGAGCGCGCCGCGCGCGACGTGGACGGACCGACCTACGCGGGCGCGGCACCGGCCCTGCGTCAGATGGCGGAGCGACTGCAGCGGCGCCTGCCGGAGCTCGGCGAGGCCGCGGAGGTCGAGCGCCTCGCGATCGACTACGTCGACCTCTTCAGCCGCGACAAGGCCCGCGCCCGCGCCGCACGAAAGCGCGCGACCTCGCGGCGCTGATCGTACTAAGTTTCGCGCCGTGCTCGAGAAGGTCCGCATCGACGAACGCACTTGGAACGAAGCGAGCGACGCGCGCCGCATGGAGTGGGACGCGGTGATCCGCGAGATGCTCGTCCCCGGCGAAGCCTCGATGCGCGCCGACGTGCAGGCGCTCGCGATCCTCGTGACGCAACAGGGCTTCGTGCTCGACGCGACCGACGCGAGCGGCGCGACGCTCGCGACGATCGAGATCCCGCACGACGCGCTCGCGGAGCTGGTGCACGAGTACGTGGACGTGGTGCGCGAGCTCGCCCGCGCGGACGTCCAAGGCGGCCTCGCGCGGCTCGAGGCGCTCGACATGGCCAAGAAGGTCACCCACGACAAGGCCGGTCGCTTGCTACAGCGTCGCTGCGTGGATCTCGAGATCGATCACCCGACCGCGCGGCGCCTCTTCTCGTTGCTCTTCGCGCTCCGCGTCGACACCACGCGCCTCCACGGCGTGCACGGACACCGCCGCATCCGGTGACGGTTTGCTATGCTCGCGCCCGAATGGCCGAGCTCCTCGTCCTCGCCCCGACGGCGCCCGATCTCCGCGGGCTCCGCGACCTCCTCGGCGACCGACTCGAAGGCAGCGTGCGCGGCGTCGACGTCGCCGCGAAGGCGGTCGGCGTCGGCCTGCCCGCGGCGGGTGTGGGCGCGGCCAAGCGCATCTTCACGCGGAGCCCGCGTGCGGTGATCTTGCTCGGCACCTGCGGGGTCTACCCTTCTCCACCGGGCGTGCCTGCCGCGTGGCAACCGAACGACGTGCTCGTCGCCACGCACGTCGAGCTGCTCGCGATCGAGGTGGACACGCGGCGCAGCGCGTTCCCCGAGCCGATGGCGACGCGCGTCGAGCTGCACCGCGCGATGAGCGCCGGGCTCGCGAGCGTGCGCGGTCGCCTGGCGTCGGTGAGCTCGCCCCTCGCCAGCACGGTCGACGATCCCACGGCGGCCGCCGTCCGCACGCACCACGGCTGCGAAGGCGAGCAGCTCGAGGCCTTCGCGGTCGCCCACGCCGCGCACCTCGGTGAGGTGCCGTGCGCGGCGCTGTTCGGCGTGACGCACGTGGTCGGCTCGGTCGGCGCGGAGGACTTCCGCCGCTTCCACCGCGGGGCCTCGCTCGCGGCGGCCGAGGTGCTCGTCGCGTGGCTCCAGTCCGGTGCGCCCGGACTGCCGCACGCGTGAGCTCCGGTCGAACGTCGTGTCCGAGCGTCGTGTCCGAGCGTCGTGTCCGAGCGACGTGTCCGATGCTCGAGAATCCAAGCCCGATTCACGAACGAGAGGAACCTAGGTCACCGAAGAATCGGCGCCTCTCACGCGCCGCTCAATCGTCGAAGCCGTAACGCTTGAGCCGCTCGCCCAGCGTCGTGCGGCTGATGCCCAGCTCCTTCGCGAGCCGCGTGCGGTTGCCGCCGGTGCGGGCGAGCCCCTCGGCGATGATCTCGCGCTCGAGCGCTTCGACCGCCTCCGCGAGCGTCGCCTCGCCGCGCACCGCCGCGCGCACGGTCGGGCTCTGCGTGGTCGAGAAACCGCCCGCCGCGCCGACCTCCGGCGAGAGGTGCTCGGGTCGGATCTCGGTCGCGTCCGAGGCCGTGATCTGCCAGCGGAACACCTCCGCACGCAGCTCGCGCACGTTGCCCGCCCAGCGGTGGTGCTCGAGGCACTCCCAGGTCACGTCGGCCACGCGCCGCGGCACGCTCGGGGGCAGCTCCGCGAGGAACGCTTCGACGAGCAGGCGCAGATCCCCGAGCCGCTCCCGCAGCGGCGGTAGCCGAATCGGCAAGACGTGCAGTCGGTAGAAGAGGTCCTGTCGAAACGTGCCTTCCTCCACACCGCGCGCGAGGTCGCGGTGAGTGGCGGCGACGATGCGGACGTTGGCCTTGCGCGGGGTCGTCGCGCCCACCGGCGAGTACGAGCCGTCCTGAAGCACACGCAGCAGCTTCACCTGCAGCGCGGGGGACATCTCGCCGACCTCGTCGAGGAAGAGCGTGCCGCCGTCCGCTGCGCCGAAGAGCCCCTCTTGGCTGCGCGAGGCGCCGCTGAACGCGCCCCGCACGTGCCCGAAGAGCGCGCTCTCGAGCAGGTCGTCCGGCATCGCGGCGCAGTTCTGGGCGACGAACGCGCGCTGACGCCGCGGGCCGTGGTCGTGGAGCGCGCGCGCCACGAGCTCCTTGCCGGTCCCGCTCTCGCCGAGCACGAGCACCGTCGCGTCGCTCGCGGCCAGCCGCGGCAGCAGCTCGAAGACCGCCTCCATCTGCGGGGAGCGACCGACGAGCCCCCAGAGCCCCACCGGACGCGCGCGGCGCTCGTCCTCGCGTGCGCGCTCGTGCTCGCGCAGCTCGTTCGCGAGCACCCGCAAGAGCGCGCGCACAGGACGTCGCGACGCGGGATCGACCACCGGCACCCGCCGCGCCGCGTCCGCCACGGTCGCGTCGTCGACGCCGAGCTCGGCGAGCGCCTTCGCGACGCTGGTCCGGTCGACCTCCTCGGCCGGGCTCGAGAACCCCGAGACCACGAGGTGCGCCACGATGCGATCACTGGTGGCCGCGAGGACCGGCTCGCTCCACGCCTGCAAGCCGAGGTGGCAGCGCGCCTCGCCCGCCTTCGCGTCGCGGTAGAAAGCGTCGCAGCGCACGAAGCCCTCGCGCGCGAACAGCGCCGCGCGACAGCAGGGCCCGCTCGAGCGGATCACGCCGCCGCGACGATGCGCGAGCGGTCCGTCGTCGGTCTCCAGCACGCTGCGCGCGAGCCGAACGCTCCGCAGACCTTCCCACCGCTCGAGGGTCGCCGCGTCGACGGACATGAGCGACGCACGATACCAAAGTCGCGCGGACGTCTCGGGGCAAACGCGAACCGCGTCAGGTGAGCAGGAGCAGCGCGACGAGCCCGAGCACGCCGCCGACGGCGAGGAGAATCAGCCCCATCACCACGAGCTTGGCGGCGTTCGACTCCGGAACCGCCGGGCCCATCGCATCGTCGGCGTGCAAGCGTGGAGCGCGTGCGGTCGGCGTCGCGTTGCGTGAACGACTCGGAGAAGAGCTCGGTGCCGCGACGGGAGCCGCGCTCGGCTGCGGTGTCGTGCTCGGCTGCGGGGTCGTGCTCGGCTGCGGGGTCGCGCTCGGCTGCGGGGTCGTGCTCGGCTGCGGGGTGCTCGCCTGGCGCCGCGCGTCTCCCTCGAGCTTCGCACGCTGCAGCGCCTCGACGTCGACCACCGGCTGCGCGAGCGTCTCGCCGAGCTCGTCGATCGCCGGCATCCGCGGCGCCTTCGGGATCGCGGACGCCGCTCCCGACGCCCCCATCGGAGGAGGAGCAACCGACGGCGGCTTGCGCTTGGTGAGCGCCATCGCCGCGACCGGCTCCCCGATGGGCGCCACGTAGGGCGCGAGCTTCGTGGCCAACGTCGTTTGTCCCGCACCACGCAGCGCCGACACGAGCTCCTCCGCGAGCTCCCCCATCGACTGAGGACGCGAGCCCGCGCGTTTGTCGAGGCAGCGGTAGATCACGGCCTCGACCGAGGGCGGCACGTCGACGCTCGGCTCCATGGTCCGCAGCGCGGGCGGCGGATCCGAGAGGTGCTGCTGGATCACGCTCATGAAGGTCTCGCCGTCGAACGGCACCTTCCCGGTGAGGAGCTCGTAGAGGATGAGCCCGAGCGCGTAGATGTCGCTCCGGTGATCGGTGGGCCGCCCCATGCCCTGCTCGGGCGACATGTACTGCGGCGTGCCGAAGATCATGCCGGTGCGCGTGAGCTTGCGGCCCGGCGCTCCGTCTTGTTCGGTCTCGCTGATCTTCGCGAGACCGAAGTCGACGATCTTCACGAACTCTCGCTCGTCTCCGCGGGTGACCAAGAAGACGTTCTCGGGTTTGAGATCGCGGTGGACGATGCCCGCCGCATGCGCGGCCCCGAGCGCGGTGCAGCATTGGAGCGCGATGCGAAGTGCACGTTCGAGAGGCAGGCGTCGCTCGCGCGCGAGCACGTTGCCGAGGTCCTCTCCTTCGAGGAGCTCCATCGCGAGGTACGACAGGCCGTTCTGGGCGCGACCGAAGTCGAAGATGTCGACGATGTGAGGGTTGCCGAGCCGCGACGCCGCGCGCGCCTCCCGCTCGAAACGACCCACCGCTTGCCCGTCGTCGTCCTGCACCGGCCGCAGCAGCTTCAGCGCGACCGGCTTGTCGAGCGCGACCAGCTTCGCGGCGTAGACGGTCCCCATGCCTCCGCGGCCGAGCACGCGGTCGATGCGGTAGCGCCCGTCGAGCGTCATGCCGAGGTAGGGATCGGTCGGCGGCACCGTGGCCATCGCGCGCGCCCCCTCGCGAAGGCGGGCGCCGTCGAAGGGACAGAACGCTTCACCCTCGAGGTACTCGCGAGCGCATTGCGGGCAGACGCGCATCCGAGATCACGGAGTACCACGCGCGGGAGGGCGCGCGAAACGGTCGCGCGCTTCGTGCAAGCGGGGCTCGAGAGGATCCGTGTCCGATTCGGTCTCGGTCTCGGACGCGGACTCTCGGTCTCGGTCTCGGTCTCGGTCTCGGTCTCGGTGTCAGGCTCGAACGCGACGTGCGACGCGAGATCGAGACCGCGGCTCGTGCGTCCGGAGGGGCATGTCACGTCTCGCCCTCGCCTTCGCCCTGCTCTCTCTCTCCGTCCCTGCGTTCGCGCAGGACGGTGACCCTCCGCCCGTCCAGCACGACTTCGCCGACGCCGACGAGGTCGTCGGTGCGGTGCAGGCGCCGCTCGTGGAGCGCCTGAGCTCCCGTCGCCGCAGCGCGCGAGGCTCGCTCGTCCGGCCACGCACCACGTTCGTCCCCGAGCTCTACGCGTCCGTCGAGAACCTCTGACCGTCCTCCGGGTCGCGCTCCTGCGTGTCGTGCGCAGAACGACCCCGGACGAGGACGAGGGCGATCGGAGCTCGGACGAGTACGATCGGAGCTCGGCGGAAGCCGCATGGGCCGCCCGCCATCGTCGACATGCTCCTCGGAGGTCACACCCGATCCAAGTAGGTCCGAGATCCCTTCTCGAAGTGAGCTTCTCCGAGGGTCTGTCGCCAGCCCCTCCCCCACGGCACGGGGCATGAAGCCCCGATGGGGCCCCCTCCCACGAGCCTTCGCTCGCTTCGCGAGCTGCGCGCCGTCCGGTAGGGCGGCTTGCGGTAATCAGACGAGCTTTTTCAGCCACCAGGCCGACGTGACTCCGACATACCTCTCCTCGGAGGAGTGACGCCCGATCCATGTAGGCCCGACATCCCTCGCTGAAGTCAGCCCCAGGCCGAAGTAAGTCCGACATACCTCCGCGGAGGGGTCACCCCTCGACCCGGGTATGTCCGACATACCTCCGTGGAGGGGTCACCCCTCGACCCTGGTATGTCCGACATACCTCCGCGGAGGGGTCACCCCTCGACCCTGGTATGTCCGACATACCTCCGCGGAGGGGTCAC
>JALOQC010000070.1 GCA_025453555.1 Myxococcota bacterium | reverse complement strand
GGATGGGAGTCGGCTTGGGCACGATCGAGGATCCATTCTCCGCCCGTTGGTACAGAGATATCCAGAGGAGCCTGTCTCACCCGACGTTGGCACAGAGGGCTCGCGAACGCTCGGACTCAGAGCAGGCATCAGTTGCACGGATTCCTGCTCTTCAGGGTTGTCGAGGAGTCGAGCGCGACTCCCCCGACTGGCACAGCCGGATCGGGCCCCCTCCCACCTCTCGAGCCCACCTCCCACCTCTCGAGCGCTCCCCACCCGCACGGATTTCAATCCGTGCAAGTCGGGCCGCACTCACACGTAGTCGCCTCCCGTGTTCACCAAGAGATGCGTCGAGCGGTCGCGTGCGAGCACGACCTCGACCGTCTCGGCGGGGCAGCTCACCTCCCAGACGAGGAAGCGTTTGGCGACGAGCAGCAGTTGTTCGACCGTGAGCACGGGAGCGCGGTCGAAGATGCGCAGGCCCCACTGGGTCTCGCCGTGGAAGACCTCGAAGCGCGCGAAGGCGCTCCCGTTCAATCCTCGTCAATCCTCGTCAATCCTCGTCAATCCTCGTCACTGCTCGTAACGCGCGCTCTCGAGCTCGCCGAGCGCGACCTTCAAGCTCGAATCTTCGTAGCCGTGGCGCTCTTTCATTCGCGCGATCGTCTGCCGCGCGGCTTCGGCGCCCTCGGGCTCGTCACCTGCGAGCACGGCGAGCGCGTCGCGGAGGATCGCGGCGATCTGCTTGCGCCGCTCCGCGAAGTACGCCTCCTCCAGGCGCTCGAGGTACTCGGGAAAGAGGCGCTTGTAGTCGACCTTCGTGTCGGGGTGATCGATCGCCCAGGCCGCCACCGCGCTCATCAGCTCCTTGCGGAACTGGTCGGCGTTCGCGACCCCGAGGCGGCTCTCCACGCGCTCCATCAACCCGCGATCCGGGTCGTCGTAGCGGCCGGTGACCGCGTTGTAGACGCGTTCCTTGCCCACGAGGTGCGAGACCTGGATCACGTATTGATCGAAGAGGCCTTCGTACTGCGAGGCGTCGACCAAGCCGGTGCAGGTGCGCAGCTCGTCGTCGACGAAGTCGAGCCAACGCTCGCGAGCGAGGCGCACGAAGGCGCGCGCGTCGTGGTAGCCGCGATCGACGGGGACCTTGAGGAAGGCGTAGTCGTCGCGCGCGCAGAAGAGCTCGAGACGATCGAGGAGCGCGGGCGGCGCGAGACAGCCGAACGCCGGGTCGGCGGCGGCGTCCAGGAGGAGCACCCGCATCTCGCGCGCGGACGCGCCGACGATGCCTTCGTACTCGAAGGTGCCGCTCGGCTCGTCGTGGACGAGCGAGACGCTCTGGCCGAGGAGCTTCGCTTCGTCGGAGGAGAAGCGACGCGGAACCTTACCGTCCGCGTAGAGATCCGCCTTCTCCAGCGGTGTGAGATCGGCGGCGAGGCGGCCGAGCTCGCGGTCGAGGTACCGATCGGGGCGCGCGCGTCGGAGCCGTGTGAGCACGGCCCAGAGCGCGGCGAGGTAGGTCACGTGCGGCGCGACGTGGCGGCGCACCTGCGGGACGATCTGCGCGTCGTAGATGCCCTGCTCCTGCCGGAGGTCGCGCAGGTAGGGGACGCGCTGGAGCACGAGGCGGCCGCGGAAGCTCGCGTACTCCGGGTGCTCTTGGAAGGCCTGCAGGTGCAGCTCGTTGGAGCTCGCGACCATCACGCTGTTGATGGGCAGGTTCGAGAACGGGAGCGCGACCTCGCCGGTCTCGATCGCGAGCAGGAGGTACTTCCAGGTGTCGAGCGGGCGCTTGAGGAGATCGCTGTACTCGATGAGGCCGCCCGCCGCGTCCACGAGCTCGCCGAAGCTCTCGAAGAGCGTGGTGGCGGAGAGCGACGCGGGCAGCGAGCCGAGCGAACGATCGGCGGTGATCTGACGCTCTCGCGCGTCGACGCTGAGCTGTGGGCCGATGGTGACCGCGCCGAGACGGAAGCGACGCGAGACGTACCAGCGCTCGACCTGAACGTGCGCGAAGACGCGCGAGAGGTCGCCGCGGTAGGCGGTGAGCAACGCTTGGAGGACGAGCTGGTTCTTGTGGCCGAGCTCGCCGTTCCAGAGGATGTCGGGCGGCGACGCGTCGAGGCCGGCGTAGAGCTTCTCGAGCAGCCGACGACGCTCGCCGAGCGGGAGCAGCAAGAGCGGATGCTCGCGGAGCTCGCTCGGGAGCTTCGCGTCGATGCGCTCTTCGGGCAGGTGCGCGTAGCTCTCGCCGGGGCGCGGCGCGCCGTCGGTGGACGAGAAGCCGATGCCCTTGCCGCCTTCGCCGCGCGGGAAGACCCAGGAGAAGCGGTAGAGCGCGCCTTCGTCGGCTTGGCTGTAGGCCTCGAGGCCGCGCATCAGACACGCGGCGAAGGTCGACTTCGCGCTGCCGTTGGGGCCGTGGAGGAGGAGCAGACGGTTCGCGCGGCCTTCGCGGACGAAGCCTTGGAGGGCGCGGAAGACCGCGGCTTGGAGGGCTTCGTGGCCGACGAGGTGATCGCTGCGCCGCGCGCGTCCGTCCCCATTCGACTCACCGGACTTCGGCTCCGCGGTCTGGGCGAACGGGAGATCGAAGAGGCGAAAGCGCTCGACGCGCCCCCACGGGCGCTCGACCTGGTAGCGGCCGAAGTGCTCGAAGCAGTCGTGGAGGTAGCGGGTGGCGTCGCGGGTGAAGCGCCACGGGTGCTCGGCGACGAGCTCGAGGTATTCGTCGAACGCGAGCACACGCTTCTGCGACTCGAAGCGCTGGCGCACTCCGTCGCCGACGCGCGTGAGCTCCGCGCGTACGTCGATTCGCTTCGTCGGACGCTCGGTCTTCGGACGCTCGGTCTTCGGGCGCTCGGTCATCGGACATCCAATGCGAGCGCGAGGGTCTGCGTCTTGGGCACGCAGCTCGTGGGGTTGCACATCGCGAACGAGACGGTCGCGCGCACCTCGCGCTCGCCGGCGGACGGAGTGAAGGGGACGTCGAAGCGCGCGCGCTCGTCGACGAACTCGGCGGCGTCATCTTTGCCGAGGACGGGCTTGGGGAACTGCACGCCGTCGCCGGTGAGCTCGACGCTCACCGGGAAGTCGTGGTTGAGGTGCCAGCCGCCCTGCCCTTCGATCACGATCGCGAAGGCGCCGAGCGCGTCGGCCGCGTAGCCGTCGGCTTGAGGACGCGCTTCGAGCACGAAGCTCTCGTCCTCTGCGCGGGGGCCGGAGGCGGTGGGCGTCGCGCTGGAGGCGGTCGTGCTGGGGCTCGCCGTGCTCGGGGTCGCGGTCGTGCTCGGCTCGTTCGACGGGTTCGGATCGTTCGCGCCACATGCGGCGAGCGCGACGAGGAGGGGCCAGAGGCGCTGCATCGTCGAGCAGCATACTCCGCGCGGGACCAAGTCGAGCGACCAGGTGCGAGCGAGGCCGAGTCGAGCGACCAGGCGCGACGACGTGCGAGCGACGAGAGCCGCACACGCACGAGGCCCCGCGGTCCCGATCGCGCGCGCGCCGCGCGTGCACGCGTTCGACGCGCCTTCTGGGTTGCCCTTCCGCTACCCTCGCGCTCGGTGCCGTCGAAGACCACGTCGCTCCGTGGAAGGTCGTCTCGTGCGATGGCGAGGGAGACGCTCGCGTTCGTCGTGCTCGTGGGCCTGACCGCCGTCGGGTGTGCAGCACGCCAGCGTTGCGTCGTGGGCGCATGCCCCGAAGGCACCGTCTGCGAGCTCGACGGGACGTGCCGCGCGCTCGAGGACGCGGAGGCGAGCCGCTTCGCCCGCGCGCGACGTCTCCACGCGGTCGATTGGGCGAGCTCGAGGCCACACACCCGCGCGCGCGACGCGATGCCGGTCGGCGACGGCGACGTGGCGTACTTCGCGTTCGACCTGCCGGAGGGGGAGCTGGTGCGGGCGGTGCTCACCGTGCACCTCGCGCCGACGCCGACCGATCCCGCGCCGGTCGAGGTGCGCGCGTTCCTCGCGAGCGAGCTGGACGGCGAGCGCGCGGATCGCGGCGCTCCCCCGCGGCGGGTGGGTCCGATCGAGGTGGCGCGGGTGTCGACGCCGCGCGCGGGGGCTCCGCTCCACGTCGACGTGACGTCCGCCGTGCTCCGCGGTCTGGGCCCGGAGCGACGCGTCAGCTTGGGCGTGGCGCTCGACGGCCCGGCGCGCGCGTTTTCTTCGCCAAGGGCGATCGACGAGACGCTGCGGCCGAGGCTCGACGTCCGCCTCCGGTGATCGCGCGAACCTCCGTCGCCGATGGTGGCTCGGCGCGGCTCGACGCGGTGGCCGGCCGAGGAAGGTGAGGCGCGCGTCGCTCTTGCTCCGTGGCCCTCTCGCGGGTCACGCTAGCGCGCGGTGGCAGGTCGGCGAACTCGGCGGATCGGTCGGTATCATCTGACCGACCGGATCGCTTTCGGCGGGATGGCGGAGGTCTATCGTGGCTTCACCTTCTCGGACGACGGCATCCGTTACGACGTCGCCATCAAGAAGCTGCTCCCCGCGTACGTCGAGGACGGGCAGTTCGTCACGATGCTCACCGACGAGTACCGCCTCGTCAGCCGCATGAACCACGGCAACGTCGCGCGGGTCTACGAGCTGGTGCAGGTGCAGGGCTCGATCCTGGTCGCGATGGAGTACGTCGACGGGAAGGATCTGCGCGCCACGGTGGAGAAGGGCCGCGACGCGAACGATCGCCTCGGCTACGCGGACGTGGCGTACGTGATGGCGTGCGCGCTCGACGGTCTGCACCACGCGCATCAGGCAGTGGACGAGCGCGGCGATCGGCTGGACGTGGTGCACCGCGACTTCAGCCCGTCGAACGTGCTCGTCGGCTACGACGGCGCGGTGAAGCTGATCGACTTCGGCATCGCGAAGGCGCGACAGAACCGCATCCAGACCAAGACCGGCATCATCAAGGGCAAGGTGAAGTACATGTCGCCGGAGCAGGCGTTCGGGCACAAGCTCGACCGTCGCTCGGACGTGTTCAGCGCGGGCAGCGTGCTCTACGAGCTCTGCACCGGGCGCCCACCGTTTCGCGCGAAGACCGAGATCGATCTGATCTTCGAGGTGCGCGAGGCGACGCCGCTGCCGCCGCTCGACGTGAATCCGGAGCTGCCCCCGGAGCTGGCGGAGATCATCGAGAAGTCGATGGCGCGCGCGCGTTCGTCTCGGTACCAGACGAGCCTCGAGTTCCGCGACGCGCTCGTGCGTTTCTTGCGGAGCTACGCGCCCGATTACCGACGCACGCGGCTCGCGCGCTACATGAAGCGCATCTGGCAGGAAGAGATCGAGCAGGAGCTCCGTCAGCTCGAGGATTGGGCGCTCGACCTGCCGGTCGATCCCATGCCGGATCTCGGCACCAACCTGCTCGCGGCGGATCTCGGTCCGGACGCGCCCTACTCGAAGTTCTCGCCGCGCCCGACCCGCGTGACGCGGCCCGTGCAGCTCGTGCCGGAGCGTGGCCCGGACGAGGACACGCACGAGCCCTTCGGGTTCATGGACAAGACGGCGGTGACGCCGCCGGACGAGGATTGAGGCGTCCCCGAGTCACTCGCGCAGGTGGCGGGCGCGGGTGGCGCGGACGGAGCGTTCGTTCGCGCCGCGGCGCACGACGATCAGCGCCGGCACGTCTGCCGGGCCGCGCAAGAGCGCGTCGCCTTGAGAGGCCGCGAACACCGGCTCGCCGTCGATGCTCACGATCACGTCGCCCACACGCAGCGCCCGCGCGCTCGCGTCCAGCCGCTCGACCACGCGCACCGCGCCGTCGACGACCGCGACGCGGACCGCGACGCCCGTCACGAAGCGCGCGCTCGTCGACGCGCTCGTGTCGTCGCGCGCGAGGCGGCCGTCGGTCACGAGGCGCGCTTCCGTCTCTTCGCCGCGGAGGATGCGCAGGCGTCCGCTCGTCGCGCTGCCCGCGCTCGGATGACGCGCGAGGGCGCGGGAGAAGCCGATCGGGAGCGCGACGGTGAAGCGACCGAACGCATCCGTCTCCACGCGGACGTCGCTGCCGTCGAAGCGTACGTCCGCGTCCGGCACCGCGTCGCCGAGCCCGTCGACCACCTCGCCGCGCAGGGTGCCGGCGGGCGTCATGGTGAGGGTCGCCTCCACGAGCGCGCCGTCCTCGATCGAGACGCTCGCGCGCGCGACCAGATGCTCCGCGAGCTCCGCGATCACCTCGTAGTCGCCGGGCGGGAGATCGTCGAACGCGAGCTCGCCCCGATCGTCGGAGACCGCGACGCGCGACTCGGCGCCTTCGAGACGAACCGCGACGTCCGAGAGCGCGCGGTCGTTCTCGTCGACGACGTGTGTGACCACGCGTCCGCCCGGCGCGAGCACCACGCGCAGCTCGCGATCGTCGGGCGTCACGAAGCCGCTCCAGCGCCCCTCGTCGGCGCGGGCCTCGAGGCGCAGCCGAATCCCTTCGGGCACGTCGGCGAACGCGTAGGTGCCGTCGGGGCCGCTCGTCGCGGTGCGCTCGAACGGGCGATCGGCGCGCTCGCTGCGTAGGCTCAGCGTCGCGCCTTCGATCGGGAAGCCGCGGCCGTCGAAGACCCGAAGCGCCACGCTCGCGAGCGAGGTCTCGACCACGAGCGTGACCTGCTCGATGGCTCCGTCGCGCACCTCGACGCGCGCGCGCACTGCAGGCAGATCGAGCGGACGCGCCGTGATCACGCCGACCCCGAGCACGCCCGGCATCCGGAAGGTTCCGTCGGGGGACGCGATCACGCGCCGCGACCAGGGCTCACGCTCGGTCGAGAGCTCGATCGGCACGCCGCCCCGCGGGAAGCCGCGCGCGTCGACCACGCGGCCCTCGATCACGCCGCCGTCGGGGAGCACGAGCTCGATCGCATCGCGCACCTCGCCGGCGGAGAGTCGCAACGCGCCGGTGCGGGCGCTCGCTCGCTCGCCGTGCTCGGCTTGGATCTCGCCGAGGCCGGGCGGCACGCCTTCGAGCACGAACGCACCGCCCGCGTCCGTCACCACGACCGCGCTCGCGACGAGCGGAGAGCTCGTCTCGCCCGGCCCGAGCACCGCGTCGAGCGGGATCGGGGGAACGGGGCCCGCGGTCACGCCGAGGCCGCCGCCCGCGCGCAGCTCGGAGCTCGGCGGCGGCGCGCCCGTGGCGGTGCCGAGGAAGCGCACGGTGGCGTTGGCGATCGGATGACCGAGCGCATCGACCACGCGGCCACGCAAGGTCGCGCCGCGCGCGAGCACGATGTCGATCGGTCCGGGGAACGTCGCGCGCATGCTGGCGCCGACGTGGCCCGGCGCGCGCACGGTGATCCACACCGCGTCGGCCGAGAGCCCGTCGATCGTGAAGCTTCCGTCGGCGCGGGTCTCGAGCTCGCGCGGCACGAGGCCGACGACCTCCTCGGTGAGCGAGAGCGTCGCGTCGCCCACCCCTTCGCCCGCCTCGTCGATCACGCGCCCCACCAGCGAGCGACCCGGAAGGAGATGGAGCTCGACTGCGCTCGGCGCACCTCCTTCGGCCACGCTCGGCGCGACGCCGACCCCGAAGGGCAGACCTCGTCGCGGTCGCGCGACGTCGCCGCCGCGACGCGCGGAGAGCTCGTAGATGCCGGGCGGGACGTCGTCGAACGAGAACGATCCGTCGCCGTCGGTGAGCACTTCGCGTGGTGGCCACACGCCGCTGCCGACGAGCCGCACCGTCGCGCTCTCCGCGGGCTCGCCGTCGACGCCGAACACGAGCCCGAAGAGCGCGGCGGCCGGCTCGAGCACGAGCTCGAGCTCGTGTGCGTCGGCGTCGAGATCGATCACCGTCGGCACGTGGCCGAGCGCGCTCGCGCGAACGCGCAGCGCGCTGGGCGTGAGGTCCACGAGCTCGAAGCGGCCGTTGACGTCGGTCTCGATCGCGCGCGGAGCGAGCGACTCGTCGGGCATGCCTTCGTCGTCGAGCGCCACCAGCTCGACCCGTGCGCCCGCGAGCGGCGCGCCTTCGAGCGACTCCACCGTGCCGACGAGGTCGCGCGCGGGCGGCAGCACGAGCTCGAGGTCGTCGTGCAGACGTCGCTCGATCCGCGCGTACGCGCCGCCGCCCACGATCAGCGCCCCGCCGCGTTCCCAGCGCGTGAGCCCGTCGCGATCGGTGCGGGCTTCGACGCCGTCGACCTCGACCCGCACGCCGACGAGCGGGCGACCTTCGAGGTCGCGCACGCGCACGTCGAGGAGGTCGTCGTCCGGAGCGACGAGCGGCTCGAGCGGCGCCATCGCGGGCACGAGGCACAGCGCGAGGGCGAGCAAGCCGACCAGGCCGCCGGAGTAGCCGGGGCGCTCGTCGTGCGCGCTGGAGAGGGGCTCGTGCATCGAAGAGGATCAGAAGGTTTGTTCGCGCGGCGACGACCCGTCATCGTACAGGGTTCCGCGCGCGGTTCACGACGACTCCGACGACCCGCCGCGACGCTCTCCTTCCTCCCGATGCTCAGGCCCCCGCCCGGCTGCGATCCCGACGCGATCGTCCTCTCCTTCCCGGTCCCGAAGGAGCAGGCGGGGCTGCGCCTCGATCGATTCATCTGCCTGCGCATCCCGCGGCTCTCGCGGACGCGCGCGAACGAGATCGTGCGGAGCTGCGCGTTCTTCGCGGACGGCCGAAAACGGCGCGCGTCCGACCGCGTGCGGGAGGGCGAGACGGTGCTGCTGGTGCGGCCCGCGATGCGGGAGCCGCGGGCGCCGATGCACTACGCCGTGCTCTACGAGGACGCGGACGTGGTGGTGGTCGACAAGCCCGCGGGTCTGCCGATGCATCCGACCGCGACCTACCACCGGCACACGCTGCAGAAGCTGATGGAGCGCGACTACGGCGACGAGGCGCCGATGTTCTGCCATCGGCTCGATCGCGAGACGAGCGGCATCGTGATCTGCAGCAAGCACACTGCGGCGGAGGTCGAGCTCAAGCGACGCTTCGAGCGGCGCGAGGTGGGCAAGCGCTACGTGGCGATCGTGCGGGGAGAGATGGCGAACGATCGCGGCGTGATCGACGCGCCGATGCGTGGCGCGGAGGACGGACCGCACGTGCGGATGGTGATCGCGGAGGATGGACTTCCCGCGGTGACGGAGTGGCAGGTGCTCGATCGGCGGCGCGGCGCGTCGCTGGTGTCGTTGCATCCGGAGACGGGGCGCCAGCATCAGCTCCGCGTTCACCTCGCGTCGATGGGACACCCAATCGTGGGCGACAAGCTCTACGGACCGGAGGGGGTGCAGCCCTTCCTCGACGCGATCGACGACGGGCTCACGGACGAGCTGCTCGGACGCCTCGGGCATCCACGGCACGCGCTGCACGCGCATCGGCTCGAGATCCCGCACCCGCGCACGGGGGCGCTGCTCGAGATCGAGGCGCCCTTCCCGCCCGATCTCGTGAAGCTCTGGGACGATCCGGAGCCGCCGCTGCGCGGAGAGCCCGCGATCGGATGGGACGAGCTCTGGCGGGCGCCGCTCGACGAGTGACGATCGCGGCGCGCGCGTCGATCTCCGAGCGACGCGACGACCTCGCCGAACCGTTCAGTTTCTCCGAGGGTCTGTCGCCAGACCCTCCCCCACGGGCGATGGGGCCCCCTCCCACGAGCCTTCGCTCGCTCCGCTCGCTGCGCGCCGTCCGGTAGGGCGGCTTGCGGTAATCGGACGAGCTTCTCTTCAGTTCTCTCGGACGATCACGCGACCGCGCTCGGTCCGCTCCACGCCGCGGCGACGCTCGAGGAGGTACTCGACGCGCGAGGTGACCTGCTCGGTCGCGGGCGAGAGGTGCCAGCGCGCGGTCGCGGTGGCCGCGCCTTCGGGGCGCTCCCACTTCAGGAAGAGCACGAGCGCGCCACCGACGATGCGGGGCTCGTTCTGACGGATGGCGGCGTAGCCGGCGTCGCCTTCGCGCGCGGCCAGCACGAGGTCCTCCGGGAGCGAGCCGAGCAGCGCGCGCTCCGACTCGGGGAAGAGCCGGAACGTGGTGCGACGATCGAGGTCGAGGTCGGTACGAAGCGTGCGGATGCGGACGTAGATCACCGCGTCCGCGCGGCGCACACGCTGGTCGAGCTCGGTCGCCCAGTCCTCGCGCCAGCGGCCCTCGAGCGACTCGGGGTCGCCGATGAGATCGACGCCGTCGTCGAAGAAGCGTTGGTCCTCCGGCGTGAATGGGGCGCCGGGGATCGGCTCGGGGCCGGAGCAGGCGAGGGAGAGGAGGAGGAGCGAGGCGAGCGTGGTGCGCATGGAGAGTCTCGAACGGCGAGGTCGAGGAGGCATAGCACGCGAAACTCCAGGGGGAGCACGCGCCCGATGGTGGTCCCCGTCTCGGTCGCCGTTCACGCCACGTCGTTCCTCGAACCGGGGAAGGGGACGGGAACTTTTCGCGTAGCCTGGTGTCGGGAGCCACCATGCCGCGCGATCCTTTCGCCCACGTGCTCGACGAGCGGACCCTCCGGCGCCTGTGGCGCGATTTGGCGAGGCGGCACCACCCGGACGCGAATCCAGGCGACCCGCGGGCGGAGGAGCGGTTCAAGCGGCTCGAAGCGCTGCGCCGTCGTGCCCTCGCGCGCATCCAGGGGCGGCCGTGGAAGTCGAAGCGCGTGACCCCTCCGGCGCCGTTGCGCTGCGCAGCGTGTGGCGACGGCTTCACCTGCGGGACCGAGTGCCCGCGCTGCGGCGTGCCGCTGCACGCACGCGAGGTCGACGCACCGACGCCGACCGATCCGCGCGTCGACGCGATGATCACCGCCCTCGAAGCGCCGCGTGCGGAGCCGGTGTTCGAGCTCGCGCCCGAGGCGCGGCTCCCGCTCGCGGCCGGGGTGCTCTTCGGGCTCGGGCTCGTGCAATGGCGCCTCGGTTTGGTACCGCTCGCGCTGCTGAGCGTCGCGTTCGCGTTCGCGGCGGTGGCGACGATCGCGCTCGAGCGTCACCGCCCGGAGTGGGCGCGGCGGTTCGAGCGCTGACGCTCCTCGCGTCGGCGGTTCTCGATCTGGCTCGCGTTCACGTCGACAGCGTCAACGGCCACGTCGACGTACGAGCTCGCCGATCGCGATCTCCGCTCACGCTCGCGTGAGGACGTCGCCGACCGCGATCTCGCCGCCTTCGAGCACCTGCGCGTAGATGCCTCGTCGCCGCTGCGCGCGTACCGACTTGTGGTTCACGAAGCGGAGCGCGGCGGGGCCGAAGCGCGAGGCGAGCTTGCGGCAGCCGAGGTGGGGCTCGTCGGTGATCTCGAGCAGCGCGCCGCCGAGACGGAGGCGATCCCCCGGGCGCAGCGAGTCGGTCGAGAGGTCGAAGCTCACGAAGAGGTTGTCGCCGAAGAGCTCCCAGTCGCCGCGCTCCGCGATCGCCGTCGCGACGCGCGCGTCCATCAGGGTGAGCTGTCGACCGCGCGTTCCGTCGGTGGTGCGCCAGTCGTCGCCTTCGAGACCTTCGTCCGCGTCGAGGCGCGCGCGGTCGAGCACGCGCCGCTCGTGCTTCGCGGGGCGCGCGACGATGTGCTCGAGCTTGCCGCTCGGCGCTGGCGCGGACGTGAGCGCTTCGGTCATCTCGGACTCGTCGCGATGGCGTGCCGCGACACGACCGTAGGGCGGGGGACCGAGGCGAGCTTCGAGCCGCTCGCGCCACGCGCGGAGCACGTCGTAGCGCAGGACGAGCTGTGCGACGCGATCGGGCGCGCCGAGGTCGAGCATCAGCAACTGCGAGAGCAGCGCGAGATCCGCCAACGTGGGCTCGCGTCCGATCAGGAACGGGCGGTGCGCGAGCGTGCGGGTGGTCGGTTCGAGCACCTCGGCCAACTGCTCGAAGAGCGCATCGGTGTCGCGCTCCCACGCCTCCACGCAGCCCGCGCCGGTTTGAAGCGGAATCGTTCGAGGCGAAGCGGACGCAGTCCGCGCAGCCGAACGATTCCGCGAAACCATCGGGCCGCGCGTGAGCGCGGAGCCGATGAACTTCCGCTCTTTGCTGAAGACGAAGAGCGCGCGCTCGGAGGCGCTCTCGAAGCGCTGCGCGATGCCGGACGACGCGAGCCGGAACGCGGCGTCCTCGAGGCCGTTGGCGAAGTCGACGTAGGCCCACACCAGCGCAGCGTCGGCTTCGGGTACGAGGCGCGCGACGCGCTCGTCGGTGCGTACGAGGTGCTGGGCGATGCGGCGCGAGTCGACGAGCGCGGTGCCGTCGTCGAGCTCGAGCACCGGGACCTGGATGTAGCCGCCGGTGAGCTTCGCGAGCTCCTCGCGATCGCCGTAGCGCACGTCGACGAGCTCGAAGGGGACCTTCGCGAGCTCCAGCGTGGCTTGGACGAAGCGGGCGTAACAGCTGTAGTCGAGGCGATGCAGGCGCATGAGGCTCCGAACGAACGCGCCGCGGGGCGGGGGCGCTTCCCTGGTTCTCCACCGAGTCGGCGGGGTCAGCCGCCGACTTCTTCGTCGAGCTCTTCGTCGAGCTCTTCGTCGAGCTTTTCGTCGAGCTCCACGTCGGGGCCTTCGTCGCGCCGCAGGGCGCCGAAGTCAACGCCGCCGGCTCGCACGCGAACGTGCGGAACGACGAGAAGGTGACGCCGTCGCGGACGCTCAACGCGCGGGATGCGCCACGAGCTCCGCGATCGCGCGAAGGGTCAGTGGTGAGCTGCCTTCGGCTTTGTTGTTCGCGATGAGCCACGCGGGAAGCCCGAGCGACTCCGCGAGCCGCACGAGCTGCACGACCTCACGCCGCATCTCCGCGTTCGGCATCACGAGGCGATCGAAGGGTGCCCACGCGTCCTTCAGATCCGCGTAGCGGCGGCCGGGTGGGATCAGCAGACGCACGATCAGCGGACCCACGAGGCCACCCGTGCGCTCGAGCTGCTCGGCGAGCCCAGGCATGCGCTCCCACCAGTTGAACACGTGCGCGGCCCCGTGCGCGCGGAGCACCTCGACGTAGCGGCGTGTGAGCAGCTTCTTGTCGCGCAGCTCGAAGGCATAGGTGATCGGTCGCCCGGGCGTCAGCTCCGTCGGTGCGCGCGAGAGGAAACGTTCGAGCGCGTCCGCGAACGCCCGCGCGCCGGCCGGTACCGGGGGGACCTGGAAGACGAAGGGGCCCTGATGCGCGGCGAACGCACGGCGGCTCGGACCGAGCACCTCGCGCTCGAAGAGGTCGAGATCGAGGAAGCGTGCGCTCGGCAGCGGGGTGCCGTTCTCGCCGCGCACGGTGGGAGTCGAGATCTCGCTCCAGACCTTGGTCACGCACGCGAAGCCTTCCGGCAAGAGCGCGGCGTAGTCGCGGAGCTCGGACTCCGCGATGGGCGCATAGTGGCTGCGGTCGACGCAGACGGTACGGAAGAGCGGGTAGCGCGCGTATTCGCCGAGGGATTCGCGGATGAAGGTCGCGTTGTTCGGGTAGCGGCGGTGGTAGACGAGCCCCGCCCACCCCGGGAAGGTCCAACTGCTCGTGCCGAGCCGGAGGTTCGTGGGCAGGCGCGACGCGAGCTCGACCAGGCGCTCGTCCGGCCGAGGCGGCGCGGGTGGCGGCGCGGCGAAGAGGTCGAGCTGCTCGGGCTTCTTCATCACGACTTCTTCATCACGACTTCTTCAGCGTTGGCGCTCGCGCTCGCGCAGCTCGTCCACGCCTTCGTTGTGACGCTCCAGCGTCGCGCTGAAGCGATGCCGACGCCCGCCGCGCGCGACGAAGTAGAGGTAGTCGTGCACCGTCGGGTCCAGCACCGCGACGATCGAGGCGAGCCCCGGGTTCGCGATCGGCCCCGGCGGCAGCCCCTCGTGACGGTACGAGTTGTAGCGGTTGGCCGAGTCGTCGAGCATCGCGCGTGTGATGCGGCCGTCGAAGCCCGCGCAGCTCGGCGCCGCGGTCGGCTCCGCGAGGCAGCCGTAGCTCACCGTCGGATCCGCCTGCAGACGCCGGCGGGGACGGAAGTTCTCGGAGCGCAGGCGGTTCAGGAACACCCCCGCGATGATCGCGCGCTCGTCCGCGACCGCCGCTTCTTTCTCGACCACGCTCGCGAGCACCACGACCTCGTGCGGGCCCATGCCGAGGTCTTCCTGCAGACGTTCGAGCGCGAGCTCGTGACGCTCGTAGAGCTCCTCGGTGCGCTCGAAGTGGTTGCGCACCATGCGGCGCACGACCGAGCGTGCGTCGCTCTGCGTGCGCAGCTCGTAGGTGTCCGGGAAGAGGTAGCCCTCCGCGCTCGGAGCCTCGACGCCGTCCGGCGGCGCCGAGCTCGCTTCGAGAAACGCCGCTTCGTCGCACACCCCGGCCGCGTCGAGGCGGCGCGCGACGTCGAAGCGTGTGTAGCCCTCGGGCACCGTCACGCGCACCGGCACTCCGTCGCGATCGCTCCGCAAGCGGCGCGCGACCTCGTCGGGGCGAAGCCGATCGCCGAGCAGCACGTCGCCGCGCCGCAGCACGTCGTCCGCGCCCGTGATGCGCAGGTAGATCGCGAAGATCCAGGGGTCGTCGACGACCTCGCGCTCGTGGAGCAGGTCCGCCACCGCGCGCGCGTCCGCGCCCTCCGGGATGGCCACCACGAAGGTGCGGCCGCGACCCGCGCGCATCTCACGTGGATAGACCACGAGGAGCGCGGTCACCGCGAGCGTGCCGAGCAGCACGAGCACGCCGAGGCCGAGCGCGAGCGCGCGCGCGGGAACGCGACGGGCCGAGCGGTCGACGCGACGTCGTCGTGCGCTCAACGCTCGGGCTCCTCGCGCTCGTCACGCGCTCGCGGCTCCTCGCGCTCGTCGCGAGCTCGCTGCTCCTTGCGTTCCGCCCGCGCCGCGCGCGCGTCGAGCCAGCTCTGCAGAATCAGCGCGGCCGCCGATTGATCGACGACCTCGCGTCGCTCGCGTCCGTCGAGCCCGACGTCCTTGAGACCACGCTCGGCGAGCGCGGTGGTCAACCGCTCGTCCCAGAAGATCACGGAGCGGCCGAGGGCGCGGCCGATCGCGCGGCCGAGCTTGCGTGCGCGACGAGCCGCTTCGCCTTCGCTACCGTCGAGGCGCAGCGGGAGACCGACCACGACCTTGCCGAGCTCCACATGCGCGACCGCGGCGCGAACTCGCTCCGCCGCGACCTCGAGCTTGGCGTCGCTCGGGATCGTCGCGAACGGGAGCGCGAGCGCGCCGCTGGCCTCGTCGGAGAGCGCGAGGCCGATGCGCGCGCGGCCGGGATCGACGCCGAGAGCTCGCTCCATGCGCGTTCGATTATCACGGCGCACGCGGCCTGGCGACGAACGATCGAGCGGTTCGGTCGGTTCCGCGCGAGTCGGGTCGCTCGTCGATCGTCCGCGAGGTCAGCCGCGGACGATCGACCGCGAAGCCTGCTCCGAGGACGTCGATCGAACCGGGCGCGCGGTTGACGCACGCGCGCCACGCGACGAATCTCCCGCGCCATGCGGACGCTCGCAGGAGACATCGGCGGCACCAAGACGTGGCTCGCCATCCACGAGGACACGCGCGAGGTGCGGCAGGCGCAGCTCCCCTCGGCCGATCACGCGTCGTTGCTCGACGCCGTGCGCGCCTTCCTCGGCGACGAGCGCGTCGACGCGGCGGGCTTCGCGGTCGCGGGCCCCGTGAGCGGACGACGCGTCGCGGTGACCAACCTTCCGTGGGTGGTCGACGCGGACGAGCTGGAGGGCGCGCTCGGCGTGCGGGTCGCGCTGCTCAACGACTTTCACGGCGTCGCGCTCGGGCTCGCGGAGCTTCCCGAGACTGCGCGTGTCGTGCTGCGCGATGCGCCGATCGATTCGAGCGGCCCCGCGGTGGTGATCGGCGCCGGCACCGGGCTCGGTAAGGCGGTCGTGGTGCCGGGCGCGCCGCCGCGCGTGCTCGCGAGCGAAGGTGGGCACGTCGGCTTCGCGCCGCGCGACGCGTTCGAGGACGGGCTCGCCGAGTGGCTGCGTGTGCGACACGGGCGCGCGACGTGGGAGCACGTGGTGAGCGGGCTCGGCCTCGTGAACGTGTACGAGTACGTCGTGCAGAGCGGTCACGCGAAGGGATCGCTGCACGCGCCGGACGGGGGCGCGATCGCGACCGCGTACGACCACGACGACGCAGCGCGCATCACGATCGATCGTTTCGTCGCGCTCTACGGGACCGCGGCGGGCGATCTCGCGCTCGACGTGGTCGCGAGCGGCGGGCTCTACGTGGCGGGCGGTATCGCGCCGAAGCTGCACGTGAGCCTGGGTGAACGCTTCACGGAGCCCTTCGTGCAGGCGTTCCTCGACAAGGCCCCGATGCGCGCGGTGGTCGAGCGCACGCGCGTGACGCTGGTGACCGATCCGAAGGTCGGTCTGCTCGGAGCCGCGCGCGCGGCCCGCGGGCGCTGAGCGCCGCGATCGATCGAGGATGTGTCGACGGACATCGGGCGATCCCGACATCGATCGCGCCTCGCGTCCACGCTTCGTGGTTCGGTCGCGTGACGGCGACGCTCACGTGACTTCGGGTCGCTCCAAAAACGTCTACCGGCGCATCGGTTTGGTACGCTCGCGGCGATGTCTCGCACCGCGAAGCTCCGCGACGCGCTCCAGCAGGCGCTGCGCAAGGAGCGCTTCCAAGCCGCGCTCGGGGTCTACGATCAGCTCGCGGAGGCCGAGCCGACCGAGCCGCGTTGGCCGCACCGCAAGGGCGATCTGTTGCGCCGATTGAACGACGACGCGAGCGCCGTGCGTGCCTTCGAGCGTGCGGTGGATCTCTACGCGACGCAGGGATTCGTCGCGCGCGCGGCCGCGCTGGCGAAGGTGATCTTGCAGATCGATCCGAGCCGTCGCGACATCCTCGAGCGTGTCGATCCGGAGGCCGCGCAGAGGCTGCACCGCGAGGCGCGCAAGAGCACGATCGACGCGGGTCCGCGGGGTCAGCCGCGGACGATCGACGAGAACGGGACGCTGCAGGCAGCGGCGCGCGCCGCGCGAAGCGAGGACGCTGCGCGAGGTGAGCAAACGGAGGAGACCGACGACGACGACTTCTTCCCCGAGATCGACGAGAGCGCCGCGATCGAGCTCGTGCTCACGCCCGCCGAGCTCGCGCCGCCTCCGCTGCCACCGCGGATGAGCCTGATCGAGCTCGACCCTTCGGAGCTCGAGGTGATCGAGGACGACGTGCTCTTCGTGGACGTCGAGGAGCTGCCGCATCGACGCACCGCCGAGGATCTCGCGGCGCTTCCCGCGACCCCGCTGCTCGCCGAGCTGCCGAAGCCGGTGCTCCAGCGGCTGCTCGCGGAGGCCGAGCTGCGCGAGCTCGAGGCGGGCGCGTTCCTCATCGAGGTGGGCCAGCCGAGCGACGCGCTCTTCCTCCTCGTCGAAGGCGGCGTGAGCGTGCACGTACCGGGATCGACCGAAGCGCCCATCGCGCTCGGCGAGGGTGAGCTCGTCGGCGAGAGCTGTCTGCTCGACGAGGTGTCGCGGCGCGCGGACGTGGTGGTCGCGCCCGGCGGGGTGTCGGCGCTGCGCATCGCGAAGTCGACCCTCGACGCGCTGGTGGACGAGCACCCTCCCCTGCACGATCTCCTGCTCGAGCTCCTCGGACGTCGGCTGCTCGCGAACCTGCTGCTGACCTCGCCCGTCTTCACAGGCTTCGACGCCGACACCAAGCGCGAGCTCGCGGGGCTCTTTCAGCTCCGCAGCGCGAGCAAGGACACCGTGCTCGTGGAGCACGGCAAGCGCGGAGACGGCCTCTACTGCGTGCTGCTCGGCGCGCTCGAAGCGCGCGGAGAGCGTACCAAGCGCCTCGGCCCCGGCACGGTGCTCGGGCAACGCAGCTTGATCACCCGCCAGTCGTCGTCGGTCGACGTGATCTGCGTGACGGACACGCTCCTCCTGCGTCTGCCCGCCGCGCGCTTCAACGAGCTCGCCGCGACCTATCCGCCGGTGCTGATGTACTTGAGTGAGCTCGCGGCCGGGCCGATCGACGACGCGATCGGTTGAGCGTGGTCGCCTTCACTCAGGACGGATTCACTCGGTCGGCGGGGTCAGCGGCCGACGGATCCGACGCTCCGCAGGTGTCGGTCCTGCTTCCTTACCGCGACGCCGCGCGCACGCTCCGCGAAGCCATGCAGAGCGTGCTCGCCGACGCGAGCGCGACGATCGAGCTGCTCGCGGTCGACGACGGTTCGCGCGACGAAGGTCCCACGATCGTCGCCGAGCTCGCGCGGCGCGATCCGCGCGTTCGTGCCCTCGCTTCGGATGGCCGCGGTTTGGTGGCGGCGCTCGAGCACGCGCGCCGTCACGCCCGCGCTCCGCGGCTCGCACGCATGGATGCAGACGACGTGAGCCTCCTGGGCCGCTTCGGTGCACAGCGGGATGCGCTCGACGCCAATCCCTCGCTCGGCGCCGTCGGGGCGCACGTCGAGCTCTTCGCCGACGACGGCGATCCCGGCGAGGGCATGGCGCGCTACGTCGACTGGCTCAACACGCTACGGACCCGCCACGACCACGCCCGCGAGCTCTTCGTCGAGAGCCCGCTCTGTCATCCGTCGGTGATGCTGCGCGCGAGCGCGATCGAAGCCGTCGGCGGCTACCTCGACGGCGACTTCCCAGAGGACTACGAGCTCTGGCTCCGTCTCGACGCGGCGGGCTTCGGGCTCGCGAAGGTGCCCGAGCTCGGTCTGCGCTGGCGACAGCACGCCGGACAGACGACCTTTCGGGACCCGCGCTACCGCCTCGAGGCCTTCCGCGCGCTCAAGGCGCGCTTCCTCGCGCCGCGCTTGCTCGGCGAGACGCGCTCGATCGCGATCTGGGGCGCGGGCCGCGAGGGACGTCGCACGCTGGGCGAGCTCGAGCCGCAGGGGGTGCGCGCTGCGTGTTTTCTCGACATCGATCCGAAGAAGATCGGACGCGTCGCGCGTGGGATCCCCATCGTCGACCCGATCGGCGCCGACGGCCGCTTCGTGATCGTCGCGGTGGCCACACGTGGGGCACGACAGATCGTGCGTGACGCGCTGATCCGGCGCGGTCGCGTCGAAGGCGTCGACTTCGTCTGCGTCGCGTGAACGCGACCGAAGGCTCACCCCATCGCGGCGCGGGCCGTCTCGACCGTGATGAGCCCGTTCTTCACGAGATCGCGGAGCGCCATCTCGAAGGTCTGCATGCCGTACGGGTGTACGCCGCGCTCCATCACGTCTTTGAGCGGCAGGTTGCCCTCGGGGCTGCGGATGCTCTCGCGAGCGGTGCCCGTCATCACGAGCACCTCCACCGCGATCACGCGCCCTTGTCCGTCCGCGCGTGGCAAGAGGCGCTGCGCGACGATGCCCTTGAGGTTGTCGGCGAAACGTTCGCGGGTCTCTTGGACGCTGTTGCTGCCACTGAGCGCGAGCACGCGGCCGATCGTGCGCGCGACATCCGGCGTGTGGAGCGTCGAGAGCACGAGGTGACCCGTCTCGGCCGCTTTGAGCGCGATGTCCATCGTCTCTTCGTCGCGGATCTCACCGACCAGGATCACGTCCGGATCCTGACGAAGCGCGGAGCGGAGCGCGGTCGCGAACGCTGGTGTGTCGAGCCCGATCTCGCGTTGAGAGACCGACGCGAGATGATCGGTGTGCATGTACTCGATCGGGTCTTCGATCGTGACGATGTGTACGCGCTGCGAGCGGTTGATGTGATCGACCATCGCCGCGAGCGTGGTGCTCTTTCCGTTTCCGGCCGCGCCGACGCAGAGAATCATTCCGCGTTCGTTCTCCGCGAGCTTCGCGATCGCCGGCGGGAGCCGCAGCGCCTCGAAGTTCGGTACGTCGAAGGGGATCGCGCGCAGTGCCATCGCGAGCGAGCCGCGCTGCCGGTAGACGTTGACGCGGTATCGACCCACGCCCGGCGCGCCATAGCTCGTGTCGTACTCGGTGAGCTCTTCGATCGAGCCCTTGAAGCGCGAGCGGCGCAG
>JALOQC010000439.1 GCA_025453555.1 Myxococcota bacterium | reverse complement strand
CCTCGTGCTCTCGATGGTGCTCTTCCGGCACGCGCTCTCCGCGCCGCTGATCGCCGCGGGTGACAACCTCTCCTTCTGGCCGCTCGGGCCGATCCTCCGCCGCGGCGGCGCTTTCTTCATCCGCCGATCCTTCAAAGGCAAGAAGCTCTATCCCGTGCTCGTCGACGCCTACATGCGTCGGCTGATCGTGGAAGGGTTCCCGCTCGAGTTCTTCGTGGAAGGCGGGCGATCGCGCACCGGCAAGCTCCTCGCGCCGAAGTTCGGCCTGCTCACGATGGTGGTCGACGCGGCGCTCAAGCTGCGCATGAAGAAGGTGTTCTTCGTGCCGGTGAGCATCGGCTACGAGCGCATCATCGAAGAGCGCAGCTACGTGCACGAGCTCGGTGGCGGCGAGAAGCAGAAGGAGAACGTGGGCGGCCTGCTCAAGACCTCCGAGGTGCTCCGCTCGAAGTACGGCCGCCTCTACGTGCAGTTCGGCAAGGTGCTCGCGTTCGACGACGTGTTGAAGTGGACGCTCGGCGAAGAACGGGCGGAGAGCCGCGACGAGATCACGCCCTCGCAGCGCCGCGCGCTCGTGCAGCGCGTCGGCCACCGCGTCACCTACCAGATCGATCGCGTGACGGTGGTGACCCCCGCCGCGCTCGTCGCGTCCGCGCTCCTCGTGCACCAACGCCGCGGCATCGCGCGCTCCGCGCTGATCGAGCGCGCGGTGATGCTCCTCGAAGCCTTGCGTCGCCAGGGGGCGCGCGTCGCCGATGCGCTGGTCGCGGAGGACGGCGTCACGCTCCGCGAGGACACCCTCGACCAAGCGCTCGGGCTCTTCTACGACGCCAAGCTCGTGCGCGAAGCGGAGGCCACGGGCGGCGAAGCGATCTACCGCGTCTCCGATCAACGACGCCTCGCGCTCGAGTACTACAAGAACAACCTGCTGCACTTCTTCGTGCCGAGCGCGCTCATCAGCGCGGCGCTCCTGCGCGGCGAAGGAACCCTCTCGCTCGCCGAGCTCCGCGAGCGCGTCCGCTGGCTCAGCCGCCTCTTCAAGTACGAGTTCATGTACCGCGCGGACGCGCCGTTCGAACGCATCTTCGACGAGGCGGTCGCGACGATGATCGAGGCGGGCGAGATCGAGCGCGAAGGCGGTCCGTCCGCGGGGTCAGCCGCGGACGGTCCTTTCAAGTCCGCGGGGTCAGCCGCAGACGGTCCTGTCGGGTCCGCGGGGTCAGCCGCGGACGGTGGCGACGACGCCGCGACGATGCGCGTGGGCCGCGGCGAGCCCGGCCGACACCTCGAGGTCTACGCGGTGATGCTCGGCTCGTACCTCGAGGCCTACCACCTCGCGGCGCGCGCGGCGGAGTCGCTCGACGAGGGCGGCACGGATCGCAAGAGCTGGCTCAAGAAGACCCTCTCGCTCGGGCAACGCATGTACCTCGCGGGCGAGATCGAGCACCGCGAAGCGATCTCGAAGGACAAGCTCGAAGGCGCGCTCAGCTCGCTGAAGGATCTCCAAGTCGTCAAGCTCGGCCCCGAGAACGCGATCGCGCGCGGTGCCGAGCCGGCGTCGACGGTGCTCGAGCCCCTCGCGCGCTACCTGCGTTGATCCGTCGTTGGGTGTCCGAGTCGGAGACCGTGTCCGATTCGATGTCGGCGTTACGAAGTCCGTGAGCGGGCGCCACGTCCGGCTTGCGTCGGCTCGACGAAGGTGAGACGAGGCGGCCATGGATCTCCGCCTGCCCGAGCTCCACGCGAGCATCCTCGACACCGTGCGCCGCTTCGCGAGCGCCGAGCTCACGCCGCGGGCGCACGCGCTCGAAGAAGGACGTGACGTCGAGCTCGCGCGACGTGCGTTCGACACGCTCGACATCTGGGGCCTCACCCTCCCCGAAGAGCGCGGCGGCGCAGGCCTCGACCGCCTCGCCTACGCGCTCGTCGTCGAAGCGCTCGCCGCCGGATCACCCTCGCTCGCCTGGATGTTCGCGCTCCACGCGGGTCCCGCGAGCGCCGTCCTCGCGCGCACCGAGCACGCGCTCGACGCGGCGTGCGCGGGTCGACTCGCGAGCTTCGTCGCGCGCGAGTCGTCGATCGCGCCACGAGCCGAGAGCTTCTGGGTCCTCGAAGGCGGTGACGTCCTCGCCGCCGACGCGTTGCCCACCCACCCCGTGACCACCCTCGGTCTCCGCGGCGCGGGCCTCGTCCGCGTCGACCCGAGCGTCGCCCCCGCCGGAGATCGCGAAGCGCGCGAGTGGTACGAGCTCGGCGCCGCCGCGACCATGCTCGGCTCCGCCGCCGCCGCGGTCGAAGCCGCGCGCGCCTACGCCCTCGACCGACGCCAGTTCGGCGCACCCATCGCGTCGCTCCAAGCGATCCAGTTCAAGCTCGCCGACGCGCTGACGGAGCTCGACGCCGCGCGCCTCCTCGTGCGTCGCGCCGCGACCACCGCACAGGGTGCCGCGAGCGCCCGCGTCCTCACCGCACGCGCTGCCACGCGCGCGACGAGCGAAGCGCTCCAGATCCACGGCGGCTACGGCTACACCAAGGAGTACCCGATCGAGCGCCACGTCCGCGCGGTCCGCATGCTCGCGCAGAGCGACGTCGCCCGCGCCGAGATCGCGACCACCGCGCTCGCGTGATCGAGCCGCAGTCGCTCGCGTGATCGGCCGCGCTCGCGCTCGAAACGCCGAACGATCCGCAACGTGCGCTCGAGCCGCGACGTGCGCTCGAGCCGCGAACGCGCCGTGGTCAGGACACGCAGGACCGAGCACGACGAAACGCGAGCGCAATGAACCCGAGATCGGACACCCCATGAATCGCGTGCTCTTCGCGGTCGCTTCCGTCGCAGCCCTCACCTTCGCGGTCGGCGTCGCCCTCGATCTGCACGCGCTCCGCCTCGCGGTGAAGCTCCTCCCCGTGCTCGCGATGATCGTGTGGCTCGTGCGATCCGCCCCACGCGATCGCGAGCGCGATCTCCTCGTCGCTGGCTTCGTCGCCTCCCTCGCGGGCGACGCCTTCCTCGAGCTCGATCCCGCCGGCCTCTTCGTACCGGGTCTCGTCGCGTTCCTGATCGCGCACGTCTTCTACGTCGCCGTCTTCACCCGCTCCGCCCGCGCCCTCGCCCTCCCCCGCGCGATCCCCGCGTACGCCTACGGCGCGGGCGTCCTCGCGCTCCTCGGCGCCCACCTCGGCCCGATGCTCGTGCCGGTCTCGGTCTACACCTTCGTCATCTGCACGATGCTCTGGCGCGCCGCCGCCCGCGTCGGCGCGCTCGAACCACGCACCGACACGCACTTACGCGCGCTCGATCGCGCCGCCTGGCTCACCCTCGCCGGAGCCGCGAGCTTTGCGATCAGCGACACCATGATCGCCTTCGGCCGCTTCGGCGGCGCCTACCTCGACGCCGACGTCCGCAGCAGCACCGCTTGGCGCCTCGGCATCATGAGCCTCTACTGGCTCGGCCAGTGGGGCATCGCGAGCGGCCACGTCGCGCAGCGCCGAGCGACCTGACGAGCGTCACCAACGGCCGTCGGGAGGCTTCGTAGACCGGGCTGCCTGGGTGGGTGGACAGGGGATTGAACCCTGGACATCCGCCTTGTAAGGGCGGCGCAAGGCGAGCGATTCCGAGAGCTTGCGGATCTCGTGGGGAGCTTGCGGGGAGCCGCCGAATCCTACCTCGCGAGCGTCGGAAAGCCGCACGAACGACGGGCCGCGATGCGGCTCGCCGAGGACGTGCTCGCGGCCTGCGACGAGCTCGTGATCGACGGCGCCGAGGGCGCGGAAGGTGGCTCGTGATGCGCTGCGTGCTCTTCGTGGTGGTACTCGTCGGCTGCGTCGCGACGCCCGCCGAGCTCGTTCCGGTCACGTGCGACGGCGACATCGTCGTGTGCGACGGCGAGGCCTTCTGCGAGGGCGAGGACCCGCACGGCGACGGGCCGGCGTACGTCGCGTGTCCACGGAAGTACGTCGCGTGTCCACGGAACGGCGAGCCGGTCTGCCGGCAGCGCATCGGGCTCGTGGACACGGAGCGGCCGGGTCAGGTGCCGCGGTGCCTGCGGCGCCCCGAAGGGGGGCGCAGTCATTCGTAGACGATCCAGCTCGCGAGGTAGACCTCGCCCGAACCGCTGGTGCGGCGGAACTCGACCGTGAGCTCGTCGAACGTGCCGCCCTGTAGCCCGGTCAGCGCGTCGAGGTCCTCGCAGTCCACCACCACATCGGGCGACACGAGCCCCCACGCGGGCGTGGTGCCGGAGATCGAAACCGCGGTCGAGCTCCCGTGCTTGCTCGACGTCACGCGCGCCTGACCGGTCGTGCTTCCGTCGGAGCACCACCCGAAGAACGCGGCCTTGCAGGTCCGCGTGGTGTCGCCGACGCGCTTCTTCCGCGCGAGCGCGGCGATGCCGTTGCCGCCCGGGCCGGGCGCGTAGCTCGAGCTCGAGGACGCCCGCGCGTACTCCGTCGACTTTGTGGGCGAGACACCCGTGGCCCATGGCACGGCGTGAAACGCGAGGACGCGCGCGCCGAAGGTGTCGTCAGCTGTAGCGTCGGCGAGTGATTCCACGCTCGCGCTCGTGATCGGCTGGCCAGCGGCGAGCGGAGGGATCGAGACGCCACCTGCGAGCGCGGTCTGCTCGATGAACGCGCGCGGGAGCTCGAAGACCGAGATCGTGTCGATGAACACGTCGCGAGCGGTGGCGAGCACGGCGAGGGTCGCGTCGATCGTGGTCGTGTTGTACGCCGCCCGCGGCGTGGTGACGTCCCACGACGACACAGCACCTTCGCCCACGAGGATCGGTGTTCGGTACGTCCACGGTGTCGCGAAGTAGATGTCGTCGCGGAAACCGACGTGGCAGCGGAACTCGAGCGCGGGGTAGCTGGGGATGATCCGCAGCGCGTAGTGGTAGGTGTTGTTGGGAGCCTCGAGCGCGCCGTGGTCGGGTCGAAACGGAGGGATCACCTGTCGACCGCGTCCGGCGATCCAGTTCTGCACATCGGCGGCGCGTTGCCAGTCGGTGGCCGCGACCGGCCACCCTGCGACGATGCCATCGAACGCGATGTTCGAGCGGAACTGCGGAACGCGCGAGTACGTCATCCGTCAGAGCCCGATGTACTCGGCCGCGTAGACGCCCGAGAGGTTCGCGATCGCCGGGAGCGTTCCCGACGTGAAGCGCGCGTAGACGACCACCCGCGCGGCGCTGTAGCGAAGTCCGACCGGCGCGTCGGCGATGCCCTTAAGCGTGCTCGTGACGCCGTCGCGGGTGAGCGCGAAGTTCTGGATCGTCGGGCTCGCGAGCGAGACCCACGCAGGCGTTGAGCCGGCGACGTTGCCGTAGGTCCACCACGTCGCGCCGTCGGGCCCCGGGTCTTCAGCAATCGCGCCCGCGGGGTGAATCGCGATAGCGAAGTCGACCGCGCCGCCGGCATCCGAGCCCGCGCCCCGAACGCGTACGCGAAGCGGGTAGGACGACCCGTCGCCTCGCACCCTCACCGGGAGCTCCGGTGAAGCCCACATCACGTACCACGTGGCACCTTGACGGACTTCGCGACCGAGCATGTTCGGCACCGAGTCGAGCACGCGCCAGTTCGCGAGCACCTGACCGCAGCTGTCCGCGGAGTGCATGACGTTGGACATCACGCCGCGCGACCACGCTGCGTCGACGGGCGAGTAGGCGTCCCACTGCGCGTCTTCGTGGCGGATGAGTCCCTTGAATCGAGACGTGCTCATGACGGGTTTCCTTCTGCGAGCGCGCGCGTCAGGAGCGCGATCGCGTCGTCGAGGTCGGGATGCTCGGCGCCCGTCGCACGCATGCGCTCGAGCGCGGCGAGCGTGGCGGCCGCGGGGTAGCGCGTGGCGTTCTGCGCGGGCCAGTCGGCGAGCGCGCCGTCGAGGTCGAACGCGCGGAGGGAGCCGGCGACGGCGGCGATCATGTCGTGCGTGAGCGTCACTGAGCACCCCCCGCGCGAAGCTCGAAGATCTTCGCTGCGACCTTCTCGAAGCTCTCGCCGGTCTCGACGACGGCACGAAGCGCGGCGAGCTCTTCTTCGAGCTCGGCGACACGCGTGCGCGCGAGCTTCAGCCCCTCGAGCGCGGACTCGAGCGGCCCGATGTACTGATCGAACTCCGGGCGCGTCACCGCGAACGTGAACGCTTCGGGGTCGTGCGCCATGCACTCGAGCAGCGCGGTTCGAAGCTGCGACTCGAAGGTGCGAATCGCCGCGACTCGTTCCTCAACCGTGTTCATCGACGGCTCCCGTAGCGACGATCCGCGGCACGCGCGGCGCGCTGCTGCATGCGTCCCATCTCGGCCTCGCTCACCGGGCCGTTGAAGTTCACGACGATGGTTCCACCGCCACCGCCACCGCCGCCACCACCAACCGCTTCGGGGCGCGCGGCGCGGCCACCGCCGCCGCCGCCACCACCCGCGTTCGGGATCGCAGCGCTCGCACCGCCCGCCGCAGCTGCGAGCGCGAAGTGGATGCCGGCCTCGGCGAACTTCGCGGCCGCGTTCGGCTGGTTCGTGACAGCGGAGCCGATCGCTTCCGCCGTCGCCGCGACGCCTTTGTACGCGCTCTGCAGCGCGAAGCCGCGAAGCCACTCGTCGACCGCGGTCTTGAACGCCTCGCCGAAGCTCGCGTTCGTCTCCTTCTGGAGCTGCGCGGTGCGGATGGCGATGTCGAGCACGCCCTCCATGCCCGCCTGCGAGCGCTGGACGACCTTGTTGTACCGCTCCTGTTCCGAAGCTTGCTGCTCCTGGAACTGGATCATCGCCTTGTTCTTCTCGCCCTCCGCGCGCTCGATCTCCTGCGCGTACTCGCGCTGGTCGCGCTCGTCCTGCGCGAGCTTGTTCTTGAGCGCGAGGGACTCTTCGATCGCGGCGAGCGTGCGGGCTTCCTGCTCCGCGATCTGCTTCACCGCCTCGAGGCGCTCCCACTCCTTGTCGACGAGCTGCTGCGCGATCGCAGCTTCTTCTTGGGCGAGACGGATCGCGGCGTTCTTCTCCTTCTCGAGCTCGGCGGTGCGGTCGCGCGGCGAGCCGCCGCGGTTCGACCCTCCGCCCGCGAACTTGCCCGCGCTGGCGCGCGCTTCTTCTTTCGCGCGCGCCTCATCGAGCGCGAGGTTCAAGACCGTGAGGCGCCCTTCCAGCTCGACGATGTCGCCTTCGGCGCGTAGCGCCTCCGAGACGTTGCCGCGTAGCTGCGCACGGGTCGCTTGTTCGCGCAGGGTCGATGTGCGGATCTGTGCGGCGGCGATCTGCGTCTCGATGTCCGCGGCGTCTGCGGCGTCGAAGACGCCACGACGAAGCACGTTCCGAAACTCGTCCGCGCGTGCGCGTGCTTGCGCGATCGTGCCTGCGAGCGCGGCGAGGCGTTCGCGTCCCTCGACGATCTCACGGGTCCATCGCGCTTGGCTCGACGCAGCTTGATCGGTCGCGGACGCGGCCTCGACGATGCCGGTGATGAGCGCGGGCAGCAGACCGACGACACCGCCGATCACGACTCCCGCCGGACCCATCGCGGCGGAGAGCGCGCCCGCGCCCTGAGCGGCTGCGTTGAGGCCTGCGCCAACCGGTCCGAGCTGCGGTCCGAGCGTCGCGAGCGCGCCCGTGAAGGCGGTGGTGCCTGCGAGCGCGCGCTCGAACTGCGCGTGCGTCTTGGCGGTCGCGTCGGCGGCCTTGGTGGTCGCAGGCGTGAGCGAGCGCTCGAAGGTCTGCGCGGTCTTCGACGCGGCGCGCTCGACGTCGCCGAGACCCTTGACGGCCTTCGTGGTGTCGATCTCGAAGTCGACCTTGTACTTGTCGTCAGCCATCGGCGATCGCCTCCGGATCTTTGGGCGCCGCGCACGCGGCGGGATCGTGCGCCAGCGCGCACGCGAGCAGTGCTTCGGCCTCGGCTTCCACGGCCAGCGCAAGCGCGTCGGCGTCGCGAGCCCGCAACGCGCGGCGGGTTCGGTGGCGAGCGGACTCGATGCGCACGCGGTCACCCGCTCGCGTGAACGTGCGCAACGAGTCGAGTGCGTCGAGGCGTTCGCGATGCGGGAGCGAGTCGATCAGCCGAAGCGCACCCGCGGTCGCGCGCGCGCGGTTTCGGTCTTCGGGGATGAGTCGGAGCGGCTTCACGGTGTCACCCGAAGTCGACCCCCGCGCGCCGCTGGAAGGCGGCAGCGGCGCGCGGGGCCGAACGAAAGCGCGCCATGCCGGGCGCGGTCCCCACGGTCCGACTCGAACGGACCCTCCCGTGCTCGCAGGCCACCGCCAGGAAAGTCGACGAACGCGGGACTCCAAGATGGGGAAAGAGGTTCATGCGTCGGGCCCCCGAAGGGCGCGGTCGAGCGCGTCGTCGATGGCGCCCGCGTGCAGGCGCGCCGCTTCTTCCAGGCGCGCGCGCGGTGGCGTGCGGCCCGCTTCCACGTCGGCGCGCGCATCGGCGCGGGCCCGGTCGAGCGCGTCGCGCGTGAGGCGCGGAACGAGCGCGAGCGCCACCGGCAGAACACCGCCCTCGACGCGCGCGAAGTCGTCGTCGAGCTCGGCCACCGCGTCGAGCGCGTCGAACGCACGCTCGACCTCGAGCACATCCATGGCGAGCCGCTCGAGGCGGCGCTCGAACGCGCGCGGGTGTCGAAGCCGGCGGCGCGCGAGGCGGTGCCGGGCGGCGCTCCCGAGCTCGATGCGGACGGCGCGGCGGAGGTGCTTCGGGAGCGTGGGGACGGCGCCGCGCACCGCGTCGAGGTCGTGAACGTCGACGCCTCGGTCGGAAAGGACCACGATCGCCTCGCGCAACCGCGTCGCGTGGCGCGTGAGGGCGCGCTCGCGGTCCTCGACGGTGTCGCCCGCGAAGTCGATCGCGCGCATCGCGGTCGTCCCCAGCGGGAGCGCGGAGCCCCCGACGGATTGAGCGAGGCGAAGCGCGCGGGCGTTCATGCGAGCTCTCCCGCGATGCGCGTCAGCTCGTCGAAGCTGACGTCGAAGGCTTGCGCGGCGGAGATCGTCGAGATCGTGATCCCGCGCTTGGAGAGGGACCGGTCGCCCTTGTGGCGCGCCCAGATCGCATCTTCGAGCGCGGTGAGCACCGCCGCGCGATCGAACGGCTCTTCGGCTTCGCCGTAGAGCGTTTCGGCGCGCGCGAGGTGGTGGAGCACGACGTGCGTCCGTGCGTCGCGGTCCGTCCAGACGTTTCGCGCGCGCGCGGCGGGCGGAACGTTGCCGTAGCGACCACCGAGGGCCGCATCGAGCGCGGTGGAGGCGAGCGCGGCTTCGGCGCTTCGGGTTCCGAGGGGCACGATCACTTCGCTTTCTGCGCGGGGCGCGCGGGCAAGCCCCAGAGCTCGGGGGCGAGGGTCTTCGCGAGACGGAGCTGTTCGCGGCGCTTGGCGGGCATCGGCTCGTTGAGCTTCGACGCACGCGACCACGCGGCGGCGAGCGCGATCCGCCGCGCGCTTTCTGAGCGCAACGCGCTCGCGACGATGATCGCGGTGAGCGCGGCGGCGAACTCCTCGATCGTGGCGTCGTCGACGATCTCGGCGAGGAGCTTTTCGAGGTCCGCGGGGCGGATCTGCGCCATCTTCACGAGGCGCGGCGACTTCAAGTCGCGCGTGGTGAGCTTCGCGGGCTTGGTCACTCGTCGATCTCCTCGACGCCGTCGAAGTCGGTGTCGTCGTCGGTGGTGGGTGCGGCGTCGTCGATGCGCTCGACGCCGAAGGCGTGCGCTTCGAGCTCTTCCTCGGTGAGCGCGCGTTCCGCGTCGGCGAGCTCGGCCTCGCTCGGAACCGCCATCGCGGCCCGGCGGGCTTCCGCGGCGGCGATCCGCGCTTCGGCTGCGGCCGCCCGTTCCGCACGGTCCGCGAGCGACTCCAGCGCCCGCACGACCGCGCCACGGGCCTTCGCGCCAGCAGCACGCGACCAGCGCGAAGGATCTTCGCCCACGGCTTGCTCGACCGCGCGGCGGATGAACGGGCCCGGCGCGCGCCCCTCGAAGCGCTCGCACGCGGCGTGAAGCCCTCCGCGAACGATGCACTCGATGCCGATGGCCTCGAAGCGGTCGGCCGCGCCCGGAACCTCGATCGGCCGGAGGTCCGAGAGCTGCGTCGGCGTGCGCGCCTCGTTGTGCTCGAGGGCGGCGGCGATGGCCTCGACTTCGAGATCCAGATCCTCGGCGATGACGTCGCCCGCGCGCGTCACCACGCGCGACTTGAAGTCGCCGCGCCTCGTGAAGATGGCGCAGATCCGCCCCGCG
>JALOQC010000438.1 GCA_025453555.1 Myxococcota bacterium | reverse complement strand
CGGCTTCGGTGGTGCCCAGAGACGGAGTCGAACCGCCGACACGGGGATTTTCAATCCCCTGCTCTACCAACTGAGCTATCTGGGCATCCCCTCGAAAGGGAGCCGGAAGGTACTCGTGGGCACGAACCTGTCAAGCACGTGCGTCATGAACTTGCCTGCTTTCGTCGGGGGCGGGGTATTCTGTTCCGCATGAACTCGGGGGACCGTGCGCTCGAAGCGTTCCGGCGCCTGCTCTCGGATGCAGCGGCCGGCGGCCAGGCGAAAGTGGACGCGCTGGTCGCGCTGTCCCAGCGCACGCTCTTCGTCGCGACGTGGACTGCCGGTGGCGACGACTACCGGACGCTCATGAGCAGCCAGAAGCAGAGCGCGCTGCCCGTCTTCACGGACGAGGCGTCGTTGCAAGAGGCCGCCGCGCGCTTCGGGTGGCTCGGACCGGACGGCAGCGTCCCGCACAAGGAGGTCGGTGCGCGGCAGGTGTTTCGGCACGTGCTCGCGCACGATCTCGGGTTCCTCGTGGTCGACATCGCGTCCCCGCACGCGCTCGAGTGCGAGCGCGCGGAGATCGAGCCCCTGCTCTCCACGCGCGGGCGCTCGGATTCGTCCGGGCCTTTCGCCGCGGTCGGGCGCGTGAGCGAGTCGATGCTGCAGGCGGTGAAGCCGACGCGGGGAGGCTCCGTCGCGGGCGTGCCGGCTCCGGTGGTTTCGCCCGAGGCGATCGAGGGCGGCGCGGTGCGGCCTTCGAGCGTGGGACAGCGACCTCCACCGCGTGCGTCCGTGCCCGACGTGCCACGACCGGCGCCTCGTCCTCCGCCGCCGGGGGTGACGGCCGGAGCGCGTCCGCCGAGCTCGCCGTCGAGCCCACGTCCGCCGAGCTCGCAGTCGGGCCCCCGCCCCGAAGGGCTCACCGTCACCCAAGGCACGCTCGATCCCTCGCGGCCCTCCGCGACCTTCGGCTCGGGCGGCGCCAGCGTGCAGATCACGCCGCTGCGCGACGAGCCGTCGGACGACCTCCTCGACGCGCTCTCCACCGTGCTGCGTGGCTATCCCGAGGTCGAGTGGGCCGCCCTCTTCCTCGCCGCGCGTGGGCCGGTCACCGCACAACCGACCGCGGGGCTCCGCGTCGACGTCGCGTACCGCGCGCGCGTGAACGACATCGTGCTCGCATTGCGCAGGGCCGCCGACGCCGCGGGCGCGAGCCTCGACGTGCTCTTGCTCGACGATCCGAAGCTGATGCGCACCGCGCGCTCCGAGGGGCTGCTCTTCTTCCCCTGGAAGCGGCGGACCTGAGCGCCGACGCGTCCATCCCATGGCGTGACGCCCCCGTCTCGCGCGAGCGCGCCGCAGGTGAGCGCCTCGGCCATCCACCCTGCACGTCGCTTCGCTCTTCACGGCTCGTTCGCCACCTCCGACGGGTCGGACCCCACGCGAGCGCTTGACGGTCCACGCGCGGAACGCCATTGGTTGGTTCGGTCGCCTGACGGCGACACTCACGTTGCCGCGGGTCGCTCGACCTTGCGGTCGGCTCCAAAACGGCAAGTCCTGCCGATGGATCTCGGATCGTCACCGCCTCGCCTCGTCGCGCCGCCGCCCGGCGAGCGATCGCGCGCGCTGGTCGACGTGCTCGCGCGCACCGAGTGTCCCGCGTTCACCGCGCGACGTGCGCGGCGCGCGGAGGCCTCGGGGTCGCCGCAGGATCCGATCGTCTGGAGCGAGGCGCGCGGCGCGAACGTGGTCGATGCGGACGGCAACGTGTACGTCGATCTGACGAGCGGCTTCGGGGTCGCCGCGATCGGGCACGCGCACCCGCGGGTGCTCGCTGCGCTCGAGGCTCAATCGCGGAAGTTGCTGCACGCGCTCGGCGATCTGCACCCGAGCGACGTGAAGATCGCGCTGCTCGATCGGCTCGCGTCGATCGCGCCTTTCGAGGGCGCGCGCGTGGTGCTCTCGCAGAGCGGAAGCGACGCGGTGGAGACGGCTCTGAAGACGGCCGTGCTCGCGACGAAGAAGCCGGGCGTGCTCGCGTTCGACGGCGGCTACCACGGCCTCTCGCACGGACCGCTCGCCGCGTGTGGGTACGCGCCCGCGTTTCGGCTTCCCTTCGCCGCGCAGCTCGGCGCGCACGTGCGTTTCGCCGCGTGGCACGAGCAGGATCTCGACGCCGCGCTCGCCGCGGTCGACGCCGCGTGGGACGACACGATCGGCGCGGTGTTGGTGGAGCCGCTGCAAGGTCGCGGCGGCTGTCGGCCGTGCCCGGAAGGGTTCCTCGCCGCGCTGACGGAGCGGTGTCGCGCCCGCGGTGCGCTGCTGGTGGTCGACGAGATCCTCACCGGCCTCGGTCGATGCGGCGAACGTTGGCTCTCGGTCGCGCTCGGCGCGTCACCGGATCTCGTGTGTGTGGGCAAGGCGCTCGGCGGCGGACTGCCGGTGAGCGCGTGCCTCGGGCGGGCGGAGGCGATGGCTGCGTGGGGCGACCCGGCCGGCGAAGCGATCCACACCGGCACCTTCTTCGGGCACCCGCTCGGCTGCGCGGCCGCCCTCGCGGCGCTCGACGTGCTCGAGGACGAGGCGCTTTCGGCGCGGGCGACGCAGCTCGGGGCACGCCTGTCGACGAAGCTCGCGCGCGCGACCGGTCGGCGCGTGACCGGCGCGGGGATGCTGCTCGGCGTGCGCTTCGACCGCGCGGGCGATCGACCGGTGCTCGATCTCGTGGCGCGCCTGCTCGCGCGCGGATACCTCGTGCTGCCCGCGGGGAACGACGCGCGTACGCTCCAGCTCGCACCGCCGCTCACGATCGACGAGGCGCTGCTCGACGGGTTCGTCGCGGTGTTGGCGGAGGAGGTGCGGGCGTGACGTGTCGTCTCCCGGCGCGCGCGTCGACGTCTCGTTCTCGCGAGGTCGCGCCGTGAACCGCGACGCGTTGCACACGAAGATCGCGGCCGCGATCGACGACGTGACCCCGGAAGCGCGCGACGCGTTGCTCGCGGAGCTGCGCGCGTACCAAGCCGCCCACGTGGAGCCCTACGCGCGGCTCGTGCGCGCGCGAGGCGAGGATGCGGCGCTGCCGACGGATGTCTTCCGCTTCGCGCGCGTCGCCGCGCACGCGCCCGAGCACGACATGCGGGTCTTTCGCACGAGCGGCACCACGAGCGGGGCGCGGGGCCAACACTTCTTTCGGGATCTCTCGCTCTACGATCGCGCGGCGAAGGCGTGGGCGGCGCGCATGCTCTTCGGGGACGGACCGATGCGGCTCGTGGTGCTGGCACCCGACGAGACCGACGCGCCGGACTCGTCGCTCTCGTACATGTTGTTCGTCGAATGCTCCTTCGTCGAATGCTCCTTCGTCGAATGCTCCTTCGTCGAATGCTCCTTCGTCGAATGCTCCTTCGTCGAATGCTCCTTCGTCGAACGCGTCTTCGTCGGCGACCTTCTGCTGGCGCGACGGCGCGCTCGACGTGGACGCGCTGGTCACCGCGCTCTCCGACGCGCGCGAGCCGATCGCCCTGCTCGGGACGAGCTTCGCCTTCGTGTTCGCGGAGGACGCGCTGGCCGAGCGAGACGTGCGCTTCGCGCTTCCGGCCGGGAGCCGCGTGATGCAGACGGGCGGCTTCAAGGGCCGCACCCGCGAGGTCTCGCCGGACGCGATGCTCGCGATGCTCTCCGCGCGCTACGGGGTCCCCGAAGAGCGGGTGGTCGCGGAGTACGGCATGACCGAGCTCTCGTCGCAGGCCTACGAGACGACGCTCGTCGAGCCTTCCGCGCCGCGGCGCCTGCGTTTTCCTCCGTGGGTTCGTGTGACCGCGGTCGATCCCGTCGATCTGCGCGCGCTGCCGATCGGGCAGACCGGGCTCCTGCGCATCGACGACGCGGCGAACCTCGATTCGGTATGCGCGATCCAGACCGCGGATCTCGCGCGGATCGAGGCGGACGGGAGCTTCGTGCTCTTCGGGCGCGCGCCCGGCGCGACGCCACGCGGCTGCTCGCTCGCGGTCGAAGAGGCGCTCGCGAACGAGGGCGCGTCGTGAGCCGGCGCGTCATGGCTCGCGTCGAGAACGTCGGACCGGGCGGCGTGGATACGCGGTCGTGCACCGGCACGTCGAGCGAGGGCGCGTCGTGAGCCAGTACCGGCAGAGCCCCGCCGACGAGCTCGCGTCGCTCGCGCTGCGGCTTCGACTTCGCGCGCCGGTGGAGACGAACGAGGACTGGGCGCCCACCAAATTGGCCGACGCGGTGCAGCGCGTGGCGTGCGACGAGTCGCTGGTGCGTCCACTCGCGGAGGCCACGGGTCTCTCCGCGCCGATGGTGCGGTGGGCGCTGCGCACGACGGCGGAGAGCTTCACCGCGGAGACGTTGACCGCCCTCCGTGCGCGCGCGGGGATCGACGCGACCGACGGCTGCGCGCCGCACAACCGGATGCGGCTCGCGACCCTCGTGCTCGCGGGCAACGTGTTCACCGCGTGTCTGCGGCCGATGGTGCTCGCGTTGCTCTTCGAGGTGCCGATCCTCGTACGGACCTCGAGCCGCGAGTCGCTGCTCGCGGAGGCCTTCGCGCGCGCGCTGCCGCCGCCCTACGACGGCGCGTGCGCGGTGCTGAGCTTCCCGAAGGACGACGACGCACGTTGGGACGCGTTCCTCCGCCACGCGGACGCGACCCACGTCTACGGGAGCGACGACACGCTGCGCGCGATACGAACGCGCCTGCCGATCGCGACGCGCTTCGTCGGGCACGGGCACGGGCTCGGCGTGGCCGCGGTGCGCGCGACGAGCTTCGACGACGCGGCGGCCGCGGCGCTCGCGCTCGACGTCGTGGCCTACGATCAGCGCGGCTGCCTCTCGCCGCAGGAGCTGATCGTGCTCGGCTCGCACGACGACGCGAGCGCGGTGGTGAGCCGGCTCTTGCCCGCGCTCGAAGCACGCGAGAAGACGTTGCCGCGCGGGCCGCTCCCGGCCGACGTCGCGGCGGCCGCGAGACGCTGGCGCGACGTGGTGCTCGCGACGGGTGAGCTGCACGAGGGCGCGACGCACGCCGTCGCCTTCGATCCGACCGGGATGTTGCCGCTCGGTCCCGGACACCGGCATCTGATCGTGCGCGCGCTGCCCGACGAAAGCGCGCTCATCCGGCACCTCGCGAGCTACGGCGGGCACCTGAAGGCGCTCGGGCTCGGCCCCGGTCTGCTCGCGGGCCCCGCGCACACGCTCGTACCACCGGGCGCCACGCCGCGCGTCTGCCCGCTCGGCGCGATGCAGACGCCCCCGATGGACGCGCCACTCGACGGCTTCCCGCCGAGCGAAGGGTTCGTGGCGCTGCTCGGGACGCGCTGAGCAAAGCGCGTCTCCGACGCCCACTGGTCCATCAGTCTCGTCGAATCTGGACCTTTCGGAGGTACCAGTGTCGCGCGACACCGTGGACATGAGACATCGCCCTGCCCCCGACCCTCGCCGTCCTGCGGTCCCGCTCACGCAGACCCCCCTCGCGTCGACACCGCTCTCGTCGACGCCACGCACCGCGCTTCGTCGCCATCCCGAGCGCGCCAACCTCGACCGTGCGGCGTTGCACGCATTGCTCGACGACTGCCTCGTGGTGCACGTCGCGGTGCCGTCGCCCGAAGGCGAAGCGCCCACGCTGCTGCCGATGGCGTTCGGGCGCATCGGCGACCGGCTCTACCTGCACGGCGCGATCGCGAACGCGCTGCTTCGCGGGGGCACGTCGCGCGAGGTCTGTGTCTGCGCGACGAAGGTCGATGGGCTCGTCCTCGCGAAGTCGGCGTTCCACCACTCGATGAACTTCCGCGCGGCGGTGATCTTCGGATCGCTCGTGCGAATCGAGGGCGACGAGGCAGCGCGCGCGCTGGACGCGATCGTCGATCACGCGCTGCCGGGCCGGAGCGCGGAGTGCCGCGCGCCGACGGAGGCCGAGCGACGCGCGACGCTCGTGGTCGCCCTCGATCTCGCGGAGGCGTCCGTGAAGGTGCGCGAGGGCGGGCCGCGTGATGCGGAGGCGGACCTCGCTCTACCGCATTGGGCAGGCGTGTTGCCGCTCGACGAGCGGATGGGCGCTCCAAGCTCGGAGCTCGCGGACGAGGTGCCGGCCTCCGTGATCGCGGCGGCGCTGCGGCGGGCGCCGCGGCTCGAGGGAGCGGTGATCCCCGAGGGCGTCGGTGAGGTCGGTGGCTCCTTCGAGCTCTCCGGCGATCCGCGTCGGCTCGACGTTCCGCGCGTGCTCGGCTGGCTTCGCGCGACCTACTGGGCGGAGGACCTCGACCTCGCGCGGCTGCTGCGCTCGATCCAAGGCGCGTACGTCGTCGGCGCGTACGACGCGAACGGTTCGCAGGTGGGATTCGCGCGCGCGGTCACCGACGGGGAGACCTTCGGTTGGCTCGCCGACGTGTACGTCGACGAAGCCGCGCGTGGACGCGGCCTCTCGCGGGCGCTCACCCGCTTCCTCGTGGAGCACCCGCGCTTCTCGCGCCTGCGTCGCTGGATGCTCGGCACGCGCGACGCGCACGCGGTGTACGCGCCGCTCGGCTTCGAGCCTCCGCCGGAGGGACGCTTTCTCGTGCGGCCGCGTCGATGACGCGCGCGCCGATCGACGATGTGTGTGGCGCCCCCTCGCACCTCGCGACTCGAGGTGCGACTTCGTCGAGGTCGACTCTGGGGTGATGCGTCGACCCGAGCGCGGTGATGCGTCAACCGGAGCGATAGTTCACGCACGCTGGTACCTTCGATCGTCATGAAACGCGTCACTCCGACGGACCAGTCGTCCCGCGCGTGGGGGCACGCGATCGCGCTCGACGAGGCGAGCACCACGCCGCTCTTCGCGCAGATCGCGGAGGCGCTCGCGGCGGACGTGCGGCGCGGGGTGCTCCGACCGGGGGACGCGATCCCGGGGAGCCGCACGCTCGCCGAGGCCCTGGGCGTGCACCGGAACACCGTGCTCGCCGCGCTGCGCGAGCTGGAGAAGCAGGGCTGGATCCGCAGCGAGCGCGCGCGTGGCACCTTCGTGTCGGAGGCGCTGCCCGAGCTGCGCGCGCGGGCTCCCGAGGTCAGTCGTGGCGACGCGCTCTTCGACGTCTCGCGCGTGCATCCGGACGTCGCGACCGCCGTTCCGCCTGGCTCGCTGCCCCTGCTCGGCGGCGTGCCGGACGTGCGGCTCGTGCCGACGGAGGCGCTCGCGCGGGCGTACCGACGTGCGCTGCGCGCGCCGCGTCTGCTCGGTTACGGCGACCCGGCGGGAGCGCTCGTCCTGCGGCGCGCGCTCGCGACGATGCTGGCGCACACACGTGGCCTCGCGGTGGAGCCGGACGACGTGGTGGTCACGCGCGGCAGCCAGATGGCGATCGATCTCGTGGCGCGCGCGCTGCTCCGACCGGGCGACGTGGTCGCGGTGGAGGCGCTCGGCTACCGACCGGCGTGGGAGGCGCTTCGCGCGAGCGGCGCCACGCTCGTTCCCGTGCGTGTCGATCGGCACGGGCTCGACGTCGCGCGCCTCGCGGAGCTGGCGGAGACCGCGCCGCTGCGCGCGGTCTACGTGACGCCGCACCACCAGTACCCGACGACCGTCGTGCTCGGCGCGCCGCGGCGCCTCGCGCTGCTCGAGCTCGCGCGTCGAAAGCGCTTCGCGATCCTCGAGGACGACTACGACCACGAGCTGCACTACGAGGGGCGCCCGATCTTGCCGCTCGCGTCGCGCGCGCCGCGCAGCGTGATCTACGTGGGCACGCTCTCGAAGGTGCTCGCGCCGGGGCTGCGGCTCGGCTGGGTGATCGCGCCGCCGCCGCTGCGCGAGGCGATCGTCGCGCACCGCACCTACGTCGATCGCCAAGGAGACCACGTGCTCGAGCACGCGATCGCGGAGCTCGCGGAGGACGGCGAGCTCGCGCGCCACACGCTGCGCATGCGGCGCATCTACCTCGCCCGCCGCGACTCCTTCGTGAGCGCGCTGCGGGAGATCTTCGGCGACACGCTGCGCTTCGAGGTGCCCCGCGGGGGCATGGCGCTCTGGGCGCAGGCGCGCGGCGTCGACGTCGACGCGTGGGCCGAGCGCGCGGCGAAGCGCGGCGTGTACGTCCAGACCGCGCGACGGTTCACGTTCGATCGACGGCCCCGCGCGGCGCTGCGGTTGGGGTTCGGCGCGCTGGACGAGACGGAGCTCCGGCGGGCGATCGGGATGCTGGCGAAGGCGCTTTGAGGGTCGGTCGTGGTGGCGTGCTTCGCGGGGGCCGCGAGCGCGCCGACGCCGATCACGCTCAGAACTTCGCGCGCTTCGGCACGTCGTCCGCGAGGCCGTAGTAGTCGCCCTGCTCGTCCGTGAAGATGTGTGCCGTGAGCCGCAGCCCCGTCGGCGCATCGACCGAGCCCGCGCTCACCGCGATCGCGTGCGCGTGTTTCGGATGGCGGTGCGGATGCCAGAAGAGCGTCGAGCCGCAGCGCGCGCAGAAGCCGCGCCGCACGAGCTCGGACGACTCGAACCACGTGACGTGCTCCTCGCCGCGCACGAAGCGCAACGACGACAGCTCCACGTTCACCGAAGCCCAGAAGTGCCCGCTCCACCGCCGACACGACGTGCAATGGCACGCGTCGATCGACGTGCTCACGGGCTCTGCTTCGTACGCGACGTCGCCACAGAGGCAGCGCCCGGTGATGCGATCGGACACGACGAGAGCGTCGCACGAAGCAAAGCGCGCGCGTGCACCTCGAACGCTCGAGGGCCCGCGCGCTCCGTCGACCGACGAGCTCGCTCGCCGTCACGAACCTCGGCCCGTCACCAGGCACGCCAGCTAGCAGGTTGCTGAAAACGCACGTGATGTGATTCGTGCGGTCCAGTGCTTCGAATCGCGCGTCCTCGAACCGAGGAAATGTGGGGCATTTTCGAGCGTGAGAGGATGGCGCG
>JALOQC010000437.1 GCA_025453555.1 Myxococcota bacterium | reverse complement strand
CGACGTGCGCTCCGGGGGCTTCGGGGCGATCGAGCGGCGCTCTTCTTTGGTGGCGTCGTCGACGATCTCGAGGGCGCGGGCGGCGCGGACGTCTTTCTGGCCGAGCGAGGCTTGATCGACGACCTGCACGGTGTGGAGGCGGCTCAGGTATTCGAGATCGAGCACGCCGCCGCTCGGTAGCATGAAGACGCCGTAGAGGCGCGCGATGGTGCGCAGGCGCTCGATGGTGTCGATCGGGACGTGACACTGCGCGTGGGTGAGCACGTAGAGGATCGGCTGACGGCGCTCGCGGCGCTGGAGGCGATCGAGCTCGCTCGCGAGCATGCCGAAGACCTTGGCGTAGTTGCGGCCGCGCTCGCCCTTGAAGCAGAGGACGTAGGGCACGCTGATGCCGCCCGTGTCGCTGCGTCCGTGGCGTGCGTGGTGGACGTCGTAGAGGCGTGAGTCGAAGAAGCGGAAGTAGACGTCTTCGCCTTGGAGCAGGAGCTTCTTGATCAGCGTGAGCGCGAGGCCGCGCGCGAAGACGCTGCGTTGACCACGCATCGAGGCGCTCGCGTCGACGCAGATGTAGTGGAGGCGTCGGTCCTCTTCGTGCTGCTTCTCGCGAGCGTAGTAGAAGACCTCGTTCTCCACGAAGCGACGGTCGAAGAGCTCAGGATCGAACGCGAGCTCGCTGAGCACGAGCGAGTCGAGCGTGCCGCGACGCTCCACACCCGAGTAGCCGTCGACGCTGAAGGTCTGCTGTCCGCTCGCCTTCTTCGTCTCGAGCACGCTCGGCAGCAGATCGAGCGAGAAGTTCACCACGTCGTTCGCCTCGGGTGACTCGAAGACGTTGAGCAGATCGAGCATCTGCATCGCGCCCGCGGCGTTCGCCTCCGCGCCGAACATCCCGAGCAGGCGCAGGGTGTCGAGGTCGACCTGCTCGATCGCGGTCACGAGGCGCAGGCGCTCGCGCGCGACGTGTTGCACGAAGCCGAGATCGTCGCTGCGATCGGTGCTCGTGAAGAGCTGCGGGAGCTGCGGATCGACCTCGCGGTAGACCTCCGGATCGAGCGGGAGGATCACGGGGTTTCCGATGCCGAGGTGAGCGCCGCGGTAGCGCTCCCAGAGCGGGCCGAGCACCCGCAACAAGAGCACCGCGAGCAGATCGTCGCCGAGGCGCCACTGACGCGCCTTCTCCATCACCTCGGTCTGACCGATCTCGATCAGCGTCTCGGTGTAGGCGCGGAGCGCGTCGCCGGTGGGGCCGGGGAGCTGGATGCGCTGCAGGATCGCGCGCGGTCCGAGCGGCAGGCTCGCGGGATCGACGCACGCGAGCAGACCCACGTCGTGTACGGCCCAGAACGGAACGCTGAGGCCGACCCGCACGAGCGCGTTGCGCCATTGCGCCGCGCGGAGCCCGAGCATGGGGTTGTCGACGGGGACGACGCTGAGCGCGAGCGATCCGATCTCGCGCGCGACGTCGGTGCCGAGGAGGTGAGGGCCGACGGGCACGGAGGAGGTTGTATCGCGGCGGCGACGGGCACGTCACGCGGAGTGTGGAGCGTGTGGTCGCGCCGGACTGCGCCGCGTGGATTGCCGCCGTGGCTCTCGAGGCTGCGCATCGGGTCGGGGTCGCGGAAGGAACATGCCCTCGTGAGCAGGGCGGTTCAGTCCGGTAGCGAGCAGATGCAGATGCGATCGATGAAGTTGCCGCCGCAGTCGACGGGTCTTGAGCGCATGCAGTTGGGCGCTCCGTTGTCGAACGAGCCGAGGCAGGTCGCGCCGCGGCGATCGCAGACGCCGGCGCAGTTGTTGTCGGGCGGCGCGAAGCGGACGTAGTGCTCGCAGCGATCCTCGGCAGACCCGCAGTACTCGAACCCGGGTGCGTCCCCGAAGCGCGCGCGACACCGTGCCTCGTTCGAGTCGGTTCCCGAATCGACTCCAGCGTCGGTTCCCGAATCGACTCCAGCGTCGGTGCCGGAGTCGACTCCAGCGTCGGTGCCGGAGTCTGTGCCCGAGTCGACTCCGGTGTCGGTGCCCGCATCCGAGCCGCCATCGACGCCCGCGTCACCCTCGATCGATCCGTCGAAGCCGGCGTCGCGCGTGATCGAGCCGTCGAGCCCACCGTCGCGGCCGCCATCGTCTTGGCCACGCCCGGCGAGCCCGCTGCGATCGGCGGCGCACGCGCCGAGCAGCGCGACCACGACCGAGAACGCGATCCGTCGAAGCACGGGCGCACCGTACCAGGCCGACCTCGACGCGTCCGCCGAGTGTGGCGCGCGCGTCGGATCGGCGTGCGTTGTCCATCGCTCGGATCCGTCGTCGGTGTAGCGTTCCGCTCGTGAGCCTCGACGAGCCGCGCGCGCGTTCGCGTCCCGCAGAGGGACCCGGTTCCGAGGCTCGCGCGGACGACTCGGGGGTCGACGATGGACACGAAGACGCGCCGCTCGCGCTGCGGTGGCGCGTGGGATGCCGCGCGCTCGGGATCGGCTGTCTCGTGCACCTCTCGCTGCCGGACGCGCATCGGATCGACTGGCTCGTGCCGAACGCGGTGCTCGCGGCGTCGGCGATCTCGCTCCTCTTCGTTCCGCGTCCAGGCTCCTCGCGCGCGCTCGTGACCTTCGTGGGCATCGTGGTCGCGAAGCTCGGGACACTCGTCTTCTTCGGTGATCAGCTCACGCAGTCGGTGGTGCTCGCGCTCTACGCGCTGAGCGCGCTGCTCTTCGCGCGTGCGATACCCACGAACCGAAACGACGACACGCGGCGACGCGGCGCGATCGAGGGCACGCCGCACGCGCTCACACTCACGTCGCACGCCGCGGCTCGCGAATCGCCACCTCGCGACGCCCCTCACGACGCGACCCACGCGCGCGCGGTGCGCCTGCTGCTGCTCGGGGTCTACGGCCTCGCCGCGTTCCACAAGACCAACCGCGACTTCCTCGATCCGGCGGTGAGCTGCGCGACCGGCGGCATGCGCCTCCTCGCCGACAACTGGAGCCTGCCGTTCCCGGAGGGTGCGACGGGCGCGCTCTGGCCGCATCTCTTCCTCGCGACCGAGGCCGCGTTGGTGCTGCTCGGGACGTGGCGTCCCGCGTGGGCGCTGCTGATCGCGCTCGCGATGCACGTGCCGCTCACGATCGTGTTCGCGCCCGCGTTCGCGTGGGTGATGTTGCCGGGCTGGGTCGCGTTCCTGCGCGACGAGGACCTCGCACACCTCGGGCACGTCGCGCGGACGAAGCGAGCGTGGGTGCTCGGGCTCGGGCTCGGCGCTGCGATCGCGAGCGCGACGCTCTACTTCCGCGATCATTGGATCCCCTACCCCGCGTGGCAGCTCGTGGAGCTCTCGCTCTGGATCCTGCTCGCGTGGCTCGTCGTCGCGCTCGTCACGCGTCGCGAGGGCGCGCTCGTGGGGCGGCTCGCGTGGAACGAGCGGCTCGCGTGGAACGAGCGCGCAGGTCGCTTCGCGTTCGTGCCGCTCGCGATCTTGCTCCTGAACGGCACTACGCCCTACCTGGGGCTCCAGTTCCACCACACCGCGGCGATGCTCTCGAACCTGCGAATCGACGAAGGCTGCTGGAACCACCTCCTGGTGCCGGAGTCGGTGCGAATCGCGGAGCCGTACGTCCGAATCGAAGCGATGACGGTGGGGCCACGGACGCCCGGTCCCGAAGCGTTGATCGCGCTCGCGCGCGAGTCGCTCTGGCATCCGGCCTCGCTGCGCGAAGCGATCGCGCGTTGGTGCGAGGCAGGCGCGGCGCCGATCGCGCTGGAGCTACGTCACGACGGGCGCACCATCGAGGTCGACGACGCGTGCACGAACCTGCCGCTGCCCTCGCAGGCGAGCGGGCTCTTCCAGACCAACCTGCCGCGGCAGTGCCCGGCGCGGTGCATTCATTGAATCGCTCGCGAATACGCGAGCAGTTTCGAATGTTTACACGCGACAACCCGCGTCGAATCCGCGCTCGCGCACGACCCGACGGGTTCATCGGCGCCGCCGATGGTTTCGCGGAATCGTGCAGCTTCGTGGACTCGTCGCTTCACGCGATCCCGCTTCGACTCGCGGAATCGTTCGGCTCCGCGAGCTCCGCGATCGAACCCAAGCAGCCGTCTCGGCGAACGAGATCCGCACCCGCGATGACCCGATCCGCGCGCTCGCGGCCTCTGTCTCTTCGTGATGTCCAGCGGTGTGGCTCCGTACGTTCCGATCGAGGTCCTCCGCGAGGAGCCCGAGGGCACCCTCCACGTCGCGCGCGCGCCCGACGGCACGCTGGTGGGCGTGCTGGAGCCGCGCGACGACCTTCCGCGCTTCTGCCCCAGCACCGCCGACACGCAGGTGTTCGCGCCGCGCACTCTCGTCGGTCCGCGCGACGCACGACGCGCGCTCGTCGACGTGGAGCCCGCGGTTCGGCTCGGATCGCTGCTCGCGGACGGACCGCTGCCACCGGCCTTCGCGGCGCGTCTGCTGCTCGACGTGCTGATGAGCCTCGCGCGCGCGCACGATCACGGCCAGCGCGTGACCGTGCGCCCGGATCGGGTGATCGTGGGCGTCGACGGTCACGCGCGCGTGGTCGCGCTCGGCGCGGCGGAGGACACCGTGCTCGCGTCCGCGCTGCGCTTCACGGCGCCCGAAGAGCTCGAGCGCGCGACCGATCTGCGCGGCGATCTCTGGTCGGCGGGCGTGCTCTTCTGGGAGGCGCTCGTGGGGCGTCCGCTCTTCGAGCAGCACGGTTGGGCGCTCGTGCTCGCGATCGCGCGCGAGCCGCTGCCGCGTGTGCGTGACGTGCGGCCGGAGCTCGCGCCGCTGCAGCCCTTCCTCGATCGCCTGCTCGCGCGCGAGCCCGAGCTGCGCTTCGCGAGCGCGCGCGAGGCGGCGGCGGCGTGGATCGACGCGGCATGCGACGCGGACGGCATCGCGTCACACGACGCGTTCGAGGTGCTGGTGCAGGCGCGCTGCGAGGCCGCCTTCGAGGCGCAAGAAGAAGCGCTGCTGCGCGCGAGCCGGGTCCCGCTCGCGCTGCGAATCGACTCCGCGCGACCGCCGTCGTTCGAGGCGGAGGTGCTGACGGTGGTCGGCAAGCTCGGCCCACGCTCGGACGCGGATGCTCTGCGGGTGCCGGTCGACCGACGTGAGCCGACGGGCTCCATCTCGTTTCGGCACCCGAGCGATCGAACCGATCCGATGCTCACGTGGATCGCCCTGCTCGCGTTCGCGGTCGCGTTCGTGCTCGGCACGTTGCTGCGCCTCGCGAGCTGACGAACGACGGCGGCGATCGCGCCGCGCTGCGGTCGGCGGACGCATGCGTGCTCGGAGCGGGAGTCGACGTCAGCGCTCGAGCGCTTCGCGCAGCGCCGCGAGGAAGGCCGCGTTCTCATCCGGCGTTCCCACCGTCACCCGCACGCAGCCCGCGAGGCGCGGATCCTTCGCGAAGACCCGCACCGCGACCCCCCGCTCGAGCAGCGCCGCCCGCAGCCCGCTCGCGTCGCGCGGCGTGCGGAAGAGGATGAAGTTCGCCTGGCTCGGGAAACGTTCGACGCCGCACGCGTCGAGGCCCGCTTCGAGCACCGCGCGCTCCCGGACGATCGCCTGGAGCTGCGCTTCGAGGGT
>JALOQC010000069.1 GCA_025453555.1 Myxococcota bacterium | reverse complement strand
ACCGAGGAAATGTGGGGCATTTTCGAGCGTGAGAGGATGGCGCGAGGCGGAGTGCTGGTCGCGCGAAGCGCGCGCGTGAGTTTTTCAGCAGCCTGCTAGGACTCAGCGCGGAACCGGCGGCGCTTCGAGGCTCAGCGGCGCGCCTTCAGCCGACACGAACGCCCCCGCGACACCGTCGGTGCGCGCGTGGCCCTCGAAGTCGAGCTCGGCCCCCTCGGGGAGCGCGTCGCCCACAGCGATCGCGAGCGCGCTCGGATCGTTCGGGTGCAGATCGAGCGCGCCTGCGGCCGCGTGCGGAGCCCGAAACCGCGACGATGCTTCTTCGTACGAGCCCGTCACGTTCTCTTCCGCGTCGTCCGCCGCGAGCGCGGTGCCGGCGAAGATCGCGTTGTAGCGCGCGCGCTGTCGGAACCCTTCCGCGCCGCCTCGGATCGACACGCCGCGTCCGGTCGCGATCACCGTGTTGAACAGGAGATCGACCTCACGCGGCACGTCGTTGTGCGGCTGGATCGAGATCGCACCGCCGCTCGGGTTCACGAAGGCGTTGGCGAAGATCACGAGGTTGCCTTCCGCCTGCAGCAGGTTCTCCGTCGCGTTGTCGAAGAAGAGGTTCGCGTAGACGACGTAGCGATCGTCCGCCCCCGCGCCGCTCGTCGGCAGGTGTCCGAAGAGCACGTTCGGGCGCGCGTTGCCGCCGGTCGACGCGTTCCGTGTCTTCGCGAAGACGTTGTGCCGCACGATCGTGTCGCCGGTCGGCATGCCGGCCGGGCGCGCGTTCTGGTGTTTGATCTGCATCGCGTAGCCGATGGGATCGAGCACGGTGTTGTACTCGATCAGCCCACGCACGAAGGGCTGCGCGCCGTCGGAGTTGCCGAGGTAGAGCCCCGTGCCCGCGCCTTCGATGCGGTTGCCGCGGATCACCCAGTCGGATGCCGGGCTCTTCGTCGAGATGCCCACGATCTGCTGATCGCCGCCGAGCCCGACCATGCGCAGCCCCTCGATCACCACGTGACGGGTCGGCTGCTCGGTGCCCCCCTGCGACGCCACGCCGAACCCCGCCATGCCGAGGCCGTCGACGTCGAGGTTTCGAATCTTCAGCCAGCTCGCGCCGTGGATCGCGATCACGTTGAACGCGTTACTGCCGAGGAAGCGTGGGCGCGCGGCGGGATCGAGCGCCTCGACCACCAAACAGCGTCCTTCTTCCCCCGAGCGACGCATCGGGAGGCCGCGCGCGTAGTCGCCCGCGCGAAGGCGCAGCACGTCACCCGGCTCCAGCGTGTCGAGCACGGCGCGGTAGTCGTCGGGGCCGGCTTCGAGGGTGCGCCCGCCGCCTTCACAGTCTTCCCAGGGAAGCGGTGCCCACGTGCGCGATGGCGGCGCGCCCGCGTCGTCCGAGGTCGAGGCGTCGCGGTCCTCGCGCCCCGCGTCGATCGACGGATCCGCGTCCACGACGCCCACGTCGCGACGCACGGTGCCTCCGTCGTCCACCGGGTCGGCGTCCGCTCCTCCACACGCCGCGAGCATGAGAGAGCACGCCATCGCGAGCGCCGACGTCAGGGGCCGCTGCGTCTTCATCGCCGCCTCCGCCACGCGAGCACCAGCATCGCGAAGAAGGGCAGGAGGCTCCGCGCGTCGGCGTGCAACACGCGACAGCCGCAGCCGCCGTCGCCGCCGTCCGTCGTGCCTTCACCGCCGTCCACGCGCGCCCCGGCGTCGCGACCCACGGCCGCGTCGCCCGGCGGAACGCCCGCGTCGCCTGGCCCCGTGCCCGCGTCCGGATCGCCGACGCCCGCGTCGGTGCCCGGCATCGGCGTGCTCGTCGGATCCTTGAAGCCTTCCTCGATCGCCCAGTCGGGCTCTTCCCCCGCGAGCGCGTACGCGCCCACGTCCGCGACCCCTCCGCGCGCGACACCGTCGAAGTCGTCGCTCGGCACGTGCGCGGCGTCGCCGGTGCCCGCGAGCGCGCCGTCCGCGCGTGGGAAGAGGTTCATCGGCGGTGCGCCCCCCAGGCTCGCCATCACGAGATCGGCCGCGATGGAGCCCGCGCCGACGCCCGTGCCGCTGCCGTTGCCGACGTTGCCCACGCTCACCAGCATCGAGGTGTCGCCGTTCGTGAAGAGCGAGGTCCCACCGCCCGTGTAGAGCGCGTTGTTCGCGATCACCACCGAGCCCGTCGCGCCGCGCAGCGCGACCGGGTTGCCCGCGTTGAGGATCGTGTTGTGCACGACGACGAGGTTCGAGGGCGTGCCCGCCTGGTGTGGCTGCATCGCGATGCCCGCACCGACCGCGCCGAGGATCAGGTTGTTGCGGATGGTCGCGTCCGCCGCGGACTGGATCGCGTGATCGCCGCAGCCCCACATCACGTTGCGCTCGATCACGTTCGGGCCGCCGTTGCCCGCCGTCGCGTAGGTGAGGATGCAAGGATAGTTCGTGTCGTGAATCACGTTGTCGCGGACGACGTTGCCGAAGCTTCCTTCTTTGATCTCGATCCCGTCACCTTGGCTCACCGTCGATTGATTCGTGTGGTGGACGTAGTTGCCTTCGATGAGCGAGTCGGCGAGCTGGCAGCCGTTCGAGTTGCAGCCGAGGTACATCCCCTCGCCGGTGCCGTTCGTGTGGTGGATCTCGTTGCGCAGGATGCGCATGCCCTCGTAGCGCTGGCCGCCGTCGTTCATGCGCAGCGCGACGTCGCCGGTGTCGAAGATCTCGCAGCCTTCGATCGTCACGAAGCGCCCGCTCTCGAAACGCAGGCCCGCCGAGCCGCCCGAGAACGCGAGCCCTCGGATCACCACGTGCTCCGCGCGGATGTCCCAGACGTTCTGGCTCGCGTTCGGGCGATGGAAGTGTGGGCGCGCTCCCTCGGCCGCCCGAATCACGATCGGCATCGCCTCCGTGCCCGCGAGGTCGAACGAGAAGCGCGAGCCGTCGAGCGTGTACGTGCCGTCGTCGAGGATCAGCTCGTCGCCCGGTTCGAGGGTTTGGATGAGGCTCTCGACGTCGTCCCCGGGCCCCGCCGTGAAGGTCTCCGCGAGGGCGGGAGACGCGGCGAGGGAGAGCGAGAGGAGCACGAAGGTGCGGCGCATTCGGCGAGCCTCCCAAACCTCCGCGCGATGGACCAGTACAAACGCGAGCGGTCCTCGCGTCTCGGGTCGAGGAGCGACCCTGAGGGACGGGCTCGCGCGCCGCGGACGAGGTGGCCGGCGCGCCGTCGTTGTGGCGCTCCAGCCTGGCCCTCGCGCCTTCGGCCTCGCGTGCTATCCCGCGCGACGCTCGCGCCGCGGGCGAGACACCGCCGTGACCGACCTCGAAGACGAAGACGACGAAACGCTCGACGCGGGCGGAGCGCTGCTCCCCACGGACGCCGAGCTCGAAGAAGCCACCGCGCTGCTCGAGCGCATCGTGGAGAACCGCGGACTGCTGGTCGCCGCGCCCGAGCCGCTGCGGCGACGCTTCTTGATCGCGGCCGGCCGGGTGTCGCGCCCGACCGCGGACGAAGCGCGCAAGCTCCACCGCGCGTTCCGTCGAGAGAAGCGCGACCAGAAGCGCCAGAAGCGCGAGGCGCTCCTCGAGTCGACCGGCATCCGCGAGAAGCGCCGCGACGAGGTCTTCGTCACGCCGATCCTCCCGAGCATCGACGGCGGCGTGGCGCGGCTCGCATCCCACGCCGCCAGCGAGACCGAAGCCGGCGACGAAGCGCAGGTCGAGGTGACGGCTTCTCCGCGTCCCTTCGTCGTGCCGGGCCCGCCCGAGGGCTGGGTCGCGCCGGAGCTCGACGAGCCGCGCACTTGCTACGTCTGCAAGGTCGGGTTCACGAAGCTGCATTTCTTCTACGACCAGATGTGCGACGAATGCGCCGCGCTCAACTGGGAGAAGCGCCATCAAGTCGCCGACCTCCGCGGGCGAGTCGCGCTCTTGACCGGCGGCCGCGTCAAGATCGGTTACCAGGCGGGCATCCTGCTGCTCCGCGCGGGCGCACGCCTGATCGTCACCACGCGTTTCCCTCGCGATGCCGCGCGTCGTTACGCCGCGGAGCCCGACTTCGAGGACTGGCGCGATCGCCTGCACGTCCTCGGCATGGACCTGCGCCACACCCCGAGCGTCGAGGTCTTCGCCAAGGAGGTCGAGCGTCGCTTCGAGCGCCTCGACTTCGTCGTGCACAACGCGTGTCAGACGGTCCGTCGCCCGAGCGGGTGGTACAAGCACCTGCTGCCGCTCGAAGAGACGCCGCTGCAGGCCCTCCCGGCCGAGCTGCGGCCGCTCGTCGAGGACCACGAAGCGTTCAAGAGCGCGCTCGTCGCGGCGAAGGTCGACGATCTCCCCGCCGATCCGCGCGCGGTCGGCTTGCACCTCGCGCCGCAGCTCACCCAGCTGCCGCTCCTCGCGGAGGATCTCGACGCAGGGGCCGAGCTCTTCCCGGAAGGGATGCTCGATCAGGACCAACAACAGATCGATCTCCGCGATCGAAACAGCTGGCGTTTCGCCCTCGCGGAGGTGCCGACGCTGGAGCTGCTCGAGGTCTTCCTCGTCAACGCCATCGCGCCCTTCGTGCTCAACGCGCGGCTCAAGCCGCTGATGTTGAAGCCGCGCACCTTCGACAAACACATCGTCAACGTCTCGGCGATGGAGGGTCAGTTCTACCGGGCGCACAAGACGGACAAGCACCCGCACACGAACATGGCCAAGGCCGCGCTCAACATGATGACCCGCACCTCCGCGCAGGATTACGCGAAGGACGGCATCTTCATGAACGCGGTCGACACCGGCTGGGTCACCGACGAGGATCCGGTCGAGATCGCCCAGCGCAAGAAGAACGTCCACGCGTTCGCTCCGCCGCTCGACATCGTCGACGGCGCGGCGCGCATCCTCGATCCGATCTTCCACGGCCTGCTCACCGGCGAGCATGCGTGGGGCAAGTTCCTCAAGGACTACCGCCCGACCCGCTGGTGAACGCCGCCCCGCTGGTGAACGCGGACCCCAACGCCGGCCCGTTGGTGAACGCAGGACACGGCCTTGCGGGCCTCACGGCCTCGCCCCAGGCTCCGGCGCCCATGCCCGACCTCAAGCTCGCGCCGTACGACAGCCTCCTGCTCGTCTCGTTCGGAGGCCCCGAGAAGCGGGAGGACGTCATGCCGTTCCTCGAGAACGTCGTGCGCGGCAAGCCGGTCCCGAAGGAGCGCCTGCTCGAGGTCGCCGAGCACTACTACGACCTCGGCGGCAAGAGCCCCATCAACGATCAGTGCCGCGCGTTGCTCGCCGCGCTGCGCACCGAGCTCGACGCGCACGGCATCACGCTGCCGATCTACTGGGGCAATCGGAACTGGTCGCCGCTGCTCACGGACACGCTCGCGGAGATGGCGCGCAGGGGGCACCGACGCACGCTCGCGATCATGACCTCGGCGTTCAGCAGCTACTCCGGCTGCCGGCAGTACCGCGAGAACGTGGAGGCCGCGCGCGCGGCGGCGGGGGACGACGCCCCCGAGGTCGACAAGGTCCGCGTCTTCTACAACCACCCGCTCTTCGTCGAGGTGATGGCGGAGCGCCTGAAGGAAGCGCTCGCGAAGCTCCCGCCCGCGCACCGTGACGGAGCGCGCGTCGCCTTCACCGCGCACTCGATCCCGCTCGCGATGGCGGAGCACTGCAAGTACGAGGCGCAGCTCGAAGAGGCGTGTCGCCTGGTCGCCGAAGCCACGGGCCGCACGAAGTGGCAGCTCGTCTACCAGTCGCGCAGCGGCCCGCCGCAGGTGCCGTGGCTGGGCCCGGACGTGGTCGAGCACGCGAAGGCGATCGCGACCATCGGCGTGACGGACCTCGTGGTCGTGCCGATCGGGTTCGTCAGTGATCACATGGAGGTCGTGTACGACCTCGACCACGAGCTGCGCGCCGCGTGCGACGAGCTCGGCATCACGATGGTGCGCGCGCAGACCGCGGGCACGCACCCGAAGCTGATCGCGATGCTGCGCGAGCTGGTCGAAGAGCGCCTCGGTCGCGTCGAGCGCCGCCGCGCGCTCGGCAAGGACGGCCCGAGCCACGACGTCTGCCCGGTCGACTGCTGCCTCTACCCGATCGCGCGCCAGAAGCCGCCGAGCGGCGAGACGAAGGTCGCGAGCAAACCCTGAGGCCCACGAACGCCGCGCACGCCGCTCCGCTCGTCGGGCGGGTCTTGCGCGCCTCCCGGGGGAAGCTACTCACTCGGCGTACGCACCATCTCGGACGCGTGCTTCGGAGGAACGATGTCGGCCCCGCCGTCGAACGCGTCGAACGTCAAGGAGCTCCTCTGCGAGCTCTGCCGGCTCTTCTATCAGCAAGGCTGGGTCTCCGGCACCGGCGGCGGCATCTCCATTCGCGAAGGCGACCGCGTCACGATGGCGCCGAGCGGCGTGCAGAAGGAACGGCTGCGGCCGGAGGATCTCTTCGAGCTCGACGTCGATGGTCGCGTCCTGAAGGCGCCCGAAGGCAACGCCAAGCTCAGCGCCTGCGCACCGCTCTTCTTCCACGCCTTCGAGCTGCGCGACGCCGGCGCGGTGATCCACAGCCACTCGATGAACGCGATGCTCGCGACGCTCGTGTTCGGCGACGAGCTGCGCGTCACGCACCTCGAGATGATGAAGGGCATCCGCGGCACCGGTTACCACGACGAGCTCGTGGTGCCGATCCTCGAGAACACCGCGCACGAGTGCGATCTCGCGGACGCGATGGCCGACGCGATGCGCCGCTACCCGAAGACGTTCGCGGTGCTCGTGCGACGCCACGGCGTGTACGTCTGGGGCCGCGACTGGGTCGAAGCGAAGACCCACGCCGAGTGTTACGACTACCTCTTCGAGGCCGCGGTGAAGATGAAGCAGCTCGGTTTCGATCCGTCCTCCGCCCCGGAGCGAAATCCCGAATGACGAAACGATCCCTCGACGATCATTCACACGATCATCCGCAATCTTTCGCGATCATTCGACACGAGGTGCTCCGATGAAGGCCACTTGGATCGACGACGGAACCGTCATCGCGCGCGAGACGCTCGCCGCCGAAGGCATCCTCTACGAGCAGCTCTCCACCGAGCCCGCCGGCTACCAACCGACGATGGACGTGCTCAAGACCGAGCGCGGCTACGTCGAGCAAGACGTCGTCGAGCTCCGCCCGACCACCCCGAACCTCGACGCGCTCTGCGCGAAGTTCGACGGCGAGCACCTCCACGACGAGGACGAGGTGCGCTTCGTCCTCGAAGGCGAAGGCGTCTTCGACATCCGCTCGCACGACGACCGTTGGATGCGCGTCCTCGTCGAGCCGGGTGACCTCATCGTCGTGCCGGCGAAGCGTTGGCATCGCTTCGAGCTCACCGAACGGAAGACCATCCGCTGCGTGCGCCTCTTCCAGGACACCAGCGGCTGGGTTCCGCACTACCGAGAGTGAGCTTCACGAAGTTCGTGCCGAGACGGAAAGAAGAAGCGAGACGGAAAGAAGAAGCGCGACGGAAAGAAGAAGCGCGACGGAAAGAAGAAACGCGGAGCCCGATGGGGACTCCGCGCCTCTCTTTGGCCAATGATCCGCCTGTCTTCCGCGGAGATCAGTCTTCAGTCGGGATCTGGTACGAGCGAAGTCCGCGCAGCGTCACCGTGGTGACCGCGCCCGCGAAGACCTGCGCGCGGTACCAGCCCAGCGTCACCGTCTGACCGTCGAGGCGACCGACCGCGGCCACGTCCACCGGACCGGCCGGCACGTCGAGTGCGCCGTAGAGCCCGAGCAAGCTCGTGCCGACGTCGCGCGAGGTGTCCGGCAGCGGGTTGGTCGGGTTGTCGTTGAAGTAGGTGAAGACGCCGGCCGCGGGCGGGTTCGTGCCGACCTGCGCGAACTCGAGGCGGATGTCGTCGCAGTCGTGGATCTCGCCCGCGACCGCGCCGCTGCCCGAGCGGATGCCGTCGACGAGGCCCGCGGTCAGCGGGATGCTGCGCCAGTCCGAGTCCGAGATGATGCGCGCGCGGTACTCCCAGCGCGGCCCGGTCGGCGTCGTCTCGCACGAGCCCTCGGGCGGCGTGCCCGTCTCGACCTCTTCGTTGAGGGCTTCGATGTTGTAGCTGTAGATCGGGCGCCAGAAGGTCGCATCGCCCGAGGTCTTCACGACGAGCGCGGTCTCGGTCGGGATGTTCGGGATCTGGAAGTAGCCGATGCGACGGCTCTGCTGGACCATCCCGTCCTCGATCACGTTGTCCGTCTCGAAGCACGGATCTTCGATCTGCGCGGTTGCCGAGCCGAGGAGCGCGCCGAGCGCTCCGTTCGCGCCCTCCGCGTACACCTCGACGAGGATGTCGTCCGCGTCGGCGCCGTTTCCGAACACGTCGACCACGCCGTACATCGTGACCACCTGCACCTCGCCGCGGACTCGGTACATCCCCGGCTGCATGCACGCGAGGTTCGGTGCGCGATCCGCGCCGCCCTCGTCGCAGAAGTCGTCCCGCTCGTTGCGCTCGTTGACGCCGTCGCTCTCGAGCTGAGTGCAGCCGACGCGGTTGATCGTGAACGCCTCGGGTGTCGCGGGCGGAGACGCCGGCGCCGGCACGCAGGTGCAAGCGGTCGCGAGCTGGCTGCCGCTACAGCGCGGCGCGGTGCACGAGCCGGCGAAGACCTCGTCGCCGCTCACGCCGTTGTCGACCGGCCCTCCGTCGACCGTCGGGTCCCCCGTGTCTCCACCGCCGCCATCCATCGGCGTGGTGTCGTCGTCACCGCACGCGCCCATCGCCCCCGACGCGAGAGCAAACATCAATCCCAAGAGCTTCCGCATGTACGCCTCCAGGGCTCCCCGAGGCATCCCGAGCCGCCCGTCGGCGCAACCTACCGACCCGCGTCCCTCGCGATCAAGTCCACGACCGACGCACGCGTGAGGCGAAAGGAGAGGGATCGAGCGTGCGGGCGGACGTGCATGGTGTCTCCCGACGTCGCAAGAAACCCTTCGAGGACGTGCGCGATCTGGACAGGATGGCCTCGCGTGCGCGACTCTCCCACCCATGGCGCTCATCGAGACCGAAGAGGCGGCGCGGCGGCTCGCGCGCGCCATCGCCAGCGACCTCTCGCTGTACAACGAAGAGAAGATCGTCGAAGGCATCAAGAACGACCGCCTCTTCGACGTCCTCTCCGACGAGATCGAGGAAGGCCGCGCGCTCTTCAAGAGCCGCGTTGCCCCCGAGCTCTTCGCGAAGAACTTCTACGACCGCGCGATCGTGGACATCCTCGTGCGCTCGAAGGGCCACGTCCCCAGCCCGATGTGGTGAGGTCGTGGTGAGGTCGGACGGGGCCTCGCGGGCCTCCTCGCCGTGAGCAGGCCCGACGAGCTCGACGGCGCCGTCGACGACGCCGTGGTGGACGACTCCGAGCTCGACGGCGATCTCGACGAGGTCGACCCGACCGAAGGTGTCGCGCGTCCACGTGAGCCTCGCGTGCTCCACGTGGGCCCGAGCGACGTCGGGGAGCGCCTCGATCGTTTCCTCGCCGCGCGCGGGGTCGCGAGCCGCAGCGTCGTGCAGCGTTGGATCGACGAGCGACGAGTCCTCGTCGACGGTGCGCCGGCCGAAGCGAAGACCAAGCTACGCGCGGGTCAGATCGTGAGCGCGACACCCGCGCCGCCGCTACCGAGCGCGGCGCTCCCCGAGGACATCCCTCTCGACGTCCGTTTCGAGGACGAGCATCTGATCGTTCTCGTGAAGCCGGCGGGGCTCGTGGTGCACCCCGCGCCCGGCCATCCGAGCGGCACGCTCGTCAACGCGCTGCTGCACCACGCGCGCTTCGAAGAGCAGGGCGATCCCTCGCGGCCGGGGATCGTGCACCGGCTCGACAAGGACACCAGCGGCGTGATGGTCGTCGCGAAGAGCGCCCGCACGCGGGACGGGCTCGTCGCGCTCCTCCAACGCCACGACGTCGAGCGCCGCTACGACGCGCTCGTGCTCGGCGCGCTGCTCGCGGATCGCACCTTCGACACCCTCCACGGTCGGCACCCCACCGACCGCAAGCGCTTCTCGACCAAGGTCGTGCGCGGCAAGCGCGCGGTCACCCACGTGCACGTGCGCGAGCCGCTGCATGGCGCGACGCACGTGCAGTGTCGGCTCGAGACCGGTCGTACGCATCAGATCCGAGTGCACCTCGCCGACGCGGGCTTTCCGCTCCTCGGCGATCCGGTCTACGGCCGCGCGTCGAACGATCCGCGTGTGCGCGAGGCGGGCGAGGCGCTCGGTCGACAAGCGCTCCACGCGGCGGTCCTCGGCTTCGTGCATCCGATCACCGGCGCGACGATCCGCGTCGAGGCGGATCCGCCGGAGGACTTCGAGCGAGCGCGCGCCGCACTTCGGGTGTGATGGCCCTCGGAGCGCTCGGCGATCGAGCGAGCTCTCCGAGCAGGAGCCCGCTCTCAGGTCTCGAGCGCCTGCCCGATCAGATCGACCGACCGCTGGATCTTCGCCCAGAAGCTCGGCGCGGCGCCGACGCGCTCGCAGCGCGGGTGCTCGCGCCACGCGTTGCAGATGCGCTCCCCGATCACGGCGGCCTCTTCGGGGGACTCGATGCGCGTCGGGTTCCGGCGATCGTAGCCCTGCGCCGACGTCGGCACGTCCAGGATGATCACCGCGTGATAGCGCGCGAGCTCGTCCGCCCACGACGAGCCGACCTCCGCGAAGAACTCGTCACCGTCCGCGCCCGGCCAGTACGCCGCGCCGTCGACGGTGCCGCGATCGCACAGCAGCGCGCAACCGTTCGCGATGCCCTCGTGCAATCGTTCGAGCTCGCGCTGCACGTGGTAGATCGCGCGCTGCGAGGTTCGTCGCGAGAGCACGTCGCTCAAGCGCGGAAAGCCGCCGCCGAACAGGATCGTCGCCGCCTCCGGCACCACCACGAGACGCCCGGGGAACGCTTGCACCGCGACTTGTTGAATCGCGGTCTTTCCCGCTCCCGGCCCACCCGTCAGCACGATCCGCTTCACCGACTGCACCTCCGTCGACTGCACCCGTCGGAGCCGACCGTCGAACACCGTCGACGGAGACTTCGCCGAGCCACCGCGTCGACCGGCGCACGTTAGTACGCCGCCAACGAGCGGCCAGCGCGAAACCCCGACACCGGCGTGCGGGCAACTCGAGACTCGGCTGCTTCGACGCGGTCGCGTCGTCAGCTCGAGCGCTGCGCTCGTTTGGTGGGCTTGGCGCCGTTCGTGGTCTTGGCCACCTTCGTGGCGCTCATCGTTCCGCTCGCGGTCGTGCTCGCCTGCTCGCTCGCCACGGGCGGAGGAGGCCGCGAGTCGCGTCGTCGTGTGGCCAAGATTTGCTGGAGCATCTTCCGCCGCAGCACCATCACCAGGCGCTCGCTCAGCTCGGTCGCGACCTCCACGATCGACGGCAGGTTCGAGCCCGCCGCCATCGCGACGCCCCGCTCGAAGAGCTCGAGCTCGAGCTTCGCGAGGTCGTGGACCGCCTTCACGTACGGCTGGAGGATCGTGTGCGGCAGCATCTCCGGCGTGATGCCGGCGCGCCGCGCGGTGCCGAGGATGCGCAAGAGCTCGAGGTCGTCGCCGCGGTAGCCGACGACGCCGTCCTGCTCGTCCGGTCGCACCAAGCCTAGCTTCTCGAAGAACTTGAGCTGCTCTGCCGGCACGCCCGCTTCGAGCACCGCCTCGCGGCTGCGGAAGTCCTGCTCGGACTTGTTGTCGAGCACGCGCTGCACGACGTCCGCGAGCTCGAGCCCGCTGTCCTCGGCCTCTTCGAGGATGCCCTTGATCACCTTCAGCGGCAGGAAGCGCGTGCGCTGCAGCTCCTTGATCGCCTGGATGCGCGGCACCAGCGAGGCGTCGTAGTACGCCATGTTGCGGCTCGTCCGGAACGGCTCGGGGAGCAAGCCTTCGCGGACGTAGTGTTTGATGGTCGCCGCGGGGACGCCGGAGCGGCGGGCCAACACGGACATCTTGACGCGATCGACGTCGTCTTCGGGAAGTTCGGCCATGGGGAGCGCGGTCGAGCGACCGCTCACGAGTGGAGGACGCCGTCGCACGGCGCGCTCGAGCCGGCGCGTGGGCAACCGGGGCTAGGCGGGCGGCGCGAACGGTCCTCGCTGGTAGCTGGAAGTACAACTTCCGATGCCGGACTTTTCGCGTCGCGTCAAGCCGGCGGGCGGTCGGGCGGTTCGCGTGGAGGCTGGAGACCGAGCGGGAACGTCGGGCGAGCCCGAAGCGTACACCGACCGGGCGCGTTCGTTCGAGGCGCGGCCTCGGTTCCCTCCGGCGGCGATCTCCGCGATCCTCCCGCGATCACCCTCACGCCCGAGCGCGACCTCGGGTCCAAAGCCGCACGACGACACCATGGGCGTCGCCTCCTCGATCCTCGCCATCCTCGCGTTCGTCTTCCTGCTCGGGGGGATGCTCACGTCGCTCGTGCCCTACGTCGGGTCCGTGCTGAGCTTCGGCGCGCCGCTCCTCGCGCTCTTCGGCATCGTGCTCGGCGGAGTCGGCATCTCGCGCGCGAAGCAGCACGGCGACAGCGACACCTTCGCGACGCTCGGCCTCACGCTGAACATCATCGCGTTCCTCTTCGGGCTCGTCTTCGCGCTCACGTGCGGGCTCTGCAACGCGTGCATCAGTCAATCCGCGCAGCAGAACGCGCGCTGGAACCTCGGACCGACGCCTGGCAGCACGTGGCCGACTCCGACGCCGTCCATCACGACGCCGACGCCGACGGGACCGTCCGGCTTCTCGCCACTGCCCCTCGTGCCGACGCCCGTCCTCCCCGATCCGAACGGGACGACCCCCGACGTCGATCCGACCGTCGATCCGACGGGCGCGACGCCGACCGCCGACGTCCCCGAGTGCCGCACCGCGGAGGCGTGCTGTCGCGCGTTCTTCGACGACGCGACGCCTTGCGACGAGTCGCTCGCGGCCGCGCGCGCGTCGAGCGACGTGGCCGACGCGTGCACCCAGATGGCGCGCGAGTACCGCGCGGGCCTCACGAGCCTGGATCGCGAGATCCCCCCGGCGTGCCGATAGTCTGCAGGTCGATCGCGGGGCCGCGTTCGACGCGACGCACTCGGCTCACGCCAGCGCCTCGAGCCCGAGGCACGATCCCCGACCTCGCGCGCGCCGACGTAGCCGCCGGAGCGTGAGCCTCGCGCGTCAGAGCAGGCGCTTGGCCGCGCGACGCACCTGCAGCACCACGCCCGCTTGGTCGTGCGCGCCCGCCGCCCAGCCCACCAGCGCGGCGAACCAGACCTGCAGGAGGATCGACGCCGTCTCGCGCGCGCGGACGTCGGAGTCGCCGCCCCACGCGCTCGGCTCGTGGGGGCTGCGTCCTTCGATCGTCGCCACGAGGATGCCGATGCAGAGCGCGTGCAGCGACGCCACGTGGGCGGCCATGCGCTCGCCCGCGAGGGCGCGGAGCAGCGCGCGCGCGAGCTTCGGTCGGCGCACGAAGTTGTCGGTGGCGATCTCGAAGAACGCGACCACTCGCGCCTCCGCGTCGTCGCCCTTCGGCATCTCGGTGAACCGCGCGAGGAGGTTCTCGCCTTCGCGCGTCAGCGCCGCGACGAGGATCTCTTCCTTGGAGTTGAAGCGCTTGTACACCGTGCCCAGCGCGACCTTCGCCTTGGCGGCGACGTCACGCAGGCGGACGGCGTGATAGCCGTCGCGCGCGGCGAGCTCGATGGCGGTGTCCACGATGCGTTGGGCTCGGTCGTCCACGCGCCGGGCATGACACGAATCGCCCGTCGGAACAGGGTCATCCTGGTGCCGACGGTTCGGGTGTCGTCCTGGACGGTTCGCGGGTTCCTTCGGACGGTTCGCCGTGCGATGAACGGCCGCTCACGTCGGTGCGTTCCGCGGACCGATCGCGCGTACTAGTCTCGCGCGCGTGACGCGCCGCCGTTTTGGACGTGGTTTGGGAGTCGCGCTGCTCTGCGCCGTTTCGTTGCCGTGGATCGCCGCGCCCGTGCGCGCGAACCCGGAGCCACCCGCCACCTACGACGCCCGCATCACCGGGATGGGCGGCGTCGCGGTCGCGTCCGTCGACTCGGCGGCGGCGCTCTTCCACAACCCCGCGCAGCTCGATCAGATCGAGCGCTTCGCGGTGACGGCGGTCGCGACCTCGTTGCTCGTGAACCTCCGCGCGCCCTTCGCGGGTCACGGCACCGAGCAAGAGAGCGGGCTCATCTACGCGCCGCTCGTCTTCGTCGGCGGCGTCGGGCGAGTCCACGAGCGGGTCTCGCTCGGTGTCGGCGCGTACGTCTACACCGGCTTCGGCGGCGGCTTCCCGGCGGTGGGCTGCATCTCCTACGGCGATCCCACGCACTGTGGATCCGAGGACGAGTCCAACGTCGTCTACGACCCCCCGGTGAGCGAAGAGGTCACGCTCTTCATCGCGGAGCTCGCGGTGCCCATCCAGGTCACGCTGATCCGCGACGTGCTCTCGGTCGGCGTCACCCTGCGCATGCCGTATGGACGTCAATCCGTGAACGCGACCCAAGAGGCGTTCGGGATGTGGAACCAAGCCGAACAAGAGCTCGACGGTTTCGGCATCCCGGGCGTGCTCCTCGGAGTGTCCTATCGCCCGATCCCGGAGCTCACGCTCGCGGCCTCGTACCGCTCGAAGGTCTGGGTCGACATGTCGGGCATCACGCAGGCGAGCGGCATGGACATCCCGACGTCGACGCGCTGGAACGTGCCCCACGCGGTGCGCGTCGGCCTCGCGTACTCCACCTGGAACGACCGGTTGACGATCGCGGGTGAGTTCCGCGTGCAGCTCCATGCGAGCGCGAACGCGCGACAGGTCTTCGATCTGGACGGCCCTCCGATCATTCCGGACACCGTGGCCGAGTTCCAGTGGAAGAACGTTTATCTGGGCGGCCTCGCGGCCGAGCTTTGGGCCCGCCCACGCTTCCCGATTCGTGTCGGAATGACCGTGGCGAACTCCGCGTCTTCGCCGGAGACCCTGACACCGTTCTCGCCTCCTCCGGGGGTGATGCTCGGAGTGTACGGCGGCGCCGGCGTGCGCCTCGGGGGCCTCGAAGTCGACTTCGCGTTCGGGTGGGGCGGTGGACCGGCGTACCGCAAGGAGACGAACGGCGCGCTCTGCGTTCCCGCGGACGAGCGCACGGTGCGCGACGGTCGCCAGCTCACGCTCACCGCGAGCGGCGGGTGCGCGGGCACCTACGACGTGGACTCGTGGTTCCTCTCGCTCTCCGTGACGTACCGACTGCCGGGCGACGCGCAGGTCGACCGCCCGACGGAGTGGGTGGAGACGGATACGTCGGAGACGGCGCCGGAGGCTGCGACGGATTCCGAGACCGCGACGGATTCCGAGACCGCGACGGATTCCGAGACCGATTCCGAGACCGCGACGGAGTCCGAGACCGCGACGGAGTCCGAGACCACGACGGAGTCCGAGACCACGACGGAGTCCGAGACCACGACGGAGCCGGAGACGCCGTCCGCGCCCGCGTCGGAGGCGGAGACGGCGCCGAGCCCGTGAACGCTCGAGAGTCGTCGTCCGCGGACACGCCGTGAGCCCGAGCGTGTCGCCGGGCGTGCATCCGCTCGCGGCTCGTCGCACCCTCGCGCGATGAGCTTCGTCGCGTTGACCATCGCGGGCTCCGATCCTTCGGGTGGAGCGGGCATCCAGGCCGACCTCAAGACCTTTCACCAGCACGGCGTGTACGGCACGAGCGTCATCACGCTGCTCACGGTGCAGAACACGCAGCGAGTCTCGCGCGTGGAGGTGATGGACGCGGGCCTCGTGCGCGAGCAGCTCGACGCGGTGCTCGAGGACGTGCCGCCGCACGCCGCCAAGACCGGGGCGCTCGGCAGCGCGGAGGTGCTGCTCGCGGTGGCCGATGCCGCGCGCGCTTTCACGTTTCCGCTCGTCGTCGACCCCGTGATGATCAGCAAGCACGGCGCCTCGCTGATGGGCGACGAAGCGCGCGCCGCGTTCGGGGCGCTGCTGCGCGTCGCGTCGGTCGTGACGCCGAACGCCCACGAGGCCGCGGCGCTCACCGGTCGCACGGTGGAGACGCTCGCGCAGGGAGAGGACGCGGGCCGCGCGCTGCTCGATCACGGCGCGCGCGCCGTGCTCGTGAAGGGCGGACACCTCGCGAGCGAAGGCGCGGTCGATCTGCTGGTCACGCCCGACGGCATCGAGCGCTTCGTCGCGCCACGCGTGGACACGCGGCACACGCACGGCACCGGCTGCACGTTCTCGGCCGCGATCACCGCCCGCCTCGCGCGGGGCTCGACGTTGCCGGAAGCGATCGAGCAGGCGAAGGCGTGGCTCACCGAAGCCCTCCGACGCGCGGGCGGCATCGGTCGTGGCATCGGACCGGTCGACCACCTCGCACCGATCGACGGTCACGATCTCGGCTGAGCGAGCCCCGCGTGATCCGCGTCGCGTGATCCGCGCCGCCTCCCATCCGCACGCGCATCGCAGCGCGCCATGCATCGCGGTCGCGCAGCGGGCGTCGCTCAGGTGTCGTGCGAGAAGGTCCGCGTGCGCACGTCCGCTTCGCCGTAGAGCGCGCCGAGCGCCCGCAGGAACGAGAAGCGGTAGATGCCGGTCGAGTGGCCGTCGCCCCAGGACATGCGCAGCGCGTACTGACCGGCCGGCGCGAGGTCGGCGAGCACGAACGCGGCGTCGGGGAGCCCGTCGATCGGCACGTGGGCGATGGGTCCGTGATGCCCTTGGCAGCCCGCGCACGGACAGAACGCGCGGAGCACCCGATGCGTGAGCAACGAGGTGGAGCCGTCGCTCCAGTCGATCTCCATGAGACGCGCTCCCTCGGGCGCACGCACCTCCACCGGCTCGAGCTCGGACATGGCGTGGCGATGACGCGCCGGGCACGAGCCTGCAAGCAGACGGAGACGGGACGGAGACGGAGACGGAGACGGAGACGACGGGGTGCCGGTTCCGCGACGAGCGAGGAACGGCGTACGCTTCGCACCGTGGACGAGCGGGAGGCGAGTCTGGCGTCGCTGCGCGCGGAGAACGACGCGCTCCGCCGCGCGCTCCGTCTGCTCTCGGAGGTCGCCAACCTGGTCCGCGCGGCCGAGGATCCGGACGCCACCGCCTACGCCATCCTCACCGGCGTCACCGCGGGGGTCGGGCTCGGCATGAACTGCGCGATGATCTTCGAGCCGGATCCGCACGATCCGAACGTGCTCGTCGGGCGCGCCGCGGTCGGGCCCTTCGACCGCGCGGAGGCGGATCGCGTCTGGCGCGCCATCGAGGCCGAGCAGCCCTCGCTCGAGACGCTCTACGAAGCGGGGCTGCGCCGTCGTCGCGAGCGTGGGCGCTTCGACGCGTCGGTGCGGGGCGCCCGCGTCGACCTGCGTGGCGACCACGCGCTCGCGCTCGCGGCGTCACGCGCGGTGCTCGCCGAGGGACGCGCGGCGCTCGCGGAGGGCGACGACACCCTGGACGGACTGCTCCATCCCCCGACGACGCTCGCGGCCCCGATGCGCGGTCGCGAGGGCCTGCGCGGCGTGCTCGTGGCCGACAACCGCTTCACGGGCCGGGCGCCCGATCCCGTGACGCGCCTCGTCTTCGAGATGGTCGCCGACCACGCCGGTCGCGCGCTCTTCTCCGCCGATCGGTTCGCGCAGGTCGCGGCGGAGGCCCGCATCGACGCGCTCACGGGGCTCGACACGCGGCGCGTCGGCTTCGCGCTCCTGGAGCACGCGGTCGCGGTCGCGCTCGCGGAACGACGCGCGCTCGGGTTGCTCGTGCTCGACGTCGACCACTTCAAGTACGTCAACGACACCTACGGTCATCCGATCGGCGACGCGGTCCTCGCGGAGGTCGCGCACCGCGTGCGCAGCGCGCTCCGCCGCGGCGAGCGCGCGTTCCGCTACGGCGGCGAAGAGATCGTGGTGATCGTGGAAGACGGGGAGCTCGACGCGACCTTCCAGGCGGGCGAGCGCCTGCGTGCGGCGGTGGCGAGCGGTCCCATCGAGGTCGAGGCCGGCGGGACGATCGGGGCGGGCTTCGACGGCGAACGCGTGGGCGAGGGCCGCCGCGCCGTCTACGTCACGTGCTCGGTCGGGGTCGCCGCGACGCCGCCCGAGCCCGCGGACGCCGTGACGTTGCTGCGTGCGGCGGACGACGCGCTCCTGCGCGCCAAGCGACGAGGTCGCGATCGCGTCGAGCGCTCCGACGAGATGGACGCCTTCGGTCAGGACGACCGAGAGGACCCCGGAAACTCTTGACTCGCCGAGGGCCGCGGCTAAGGTTGCGCGCCTTCGAGCAGCGCCTCGAAGCTCACGACGTCGAGCCGCTTGACGAGGCCCCGCGCCGAAGCTAGCTCTCCCGTCCCCGAATCGCCGTTCGCTGACGGTTGCTAGGGTTTCAAATCGAGAACTGCCATCTTAGCTCAGTCGGTAGAGCAGCGGTTTCGTAAACCGCAGGTCACCGGTTCAAGTCCGGTAGATGGCTCCAAATCAAACGAACCGGGTGCGGACGAGAGTCCCACCCGGTTCGTCTTTTCTTGCGGCGGGTCGTCGACGCGGACCTGTCCGTCCGTGTGCCCCGCTTAGCGGCGGCTGGTCACCGCGACGTCTGCGGGACCGGCAAGCGTCACGGGACCAGATGCCTCCCCCACCTGGGTGACTTCTTCATCAGCCTCTGGTGACGTGGCCGAAGCTCCTGCATCCAGACGACCAGTCTCCACGCAACTCCTCGTGCGGGCGGACGAATCACACTCCGATGCAAGCCCTTCGCACGCCGCTGGAGCGGTTGGTTCGTGAGCTTCGCTGGTTCGGCACCGCGACCGAGCTGCGCGCGCTCCACGTCCACACCACGCCGACGCAACGGCTCTCCGTGCTCGAGCACGTGGCTGCGGAGGAGCACGTCCCCGGCAACTGCAGCCCGTTCCTCGTGCTCGAAGCGCCGCTTACGAGACCCGAGGGAGGCTTTCGCGAGCGCGCCGAGGAGCTCGTGATCGAGCAGGCGAGTGTGCGTGAAGCGGCAGCCAAAGCGCCGGCACCTCTCGCGCTCGCCGAGCTCGTCCTCGACGAACGCGACACCCCGTTTCTCACCTTCGTCGCGACGCTCGCCGCGCTGGTCGACGGACTCCGCGAGCCGCTCGAAGGCGTGGTGCTCGTGCTCGCGCCGACCGCCGTCGAGGCCACCGAGGCGAGCGTCGCGTTGCGCGATCTGATTGGTCGCCCTGCGCTCGCGCGGGTGCGTTGGATCTTCGTCGACACCACGCCCGATGCGTCGCTTCGTGCGATCACCGAGCCGTTCGGGGAGCACGCGCTCGCGGTCGACGCACGCGTGGATCCCGACGAAGCGCGAGCGGAGATGGCCGCGCGGATCGCGCAGATGAAGGCCGCTCCAGCCGGCGCCTCGACCGCGCAGCTCGTGGGAGGCGCGGGGCCTCGCGTCGCCCCGCCGCC
>JALOQC010000068.1 GCA_025453555.1 Myxococcota bacterium | reverse complement strand
CCGTAGCGTCCGTGGCGAGGTACCGCTCGCGTCGGTGCTCGGCACCGGTCTCTTCGACATGGAGCGCGCCCAACAGATGGCCGGGTGGCAGAAGGAGCTCGAGGGCGAGCACGTCCCCGAGACGGAGGCCTACGGCATCGGCAGCTTCGTCTACCGCGCACGTCGCCCCTTCCATCCGCAACGCTTCTTCCGCTGGGTCAACGAGAGCTGGCCGAACGTCTACCGCTCGAAGGGCTTCTTCTGGCTCGCGACGCGCATGCACCACGTCGGCGCGCTCTCCCAAGCCGGCGCGGCGATGCAGCACAGCCACACCGGCTGGTGGTGGAGCGCCGTCCCCGACGCGTGGTGGCCGAGCGACGAAGCGACCCGCGACCGCATCCGACGCGACTCGCGCCCGCCCTACGGCGATCGACGGCAGGAGATCGTCCTCATCGGCGCCGGCATGGACGAAGCCGCTCTGCGACGACGCTTCGACGAATGTCTGCTCACGGACCGCGAGATGGCGCTCGGGCCCAAGAGCTGGCGCGCACTGCCGGATCCATTCCCGAAGTGGGCCGAGCTGCCGCTCGAGCTCCAAGCAGGCGTCGAGCGCGTCTCCCACGTTTGATTTCCCCACCGATCGACTCGAAAGAAGGCACGAATGTTTCGTTGTGAGCTCTGTGCGTTGGTTCCCGAGCTGAAGGGTCGTGGCCCGCGGGTCGTTCCGCCGCGCGAAAAGTGTGTGATGGTCACCGTCGAGACGCGCCCCGCGGAGTACCCGAGCCGCCCCAAGGCGCAGCGCCTTCGTGTCGGGCGAAAGGCTCGCGTGGCCGACGATCCGGGCGGCGCCGGCTACGAGATCGCGAGAGAAGCGCGGGCCTGCATGAAGTGCGCGCACGACTACGAGGCGATCCGCGCCGCCGCCGGCGACGAGAGCTTCGGCTGACGGGCTCGCCACGCCGAGCACACGCCGAGCACACGCCGAGCACACACCGAGCACCGCTTCGACGTTCGTTCGCGAGCGTCGTGGAACAGACCTCGAACCCAATCCCACACCGCACGAACGCCGGAGGTCCAAGAGGTCGGGCCTCCGGCGTTCACTTACGTACGATGCATTCGCTTCACGACCCCACCTACGAGCTGCACGTCTACGAAGTGATGGGCGACGACGACCGAGCTTTCGCGCTGATCGCCGTTGCACACGACGACGCGCACCGTCTCACTCGACACCCGGAGTCGGGCCGCCCGCTTCGTCCCCTCTTCGGCGCCCCCGGACTGCGCTTCGAGCACGCCCCCCGCGCTCACGAAGGCGTCCGATGCGAACAGACGATCGCTGCGGCGATCGGAGAGTGGTTCGTCGCGCGAGGCGACTCGTTCCAGCGCGTGGAGACGTTCGTCTCGGGCGCGTGAGGCGTTCGTCTCGGGCCCGTGAGGAACGTCGGATCGCGCCGACCCGCGCGCGATCAACTTCGTGGCTTCGGAGGTCGCTGGGTGTCGCGTCGCGCTTCGTCGTTCGATCCGCGCCCGCCCTCCCAGCGCGAAGACGTCGGCCCACGCTGGCCGGCGTACTTGCTCCCCCGCGCGACGCCGTAGGGACGCGACGCGGGCGACGTGAGCTGATGCAGGGTGAGCTGGCAGATCCGAACGCCGGGCTCGAGCGTGATCGGCTGCGGACCGAGGTTGACCAGCTCGAGCGTGATCTGTCCTTCGAAGCCGGGATCGACGAAGCCCGCGGTGGCGTGGACGAGCAGACCGAGACGTCCCACGCTGCTGCGCCCCTCGACGCGCGCCACGAGATCGTGCGGGATGACCACGCGTTCGAGCGTGGTGCCGAGGAGCATCTCCCCGCGAGCGAGGACGCGTGGTTTGGCGATCGAAGCCACCTCGACCTCGGACGCCCCCGGACCGCGAAACTCGGAGCCCAGACGAAGATCGACGCTCGCGGGCTGCACCTGCACGTCGAAGTCTTCGAGAGGCTCGATCACCAAGCTCCCATCGCGCAGACGCGCGATCAGATCGGTGTCGGACAGGATCATGCAAGCCTCGGGGTGGGGAAGGTCCCTCGCCACAAGAGGCGAAGCATCACGCCGCCCGCGACGCTCTGCGCGAGCGTCCAAGGGGCCGCTCGCCACACGTCGTTGCCCGCAAAACCGAGCATTCCGACGGCGCCACCGCACGCGAGGAGCACCAGCGCGGCGCGCGCGTGAAGTCGAGGAAGCGCCAGCACGACGGCCACGGCTTCCGGCACGCGATGGAGCAACACGCCGAACGCGTCGGCGTGCCCCGCTGCCATGCGTGCGCCGTCGAGGACCGCGTGCGCCGCCAAGCCCGTCACGGCCACGAGCTCCCACGCGGGCCCGCGCGCTTTGGGTCCGCCGCGTGCTTCGGCGAGCGACGCGAGCGCCACGCCGAGCCCGACCAGCAGAGGTCCGCTGGGGCCGCTCGGCGCATGACGAAGCATGTCGAGGCCCAGGTACGCCGCAAACCCGAGGATCGCGGCGATGCGCGCCCACGACGCGATGCGTGCGAGCTCGTCCGCGAAGACGAACGCGAGCGCCAAGACGGCCGTCCCGAGAACCCACGCGAGGACATCCATGCGCTCACGATGAGGCACGCGTCGTCTTATTGCAACTTGATTGCAAGTACGAGAGAGCGTAGGACTCGACGATGCGAACCTCTTCCAGACCGGCGCGTGGTCCTCTCGACACCGTGTTGCGCGCGCTCGTGATGGTCGCGCTCGGTGTTCTGGTGACGAGCCCGATGTGGTTCGACGCCGTGGAAGCGACCACACCGTTTCGGGCGAGCACGACGTTTCGGGCGCCACGCGAGGAAGAGACCCTCGAGAGCCGGTTGGGAGACACGCTGCGTCGATGTTTGACCGACGCCGCACGGGGCCGTGTGCTCGACGAAGACGCCGTCGCGATCGAGCTCTCGACGATCTTGGCCGACGCGGACGTGGGGGCTCCGCGCAGTCGGACGGAGGCGGTCACCGCGGTGCTGGACGAGATCGCAGGGCAGGCTGCGGAGGGCGATGCCCGCGGTCTCGGTGACATGCAGGAGCGCGCGATCGCGAGTCAGTCGCGGGTGATGGCGCGCTCGTTGATCGAGCGGCTCGGGGGCGTGATCGACGCGGAGGACACGGACGATCCTCCGGGAGACTGGGTGCCCGCGTCGTGGCCCATTCTCACCCGCACCCCGTTCGACGAAGAACGCCCCGAGCTCCCCGCCGACGTTCGGGCCTTCGACGGCAAAGACGTCAAAGCGTGGGGCTATCTCTTGCAGCTCGAAGGCGATCAATTCCTGTTGGTGCAGAGCTTGTGGAGCTGTTGTTTCGGGACACCCCCCGATCTGCACGAGGCCATCGTGGTGCGCTGCAACCCGGATCACGCGAGTCGCTTCGAGGGGCGCGGGGTGAGGCTCTACGGCCGAATGGAGGTCGGGCCGGAGTACGACGAGGGCTACGTCACGAGCGTCTATCGGCTGGACGCGCGCCACGTGCGTGGCCTCTGAAGGCCGACGGCACGTTTCGCTCGGACCGAGCCGGCCTCCGCGCGAAAATGCAATCAATTTGCATTTGCATACAGAGTGCGATCATGCCAGACGCAGCGCATGCGAACGATCGTCCTCTTCCTTGGCCTCGCGGTCGTGGCTTCGTGTGCTTCCGACGGTGTCGACGGAACGCGCTGCACCCTCACCGAGACCGGCGGGGTCTCGCGCCTGGAGTGCGACGACGGAACGTCGGTGGAGATCCCGCGGCCGGAACCGGGCGAACCGGGCGATCCAGGAGAGCCGGGCAGCAGCTGCTCGGTCACGACCGAAGACGACGTCACCGTGGTCTCGTGCGAGGACGGAACCCGCGTCGAGGTTCCGTCTGGCTCCACGTGCTCGGTGCGTGAGAACGAGGACGGCTCGGCGACGATCACGTGCGACGATGGAACGTCGGTCGACGTCGGGCGCCCGACGACCCCGCCGATCGAGACCGATCCGGTGCTCGAGGTGCTCGCAGGCGTCACCTCGGTCGGAAGCAACGACGGGCTCGCGACCGAGACGCGCATGGACGGCGCGCTGCACGCGACCTTTTCGCCCGACGGCAACTACCTCTACTTCGTCGACTCGTTCAACGGCACGATTCGGCGCTTCGGGCTGAGCAGTGGTCGGGTGATCACGATGGCGGGCGAGCCGGGGGCCGAAGGCGTCACGGACGGCATCGGCGCGGCGGCTCGTTTCGAGAACCCGCGTGGCATCACGATCGACCCGACGGGCCGCACGCTCTACGTCGCGGACGGCTTCAACTGCACGCTGCGCACGGTCGACACGACGACCTTCGAAGTGCGCACGCTCTTCGGCGTCCCACGCAGCTGCGGTTACGTCGACGGCGCGTACGCAGACGCGCGGATGGGCCTGGTGATCGGCATGGCGATGCGCGACCCGCGCTACGTGTACCTCGCGCAACGCGCGAACGGCGCGAACGCCATCCGCCGGGTCGATCTGGACGAAGGCCGCGTCGAGACGATCGCGGGCGGCTCGGGGCGCGGACATCGCGATGGCGCCGGCGCGCAGGCGCTGTTCGCGGGTCCGGGTGGCATCGACTTCGACGCGACCGGTCAATGGCTCTGGGTCAACGACACCTTCAACAGCGTGATTCGTCGAATCTCCCTCACCGAGGTCGACGGCGAGGGAGCTCCGACCTTCCGCGTCGAGACGGTGGCGGGCACGCCGGGATCGGCAGGCAACATCGACGGGGACGGGCCGGCCGCGCGGTTCTCCGTGAGCCAAGGCCTGACGCGGGGCAACGATGGATTCTACGTGGCTGGTTTCCACAACACCGTTCGGCGGATCGCGCCGAGCTCGCCCTACCGGGTGGAGACCGTGGCGGGTCGTGCAGGCGTCGATGGCAGCGTCGACGGGCATCCTCGAGAGGCACGCTTCGGGGTCGCCTTCGGAGTTCACGCCCATCCGGACGGCGAGCGCCTCTACTTCATGGACCGCGGCAACAACAACATCCGCGAGCTGCAGCTGGCGATCGATCGTGTGCGCACCGTGATGGGTGCGCCGCAACCGGTCGGTTGGCGCGACGGCGAGGACGCACGCTTCGACACCCCGAGCGCGGTGGTGGCCAGCGATGACGGGAGCGCGCTCTTCGTCGCCGACCGTTTCAACCACGTGGTGCGCCGACTGGACCTCGTCACGGGCCGCGTCGAGACCTTGGCTGGGCTTCCAGGCGTGGCGGGCCACCGCGACGGGGCGGCCGACGGAGCGCTCTTCGACGAACCGTTGGCGCTCGCGCTGTCCGGGGACGAAGGCACCCTCTGGGTCTCGAACGACAATGCGATTCGCTCGCTCGACTTGATGACCCTCGAGGTTCGCACGGTGACCGGAGGTCCCGACCGGCAGCTCGACGACGAGGAGCCACCCACCACGGAGGAGCTCGAAGGTCCGGTCGCGGACGTGCTCTGGGGGCTCGTCAGCGGGCTCGCGCACGACCCCGCGACGAACCGCCTGTACGCCTCCGACTACTCGCTCGACCGCATCCGCGTCGTCGACCTCACGGCGGGAACCGTGTCGAACGTCGCGGGAGGGAGCGCCCCGCCGCTCGTGCCGGACCTCGACGAGGATGGCGATCCCGTGGTCGACGAGGACGGGGACCCCGTGCTCGTGCCTGCGAGCGAGTACGAGCCCGATGCGGTCGGCGAGGATGCGATCTTCGTCGGTCCTTACGGTCTGGCGCTCTCGGCCGACGGCGCGCAACTCTTCGTGGCCGACCGCGAGCATCACCTCGTGCGTCGGGTGGACGTCGCGACGCGGGCGGTGAGCACGGTGGCCGGAGAGTACGGTGTCGCCGGAGCGTTCGACGACGTGGGCGAGGACGCGGGCTTCACGCGGCCGGTCTCGGTCTCGCTCAGCGCCGACGGGGCACGGCTCTTCGTCGTCGACGGCGGCAACCACGCCGTGCGTCGCATCGTGCTGGCCACGCGTGAGGTCGACACGGTGGTCGGAGAGCTCGGCATCAGCGGAGGCTTCGGCTTCCCGCGCACGCCGCTCGACATCGCGCGTCTCTACTTCCCCGCGTTCGTCTTCGCGCAGGGCGACGACCTCTTCCTCTCGGCTCAACACGTGCTCTACCGCGCGCACGGGGTCGCGGCGGCGCCTTGAGCATGCGCGTCGGATCGTGGCGTGGCGCGCTCGTCTCGGCCCTCGTGGGGCTGACGATGAGCGCGTGCGCCGACCCGGACCCGAGCGGCAGTCTGGACGGCGGCCTGCCCGCCGAACGAATGGACGCGGATCGTTCGGACGTAGCGCGGATCGACGCGGACATGCTCGACGCGGCCGAGGACTCGGCGCACGCGGACGCCGCGCGCGACGCGAGCATGGACACCAGTTTGGACGAGCCTTCGGACGGCGGCACGACCGACGACGGGGCCGCGCCGCTCTCCGACGCCTCCGTCGTTCTCGGCGAGCCGGGAATGCCCTGCGACGCCGCCCGACCCTGCGCAGAGGGGTCACGCTGCGTCTACCTCGCCGCGACCCACACCGTCGGCTATTGCGCGCCCACCTGCACCACGCTGCACACGACGTGTGGCTTCTTCGGACCGGGCGTTCACGCCGAGTGCACGTTCGAGCTCGACGACGGGACCCTCGTGTGTGGCTTCGTCTGCCTGCTCGACCACGGGGACCACACGCACGACTACACGTGCCCTTCGGGAGACTGGGGTCGGCTGCGCTGCGAGCGAACACCGCGCGAGTTCGCGCACCGCTATTGCGCCCCCAGCCAGGACTGAACGGGCGGAAGGAGCCGGGGATGAACGCCGCCGCACGCTACGCACGCTACGCACGCTCCGTCATGCTCGGCTGCGCACTCTCGGTCGTGCTCGGCTGCGCAGCTTCGCCCGAGTCGACGGACGAAATGCGCACCTGGTCGCTCCCGATTCAGGATTGGCCCGGTGGCCTGCTCTCGGTTTCCGGCGCGAGCTCCGACGACGTGTGGGTCGTCGGAGCGGCGACCGACGGCGCTCCGAGCGTGCTGCGTTGGCGCGGCGATCGTTGGGAGACGGTCGAGCCGCCATCGCGTGGCACGTTGTGGTGGGTACACGTCGTCGACGCGGACACGGTCTTCGTCGGAGGCGAGCACAGCTTGGTCGCCCGGTGGCGCGACGGTCGCGGTGGCGCGACGGTCGCTTCGAACCGATGGACGCTCCCGGCGGAGACGAAGAGACCGTCTTCGGGGTCTGGGCACGCAACGCGTTCGATCTCTACGCGGTCGGGGGCGTCGCGGGTCGACGCGGCTTCGTGTGGCATTGGAACGGCGTGACGTGGCGTGCGCTCGAGTTGCCGAGCACTGCCGACGACGGCGCGATCTTCAAGGTGTGGGGCGACACCGAGCGTGTGTACGTCGTCGGCGCGGCCGGAAGCGCTTTCGTGCGCCGAGGGGAAGGTTCCTTCGAGCCCCTCGAGACAGGGGGCTCGGAGGCGCTGCTCACCGTCACCGGCAATTCCCACACGGGCGAGGTTCTCGCAGTGGGTGGAGGCTCGAGCGCTGCGATCGTTCGCCTCGCGCCGGACCTGCGTCGCGACGAGCCCGAGCTGCCTTTCCTCCAGGGCGTCGCGTTCGATGCCGACGGTGAAGCGTGGGCCACGGGCGGTCGCGGAACGATCTTGCATCGGCGCGGGGACGACGCGTGGGAGGAGGTCGACGTCGGCTTCGTCGTCCCCGGGCAGTCGTTGCATGCGGTGTGGGTTGATCCCGACGGGGGCGTGTGGGCGGTCGGCGGCGACATCGTCGCGTCTCCGCTGCGCGCCGGCGTGTTGCTGCACGGAGCGACGGAGCGTTCGCGTTCGCCTTCGACGCCGCCGCCTCCCGCACCGAGCCGTCGCGCGCCATGCGAGGACGATGGCGACTTCGTCCGATGCGAGGGGCTCGTCGTGGCGACTCCGCGCGTCGGTCCACGTTTCGATCTTCGAGACCGCCTCGACCTTCCTGTGGAGCCGGCGGATCCCATCGAGCCCGATCCTTTCCCCGCGCCGATCGGCGCCGACGCGTTCGGTGATCCCACGCTGGGTCTCGGGACGGGACGCGAGAGCTTCGTCGTGTTGCGACACGGGGACCCCTTGCGATGGGAGGCCGGGGTTCAAGGAGGTCACCACGTCTGGGTGAGCGCGCGCCTCGACGAGGGCGTGCTCTCGACACTCGACGACGACGCACGACGTGAGGTCGCGACGCGTTTCGTGCTCACGCGCCGCGACGGAACGTCGCTGGGCGAGCTCACCCGTCTCGGCGGCTACGTCGTGCGCGACGGTGGATGGGAGCTCTTCGGAAACTTCTCGGTGCTTCCGGCCGGCATCCGACCGAGTCGACTCGACGACGAACCGCTGCACCTGGTCGCGCAGGTGACGCTGCCGATGGAGGCGGTCGCTCGCGAACGCGAGGTGTGGGTTCGGTCGGCGTGCTGCGATTGAGCCTCGACGCTGAGCGCGCGGAGCGAGTGCACGGGCGATCGCGTCAGTCCTCGTACCTCGGCAGGCGCTGCACCAGCGCGGCCGCGTCTTCGCGGCGAGGTCGCAGCCGAGGCGGGAACGGCGACGCACCGGCGCGCACCTGCGCGCACCAATACGCGGTTCGCGACTCGAGCGCCTCGAGCCACGCGGTGGTGTCGGCGTCGGTCTTCTGCATGCGGCGGTAGACCGCGAGCGCAGCCTCGACCTCGGTGACCCACGGGTGCCCTTCAGGACCGAAGACCTGCGCCTCGTCGGCCCGCGCCACCGCGCGCGCGAGCAGCCGTTCGGCCTCGTCGATCCAGCGCGCCGCCTCGCCACCCTCCGCGCCTTCGCGAGCCAGACGTGCACCGTGGACCAGCCGCGCGACGGCTTCACTGAGCCAGATGTCGCCGTAGTTCACGGCCCAGCCCCAGCCGTCCTTCTTCGCCGCGGCGAGCCGCAGCGTCTCCGCCGCCGCCGCCCACTCGCCGCGCGTCATTTGCGCGAGACCGTCGACCCACAGGAAACGCGCCGCCTCGAGCAGCCGCTTCTGATAGCAGCCCTCGAGGTTCTGCTCGGCGAGCCGCCGCACGACCGGATCTCCGAAGGTGAGCGCGTGGCCGAGGTAGAGTTCGCACTCGAAGAGCGCGTTCTCGAGCAGCTTGTGCACGTTCATGTGGTAGCCGCCCAAGTGGGCCCACCAGCGACCGCCGTCGAGCTTGGGGTGCCGCTCCAACAGATCCCGCAGTCGGCGAAGAGTCGCGCCCATCTGGTCGCAGGTCTCGCGAGGATCGAGCTCGCCTCGCTCCCACCGGTCCCAGGTGTCGCCGAGCTCGCGCAGCGCGCGGCGGGCCACGCCACGAGCCTCGTCTTGCTCGTGCTCGAAGGCGTTGCGGTCGAACCCCGGCGGCGGCTCGTTGCCCTCGACGACGAACGTGATCTCCAACCGGACGAGCCCAACCTCGGGATCGTCCCACGCAGCGGTGCTCACCGCGACGAGCTCGACCCGGTAGGTCGTGTCGCGGTGAGGGTCGAAGCGCACCACGCCCGCGAGGGCACCGTCGTCGGAGAAGCGGACACCCGGCGGCAGCCGCGCCAGCGTCGGGCATTGCAGGAACCCCTCGCGGCGCGGCAGCTCGTCCCCCGCGGCACGAGCGATCGCCTCACCGACGCGGACTCTACCGAGATGGACCGCATGCCGCGTCACCGTCAGCCCGTTGCGCTCCGCGCAGCGGTAGTGCTCGCTGTAGAGCTCGACCGCCGACCAACGTCGCGGGCAGCAGTCGCAGCAGTGACAGCCTCCGGCACGGTAGACCGCGTCTCCAGGCGGCGTGGGCCCCGCGCAGCCGAGCGGCGAGCCCGCCGCGCCTGCCGGTGCGCGCGGCTCGGTCCCGTCGTCTTCCGGCAAGAGCGCGGCGAGAGCGTCCTTGCGGCGCGCGATCCTCACGTCCTCGGACGTGGCCTCGCGGCAGTAGCGGACGTCATCGACCGGGACGTAGATCAGCGCGTGGTCTTCCTCGAGCGCCACCTGGTACGGCGCCTCCTGCCCGGGTGGCCAGTGCGCCTCGCGATACCGCAGCGCGATGACCGTCCCGAGCATCCAACCGTCGGGCCCGAGGTTGCACATCACGGTCGCCCCGACCTTGAAGCGAAAGTCCGACATCGTTGCCCCCGATTCTCTGAAGAGAAGCTGATGGCCAGTTGCCGCAAGCCGCCCTACTGGACCTCGCTGCGCGCCGTCCAGTAGGGCGGCTTGCGGCAACTGGCCATCAGCTTCTCGGCGGCACGCGAGCGAGGATGCCTTGCCGCAGGACGAGTGGCCGCTCCTCACGCGGCAGATGCCCGTTGGCCGACCGCGCATAGAGCGTCGCACACTCCACGACCGCCGCTTCGTCGCGCCCGGGCTTGACGTCACCGAAGACGTAGGTCCACTTCTCCGGCGCGCTGAGCGCGATTCCACACGGCCGCGGACACACGCTCAGACACTCCGTCGGCTCGATCGTCACGCCGAGCCGCCGTGCCCACGCAGCGTGCTCGCTGGACAAGCGCTCGAACAGAACCCGACCCGGCCGAGGTGAAGTCGGATCCCCTTTGGCACGACAGCTCGTACAGACGAAGAGATGGAGTCGACTGCTCATGAATCTTCTTTCGCGTTCGCATCGATCTCGGGATCACGGGACGATCGATCCGTCGTTCGCTCCGTGACCGAATCCAGCGCTTCCTTCGCTTCCGAGTGACTTCACGTTCCACTCAAACGACCTTCGAGCAGCAAATCGACCCGACGACCCGGGACCGGATAGCCGAGCAGATCCGTGCCGCGTCGATCGAGCACGTCCCTCATCGCGAACACCAAGGCGATGGCGGGACGACGCAGCTCGAAGCGCACGCCGAGATCGACCCACGCACGCGAGCGGAGACGAACCAAGTTGGCCGGGTCCGCGAACGCGTCCCCGACCACCGACAGCGTCGAGTCCAGCGCCAGCTCTTCGAGGCGCCCGCGCGATCCGAGCCGCACTTCCCCCCGCAGCTGCGCGAGCCGACGCGGTCGCAGAGGCTGCTCGCGCCCTCCGTCGGTCGAGGTTCGCAGCTCCGTCCACGCAACGCTCCAGCGCAAATGTCGCCCGAGCTCGAGATCTCCACCGAGCTCGACGCCATGCGAACGACCTCGGTCCACGTTCTCCGCGATCGCGGTGTACTGCGCGGTTCGTCGGTACCGAATGAGCTCCCGCAGCGAGAGCACGAACGCCCGGGCTTCGAACGAACCGGTCACGGCGCCGCGTCGCCCGCGAAGCTGCAGGCCGAAGTCGACGCTCTGCGACCGCTCGGGAGCCAAGCTCGGGCTCGCCAAGAGCAAGCCGCGATCTCCGAAGAGCTCGAGGAAGGTGGGCAATCGCGCACCCCGAGCGTACGAACCGACGATCGACAGCCACGCGCGCGGCGCGACGACGGCGCCGACGCGCCCGGTCGGAAGCCAAGACGCGCGACGATCGTCGATCGGGGCTCCGAGCACGACCGTCGTCGTGCTCGCGTGGGTGTGGAGGAGGCGCACGCTCGGCCGAAGCTCGGCGCGGGCCCGTCGAAGTCGCCCGTGTGCACGTGCCTCGAGGGTGGCCGTCGAGGTGATCCGCCGTGCCTGGTTCTGCGGCGTCTCGACCCAGGCGTCGCGCGGTCGATTCGCGTCGTACCGCACGTTCAGCACCGTCGTCAGGTCGAGGCGAGGCGCGACGCTCCATTCGCCCGCCAAGCGTGCGAAGCCCCCCATCGTGCGATCGTCGCTGTCGAAACGTCCGGTGCCGATCTCGGCCCACGGGTCGAAGAAGCGGTTGCGATCGTAGCCACCACCCAGCGCGAGCTGAAGTCGGCCGCGGTCGCGCAAGCGCTCCCACGTCACGCCGACGAATCCGCGGTGGCGACGTCGCATCGCAAGCCGTGCGGGGGCGGCCGCCGGACCGGGCTCGCCCTGGTGTCGCGACATGCCGAGGTAGACCAGACGCAGCTCGCCTCGGGCCAGCCGCGCAGTGAACGAACCGAAGAGCTCCGCATCGAACGTCTCCGCGTTGGTGCGCCGTCGCTCGACGTCGTCGTCCGCTCGCAAACGTGTCCCGCCGTCGTCGAGGTAGGGGTGGTCTCCACGCGACGAACGAAGCCCGACCGCGGTCACGCTGGAGAGCGTGGAGTTGCTCGCGCCGAGCGAGCCGCGGGCGCTCCAGAGTCCGAAGCTACCGGCGCCGACCGCTCCCGTCGTGGTCCAGCGGCGCGTCGTCGGCCGCGCGGACAGGAGTCGCACGACGCCTCCGATGGATCCGTCGCCGAGCCAGGCCGGCGCGCCGCCGCGGAAGACCTCGACGCGCTCGATCGCTCCGAGGGGGATGAGGCTGAAGTCGAAGGCACCGGTGTCGGGCCCCGCGAGGGGGAGGTCGTCGAGCACGACGGTGGTGTGGCCGAGCTCTGCACCCCGCAACGAGAGTCCGACGTAGCTTCCGACGGGTCCGGTGACGAAAGGTCGAGCGCCCGGCACCGAGGCGAACAGCGTCGCGATCTCGGTGGCGCGCCCCACGTCGACCGAGGTGCCGGCGACGCTCGGGTCGGACGAATGCCGCGCTGCGGGAGGAAGCTCGACTTCGGCGACCGCGCCGAACTCGAGCTCCTCCGAGTCGGCGGAGGAGCGTGTGCCGTCGACGACCGCGCTCGCGCCGTCGCCTCGGTCGAAGTCGTCGTCACGCGCGTCCACGGTCGGCGCCGGATCCGGCCTCGTTCGCACCTCCTGAGCGAGCGCCACCGTCGACAACACGCTTCCGACGAGCACGCAGAGCCCGTGACGCGCTCGCCTCACGGGAGCAGCGCGATGCTGCGAGCCGGCAACCCGAGCGCATCCCCGATCGCCAAGGCGCTGCCCTCCATGAGAGTGCCTGCCGACCACGAGAAGCGTCGCAGACCGACCCCGGCCTCCGGCACCCAGACGGTGTTGGTCGAAGGATCGAAGGCCGGAGCGCCGAAGACGAATGCACCGTCACCTTCGCCGATGGACCGGACGTCGCCCGTCTCGAGATCGACCAGGTGGAGCTGGTCGTTGCTCGGCGGCGCGAAGCTTCCCCACGACGCGGCGAGCACGTGGCGCTCATCCAGCGCGATCGCGTTCTGCACCGCGATGGGCTCGTCCGGGTGATCGCTCGCGTTCCATCGCCGCACGATCGAGACGACGCCGTCCGTCACCTCGAGGAGCAGGAGACCCGAGCTCGCGCGTCGCATGGCCTCGTCACCGAACGGGTTCGCGAAACCTCCACACGCCACCAACACGGCGTCGTCGCGGCCGGGTACTGGGCTCACGTTCCCGCACGAACGCAACGCTCCGAACGAGACGGCTTCGACGCTCCCGGTCGTGAGGTCCACGTTCGCCACCGCGCCTTCGCCCGCTGCATCGAATGCGAGGGACAAACGCCCCAAACCGACGATCGCGGTCGACGCGATGCGGACCACGCGCGACGGGCGGGCGTGCGCCACCACGCTGCCGCCGCTTCCGGTGGGCACCGAGACGTCGAGCGCGGAGAGATCGATCCGGCGGTCGGTGCGCGACATCGTCGTGAGGTCGAGCCCGAAGAGGTCGGTTCCGCGGTCAATCTCCGCGGCCGCCGGGTCCAGGTTCGGTTCGAAGCGGGTGACCCACGCATGCCCGGTCTCGTCGACCACGAGATCGTGTGGATTCGAGGAGAACGATTCCCCCACGCCCGGACCGTGCGTTCGCACTTGACCCACCAACGCTCCACTCGGTGAACAGAAGCGGGACACCACGTCGGTTCGGAATCGGTCCAGCACGACGAAAGACCCGTCGCTCGGCTGTCGGGTCGGGAGCGCGACGTCACCGGAGAGGGTGGCAACCAAGCCGGGGAGCTCGGTCCCCGAGTCGATCCAACGTTCGTCGAGGATCGTCCCTTCCGCGTCGATCATCGCGACCGCGGCGCTCGAGTAATCGGACAGAATCACTGCGAAACGCGGATTGTCACTCAACGGGTCGAGGGCGGGTTCTCCGACACAGCTCGGCCCCGCATCGACGTCCGGAACGTCGGGGCGGTCCGCGTCGACCATCGGCGCGTCGGTCTCGCCACCCCCGTCGCTCGACCCACCGTCGACCGCGCCGTCGAAGCCCGCATCGACCGACACCGCGTCGTCGTCCCCACACGCAACGGCCAACGAGCTCAACACGACCCAGGGCAACAGCCAGCGACGACTCATGACGCGTCTATGGCACGCGGCGCACGCACATGCAATCGAGTTGCATCTACTCACGCCACGGGCTAGCCCCTGCAGATGCTGAACGAGGACGTGGGCTGGCTCCGACCGAGTCGAGTTCGGCGCGAGCTGGACGGGAGCTCGACCGAACACTTTCCGATCCAGATTCGACCTACGTCGTGGTCGTTTCTTCCTCACAAGGTCGTCCGAATCGACGACATTCGACGAGCGAGCCCCGTCGAACGAGGAACCCTTCTCTCGCTGGTATTCGACTTGCTCGTGAACAACTGGAGCCGCGTTCGCTTCGGTCCGTGCATCGAAGGATCGGTCTTCGAGCTCGCGCTCGAAGAGGCTCCGAAACACTTCTCGTACCTGGACGGGTACCTGACCGTGAGCATCGGCCCACGAGACTCTCACTTCCACCTCTGCCTCGGACCCACGCGGGGTCTGACGGGGGAGACCCCGGAAGAGCTGGCGGCAATTCGTCAGTGCGCGAAGGCCGAGATGGTGCGTGTCATCGGCTCGGACGGTCGGCCGCGGTCGTGGCAAGTCGTGCTCTGGAACGGCGCGCAGGAACAGATGGTGACCTTCTTTCTGCCGAGCCCGTTTCGCGACGACGACCTGCAGAAGCTTCGAACGCCCGATCCCAATCGCCTCGCGCTCTGGAACGCCTTGCGGGCGCGCTATCTCGGAGAGCGCATCCCCGAACCGTTCGTGGTCGAACGATGAGGTCACACGGGGTCAGCCCTCGCACGGTGGTGGCCACTTCGGTGGTGGCGACGTTCGCGGTGGCGACGTTCGTGCTCTCGTCGCGGGTCGGGCGTGTGTCGCTCGACGGCGCGGTTCGAGACGCTGCGCTCCTCGAAGCGGTGGAGGCACTGCGCACTGCACGTTGGGCCGCCGCGTTCGTCGCGGGCGCGGCGTTGGCGTGCGCCGGTGTCGTGGTTCAGGGGCTCTTCCGCAACCCGCTGGCGAGCCCTTCGGTGCTCGGGACGACGGCCGGGGCAGCGTTCGCCGGCCAGGCCGCGCTCGCGCTACCGACGCTTCTCGGCATTCCGCTTCGGAGCGACGTGGGTGAGGTGGTGTATCCGATCGCGTGTGTGCTCGGCGCGCTCGGCTCGCTCGGATTCTTGCTCCTCTTCGCGCGACGTGGCGCAGGGCGAGTCGCGCTGCTGCTGATCGGGTTCGTGCTCACCTCGCTCCTGGGTGCGGCGGGCAGCCTGCTCCTCGTCGCCGCCCAAGAACGTTTCGAGCTCGGTCGCGCGGTGGTCGCCTACGCGCTCGGAGGCGTCGGCGGCACCAGCCTCGAGCGTGTGCTCTCGGTGGGGCCGTTGGTGGCTGTGGGGCTGCTCGCAGCGATGGCCTGGGCCCCCACCCTCGACGTGTTGCTCTCGGGCGAAGACGAAGCCGCATCCCTCGGAGTGGACGTGCGCTCCGCGCGTCGCTGGCTCGTGACGTGGACCGCGGTGCTCTCGGGCGCGGCGGTCGCGCTCGGCGGGCAGGTGGCGTTCGTAGGGCTCCTCGTCCCCCACGCCGTGCGTCTCCTGCTCGGCGCGCGACACCGCGCGCTGCTGGTCGTCGCCTCCGTCGCAGGTGGCACCTTCCTCGTCGGGTGCGATCTCGTCGCGCGGCTCGTCCCGCTCCGCAGCGAGCTCCCGCTCGGCGTCGTCACGGGCGTGCTCGGAGCGCCGGTGTTCTTGGCGCTGCTGTGGCGCGAGCGGGAGCACCTCGATGCGTGAGATCGCCCTCGAAGCCCGGGGACTGACCGTCGATCGGGGTGAACGACGAGTCCTCGACGGCGTCGACGTCGACCTCGTTCGCGGAGAGGTGCACGCGATCCTCGGTCCGAACGGAGCGGGCAAGAGCACCCTGATTCGCGCCCTCTTGGGTCTGGTGACCCATCGCGGGAGCGTCCGCATCGAGGGCGAGCTCGCCTCCCGACTCTCGGCGCAGGAGCGGTCAGCTCGGGTCGCCTACGTGCCCCAACGATCGGAGCTGACCGCATCCCTATCCGTCGAGCACGTCGTCGCGCTCGGGCGGGTCTCCCGCTCGGGCGCCTTCGGCCCGGAACCACACGTCGACGAAGTTGCCCGCGCGGCCATGGAGCGGATGGACGTCGCTCGGCTCGCCCGACGAGCCTTCCCCACGCTTTCGTTCGGGGAGCGCGCACGGGTGCTCGTCGCGCGCGCGCTGGCGACGGGCGCCCGAACGTTGCTCCTGGACGAACCGACGGCTTCCCTCGACGTGCGACACACGCTCGAGCTGCTCGAGGTGGTCCGAAGTCTCGCCGCGGAAGGACGAGCGGTCGCCATCGTCATGCACTCGCTCGAGGACGCCTCTCGTTGCGCCGACGTGGCGACGATTCTCCGCGCAGGCCGAGTGGCCCATCACGGGCCCGCCCACGAGGTGATCTCGCCGCGACCGGTACGAGACGTGTACGGAGTCGAGCTCCTTCCCCGGAGCGCGCTCGGATTTCGGTTGGAGAAGGACTCGTGAAGACCCGAACCTGGAACGTGCTCTTGCTCGCCGCCGCACTGTGGATGCTCGGCGCACGTTTCGCCGTGGACGCCGCGCCGCCCTCGGCGAATGCCCCGAGACCTGCGCAAGAGGCGTTCCCGACACACCACACGGACCCCACCGTCGGCGTGCGCGACGCCTCGGGCCGCGTCTTCGCGGTCGGGGGTTACCGACGCATCGTCTCTGCGAGCACCGTCGCCGATCACTTGGTCCTCGCGCTCGCCGAGCCGTCGACGATCGTCGCGTTCACTCGCTACACGCGCGAGCACGATCTCGAACGGCACCGCTTCACCGGGGGCCTCGCGCTCGAGCGACTCGACGACCTCGAGACGCTCCTCGCCGCTCGACCGGACCTCGTCGTGCTGCACGGCTACGGCGATCCGTCCCGGATCGAACGGCTTCGCGATGCGGGTGTTCCCGTCTTCGACCTCGGCCCGATGACGGGCGTCGACGCGTTGCTCGAAGACGCCCGCGTGCTCGGCGCGCTCCTCGGTGCGCCCTCGCGTGGCGAACGTTTCGCGCGATCCTTCGAGCGACGCATCCGAGCCGTGGCGCGCGACGTCGCGCATCCTCGCACGGCGCTCTACGTGGCGGTGGTCGGCGACCGTCTCTTCGGCGGCACCCGCGGCTCGAGCTACCACGACGTGCTTCGATTCGCGGGACTTCGCGACGTCGCAGCGGCCCGCTTCGAAGGGTGGCCCGAGTACACGCTCGAAGACGTGCTCGCGCTCGATCCCGAGGTCCTCGTCACCAAGTCCGACATGCAAGACACGCTCTGCGCGCGCCCTGGGCTCCGCGAGGCACGCGCATGCCGCTCGGGCGACGTCGTCGCGCTCGACGGTGCGCTACTGGACTCTCCTGGTCCAGCCATGCTCGATGCGGCCGAAGCGCTCTTCGACGCCGCCTACCGCGGTCGATGCGAGTGTGGCGTGCAACCCGCATTGAACGCGTGGCGTGCGCGGCTGGCGTTCGGTCATTGATGGCAGCGCGCGAGCCGACCGAGGACGGCTCGCCGCGCGCCGCTCGAACCTCACGCGCGAAGAAGCTGGCTGCTCGCGCCCGCTTCACGCCAGGACGCACGCGCGAGCGCGAACCGTTCGGTGATGCGAACCCCCGCCGACCCCACGAAGCGGTCGTGCAACGCGAACATCGCGTCGAGGATCTCGGACCTCGGCGTACCGTCTGCGGTGTACGGCGCGTTGAGGGTCACCGAGAAGTAGCCCTCGGGTCGAAACGGGTTGCCCACGTCCTCGTCGACGAGGAACCACACCGTGTAATTGAGACGCCCGCCTTGGCAGCTCGTCGAACGAGCGTCGAGCTCGACCGCGGTGACCGCCGCGACGTCCAGGTGGACATGGTGATCCTCGAACGCGCCGATCTGCCACGAGACGTGGCCGTCTTCCTCCCATCGGGACAGCTTCTCGGAGAGACGGTCGGTCTTGAGCTCCACCAGCGTGCGTCGCCGGTAGATCACGAGCGAAGCATCGGGTAGGTCGAGCGCTGCCCGCAGCACGGACGCGAAGCGAGGCTCTTCCTCGGACGTCGTGTTCTTCATGCTCGAATCTCCTCGTAGACGCGGGTGAGGCTCCCTGCGGGATCGTGCTCGTCGAAGGGCGGCGCATCCGCCCGCGCCCCGAGCTGCCACAAGAGCGCGGCCAACTCTCGGTAGGTCGCTCCGTTCGCGTGGGTACGTTGGGGCGCCGCCTGCGCGGCGAACGCGACGAGCCCCGGGTGCTCGTCCCGATGATGAAGCAGCCGACGCAGGTAGCGCTCGGCAAGCGGAGTCCGCAGCCGATCGACCGCGTACGGCGCCGACGTCGCGAACGCGAGGCCCGTCGGCTGCGACGCGCGTTCGAAACGAAGCTCGAGCGAGGGGCGCCAGCCGAAGCACACGCTGGGGACCACCGCATACACGACTCGGTCGAACGAGCCGAGGTCCACGTGCAGGTGATGCTCCTCTCCTTCGATCCAGAGGTCTCGAAGCCCCGCGAACCGACCTTCGTGTTTGGCGGCAGAGAGGCGCGCCCGACCGCGCGGGAGGAGCTCCCCCACCGAACCATCCGTCCACCGCCCGCAGACGATGGTGGTGTCGGGGTCGTCGAGCCAATCACGAACGATGCGATCCAACCTCGCGATGCTGTCCATTCGGATCTCTCTTCCGTGCGCGTCGTGCGCGTCTGCGAGCGATGGCTCGCGGGAAGCGAGATCCCTCGACCTCGGAGGGAGCACGCGGACGATCGTCTCGGACGGTCTTCTGGCTCGCGGCTCGCCCTCCCGCGCGTCTTCCCAGGCCGACGCCCAGTGACCTCGATGCGCGTTCGTCCCCGCTCACAGCGACGGGCTCGCTCGGGATTTCCACCCGATTCCCGACCCGAAACGACATGGTGGGCACTCTGCCGCAGACGCAACCAAGTTGCAACAACATCTCGTATAGAAACGCGACGAGATTGCGGTACGATGGCGTGGCTCCAGAGAGCACGTGGAGACGCGACCATGACGGATACGAAAATCCCGGTGACGATCCTGACCGGCTTCCTGGGGTCCGGGAAGACCACCCTTCTCAATCGAATTCTCACCGAACAACACGGCAAACGCATCGCCGTGATCGAGAACGAGTTCGGCGAGACGGGCATCGATCACGAGCTCGTGATCGACGCGGACGAAGAAGTCTTCGAGATGAACAACGGGTGCATCTGCTGCACCGTCCGGGGCGATCTGATCCGAATTCTCGGCAACCTCCTGAAGCGTCGCGACCGCTTCGATCAGGTGATCGTCGAGACGACGGGGATGGCGGACCCGGGGCCGGTCGCTCAGACCTTCTTCGTCGACGACGACGTCCGCGAGCATTACGCCCTCGACGGCATCGTCACCCTGGTCGACGCCAAACACGTCGCGCTGCACCTCGACGAGAGCGAGGAGTGTCAGCAGCAGATCGCCTTCGCGGACGTGCTGGTGCTCAACAAGACCGACCTCGCCGACGCCGAGGACGTCGACCGGGTGGAGCGCCGCATCCGCAACATGAACGCGATGGCGACGCTCCTGCGCGCGCGACACGCCGAGGTCCCGCTGGACGCCGTGATCGACGTCGGAGGCTTCGACCTCGCGCGGGCGCTCGAGCGCGAGCCGCAGTTCCTGGAGCCGGAGTACCCCTACGAGTGGGCGGGGATCTTCCGCCTGGAGGCCGGCACGTACACGCTTTCGACCGAGGCGGGGAACGACGAGACGGTCTCGGTCGCGTTCTTCGAGCACGACGCGGCGGAAGGCGCCTGCAGCCGAGCGGCCGAGCGCGCGGTGCGTCCGTGGGCCGCCGACCACGAGGACTCGCTCGGAGAGCCCATCGTGCCTTCCGACGTGGTCCGGCGGCTCGACGCGACCGCCCCGCATCGCCACGAGCTCCAGGTGCCCCGCACCGGACACTACGCGCTCGTGACCGAACACTTCCCGGAGGAGCTCGCGCTTCGGCTCGAAGACGCCACGGGCCGCGCCGTCGCACCGCTCGCGTCGAAGGCGTTGGTCGGCGCGCACGAGCACGACGACACCGTCTCCTCCGTCGCGCTCAGCACGGATCGCGACGTGAGCGGCGAGCGATTCAACCTCTGGTTGTCGGTTCTCCTGCGTGAGAAGGGGACCGATCTGTTCCGAATGAAGGGCATCCTGAGCCTCGCAGGATCGGACCGCCGGGTCGTCTTCCAAGGGGTGCACATGCTCTTCGACGCTCGTCCGGATCGTCCGTGGGGCGATCGGCCGCGCCGCAGCGACGTGGTGTTCATCGGGCGGAATCTCGACCGCGAAGCGCTCGAGCAGGGGTTCGCGTCGTGTCTCTGCTGAAGAAGAAGGGGCCGACCCTGAACGAACGTTGGCGAGTGGCGCTCGGCGACTACGCGACGTGTGTGGCCGTGGACGGCGAGCGCGCCGTCGTGGGCACCGGCGAGGGCCACGTGGTGCCCATCGCGCTCGCGACCGGCGCGGCGCTCGCGGCGTTGCCCGCGCATCGACACGGCGCGCTCGCCCTCGCGAGCTCGCGGGGCCTCGTGGCGAGCGCGGGGCACGACGGACGAGTGCGGCTCGGAACGCGCGAGATCGCGGCGCGGGTCGCGACCGAGGAGGGCCTCGCCTTCTCCCCCGACGGCGCGCGGCTCGCGATCGCGGACGGCAAGCGCGTGCTCGTCGTGGATCGAGACGGCGAGACCCAAGCGAGCTTCGAGCCGCTCGCGAGCACCGTCGCGTCGCTCGCGTTCGCACCCGACGGCGCGCGGCTCGCGACGGCGGCGTACGGAGGCGTGCGCGTCTACGACCTCGCGTCCGGCGCGTCGCGCGAGCTCGCGTGGAAGGGCTCGCTGCTCCACGTGCGCTGGAGCCCGACCGGACGCGTGATCGCGAGCGGGACCCAAGACGGTGCGGTGCACTTCTGGCGGCTCGACGAGGGCTCGGACTCCGAGATGCATGGCTTTCCAGGGAAACCACGTGCGCTCACGTGGGACGCGCGAGGCAGCTCGCTGGCGACGGCGGGCGGCGAGCTCACGTGCGTGTGGGACTTCGTGAAGGGCCCGGAGGGCAGCCGCCCGATCGTGCTCGCGGGCCACGGCGCACCGTGCGAGCGCTTGGCCTTCCATCCCAGCAAGGGAAGGCTCGCGGCGGGCACGCGCGACGGTGAGGTCTTGCTCTGGACACCGACTCGCGGCGTGCGCCCGGAGGCGGTCGTGGAGCTCGGCAGCGAAGTCACCGCGCTGCACTGGATCGAGGGCGGCGCGTCCCTGCTCGCGTGCGTCGCGCGAGGCGACGTGGTGCGCTTCGACGTCCGCGATTGAGGCGTCTCGTGAGGCGGGGAAGGTCCTCGACGCCGATCGCGTAAGCGAGGCGCCGAGGTATCCATGTCGACGTCGCTTCGCTCACTCGTCCTACTCTCGTTCGTCTTCTCGTTCGCCTGTGGAGGCGACGACGGGCCCCCGGGCACCGGGGAGCCGTGCACGCTCGACGAGCACTGCCTCGACAGCCACGAGTGCACGATCGACTCGTGCGGAGTGGACGGCTTCTGCCGGCACGCGCCGGTGGACGCGATCTGCGGCGGGGGCGTCTGCGATCCCGGCCGAGGCTGTGTGTCCGAGCTCGACGGCGGCATCGACGACGGCGGAACGACCGGCGACGGCGGCGGACCCGACGACGACGGCGGTACGGGCACCGACGGGGGGATCGACACCGACGGTGGCACCAGCACCGACGGTGGCACCAGCACCGACGGTGGCACCAGCACCGACGGTGGCACCAGCACCGACGGTGGCACCGGCACTTGCACTGGAGGCGCGCGTCGCTGCAGCGGAGCCTCCGTCGAGGTCTGCGAGGGCGGCTCCTTCGTGCTCGACGAGATGTGCGCGCTCGACTGCCGCGCGGGCGCGTGCGTGACGAGCGTGACCTGCACCCCGAGCGCGTACCGATGCAACGGCCGCGGCGTCGAGGTCTGCAACAGCTCCGGCACCGCATGGCTCTTCGTGCAGACCTGCGCGACCGGCTGCGAGGCCGGGCTCTGCGTCGGCGCGTGTGAGCCGGGCGAACAACGCTGTAACGGCGACCGCGTCGAGCGCTGCTCGGCCGAGGGCACCGCGTGGAGCGCGGTCGAGACCTGCTCGACCTTCTGCGCCTATGGCACCTGCGCGCTCGACGGGCTCGACGTCGCGACCGACACCGAGCTCGACGGCGACGTCTGGGTCGACGGCGACGTGCTCGTCCGCAGCGGCGCGACCCTCCGCAGCCCAGGCGGAGACCTCACGCTCCGCGCGCGCACCATCACCGTGCAGGCGGGCGGCTCGATCGCGGTCGCGGCGACTGGCTTCGGCGAGGAGGGCGCGGGGCAGAACGGGCTCTTCTGCACCGCGGGCTTTCATGGCGGCACGGGCGGCGGGTACGGCACCGCGGGGACGCGGGGGCTGGTGGGTGGCCGCGGCGGTGCGTGCTCGAACCCGGGCCCGGCGTTCGGCTCGGGCACCGACTCCGAGGTCGCGCGCGGCGGACCGGGCGGCGCAGTGAACGGTGGTTCGACGCCTCGCTCACCGGGTGGTGGACGGCTTCGTTTGATTGCGACCACGCGGGTCGAGGTTGCGGGCCAGATCACCGCTCATGGCGAGCCGGGGGTGCCCAGTGCCGGCGGCCTTTCGACGGGCGGTGGTGCGGGCGGTGGCGTGCTCGTGGCGGCGAACGAGGTCGTGGTCAGCGGCGCGATCGGCGCGCAGGGCGGCGGGACGTCGGGGACCTACGGCGGCACGGGCGGACAGGGACGGATCAAGATCCTCTCCGGCACCACCCGCACCGTCACGGGCACCCTCACCGGCGTGGTCACGCAGGGCTTGCTTGCGCCCCTCGAGCCGCGCTCGAGCACGCATCCCTCGACCACGCTCTTCTACAACGACGACTTCGCGTCGGTCTCGGTGAGCTGGGAGCGCGCGTTCCCCTCGCGCCTCGGCTACTACTGGCTCGTCGACCGCACGGCGTACCGCGTACCGACCCCGGCGACCGGCACCTTCGTCGACGCGGAAGCGATCAGCTTCTCGCGCGACGCGCTCGCCGCGGGCGACAACTACTTCCACGTCGCGCCCGTGAACGCCGCGAGCGAGGTCGGGACGGTGGAGACGCACATGCGCGTGCGCTTGAACACCACGCCGCCGCCCGTGAGCTCGTCGAGTCACCCGAGCGAGAGCGCGTGGTCGCCCAACCGCGACGCGTTCTTCTCGTGGACCCTGCCGAACGGCGCGGAGAACTACGTCGGCGTCCACTACGTGCTCGATCGTTACGGCGACACCGTGCCGACGACTGCGGACACCTTCTTGCCGATCACGCAGACCACGTTGCTCCGCAGCGGGCTCGCGGACGGGGTGTGGGTGCTGCACGTCGTGGCCGAAGACACGCGAGGCTACCTCACGCGCGCCGCGGGACATCGTCAGGTGCGCATCGGCGCCGACCCCGGCGTCGGAGGCCTCGTCGGGCAGGTCGTCGACGCGGGAAGCTCCGCGCCGATCTCGGGCGCTCGTGTTCGCGTCAATCGCGGCATCGTGCCCAATCAAACGACGAACGGGACCGGCAACTACAACTTCATGAACGTGCCGGCCGGGACCTGGGAGATCGACGTCTCGGCCGAAGGCTACGTGTCGATGACGCGCTCGGTGACGATCGGCGCGGGGATGAGCGTGCCGTTGAACCTCTCGCTCGCCCGACGTTGATCGACGACACCATCCTGACGACGCCGCGCGCCGCTCGGGTCGACGACGCTCGGCTCCGACCGCTCCTCACCTCACCTCGCGTGAGCGAGGAGCGCGCCCAACAACACCGCCAGGACCACGGTCAGCGAGACGAACGCCGTCGACGGCGGCTTGCGCGTCGGGCTCGGCGGCTCCTGCGTGGTGCAGGTCGGAGCGTGGCGAGCTCGACTGCGTGCGTGCGATGCCGGGCGGGACGCGGGATGGGATGCGGGATGGGACGCGGGATGGGATGCGGGGCGACCCGAAACCGCGCGGGCAGACGTACTCGGTGCCTCCGATGGCGCACCCACGCGGTGCGCCAGCTCCGACGTCGTGTGCCCGTCCGGGTCGAGCTCTCGCAACACGCCCGAGAGCGCCCGTGCGAGCTCTTCGGCGCTCGCGAAGCGCCCATCGGGGTCCGTCGACAACGCGCGAAGCACGACGCGCTCGAGCTCGGCCGGGTAGCTCGCACACCTTTGCCGGGGCGCTGGAACCTCCCCACGACGGATCGCCTCCACCGTGTCTTGCGGCCGAGAGCGCGCGAAGAGCCGGCCTCCCGTCGTGCCCTCGTAGAGCACGACGCCGAGCGCGAAGACGTCCGTCCGGCGGTCGACGTGCCCTCCCGCGAGCTGCTCGGGAGACATGTACGCGAGCTTGCCGGCGACCACGTGAGACCGGGGAGAAAGATGGTCGCGTGCGCTCGCGACGCCGAAGTCGAGAACACGCGTGACCCCCGCGCGGTCGAGCATGAGGTTCTGCGGAGAGACGTCGCGATGGACGAGCTCGAGCGAGGCGCCGTCGTCGTGCACGAGCTCGTGCGCCGCGTGCAGACCCCACGCCGCATCCCTGACCACGTGCGCGACCCACGCCGGACGCCACGGCCCCCGGCCCAAGTCCTCGCGCCAGAGCTCCGCCAACGTCCGGCCCCGCACGAGATCCATCACGAGGAACGTCCCGTCCTCCGTCTCGATCACCTCGTGCACGGACACCAAGTTCGGGTGCCAGAGCCGACCGCCGAGGCGGGCTTCGCGCAGAAGCGCCCACCTCGCGTCGTCGAGCTCGCGAACCGACGGCAGGAGGCGCTTGAGCGCGACGCGACGCTCGAAGCCACCCGCGCCCACGCGGCGCCCCTCGAACACCTCGGCCATCCCGCCCGTCGCGCAGCGCCCGAGGACTTCGTAGTCTCCCACGCGCTGCGGCGTCGGGGTCGTGGCGTACCGCGCGCTCACCGAGCGAGCTCCAGCGCGACCCGCAGAGGCATCGTGCGACGCCGATTCGAGCCCATCACGCGGATCGAAAACGGTGTGTCGACGCTCCGTGGCCGAAACGCGTAGTCCGCGACGGTCTCCGTGCGCGTCGGGTACGTGCGCCCTTCCAGCGTCAGCATCGACGAGACGGCCTGAGGCGCCGAGACCACCAGGACCGGGCGCGTGCCGGCACGCAACGAACACCCGAACACGAGCTCTTCTCCGACCTCGATCAAACCGTCGAACGCTTCGGCGCACACGTCGATCACGCCCGGCTCCGGCATCGGCTCCGGTTCGGGCTCCGGCATCGGCTCGGGCTCCGGCATCGGCTCCGGCTCGGGTCCGCCGGGGCTCGGAGCGGCCCCTCCGACGCGTGCGTAGGCGCGGTCGAACAACGCGCGATGCGATGCGACCGCCGTGTAGATCGTCCGACTCGCCTCGCACGTGGACGCCGTACCGCGAGAGACCGCGCCGAGGACTCGGCCCTCCGCGTCGAAGAGCGGACCCCCGCTGTCGCCGTAGCACCCGAGCGCGCCCGCGGTGACGATCTCGCCTCCCCCCACGCTGCCGATCGTGGACTCACCCCGGAACTTGCGCCCGGAGGCCAGCCCCCGACGCGACCCGTCCGTCTGCCCGTAGCCGATGCCCACGACACGTGCACCGACGGTCGGCGTCGCGAACGAAACCGAGTACGGGGACAGATCTCCCGCGGCATCGAGCACCAGGATCGCGATGTCGTTCCCGGACCGACCCCCGTCGGGGAGCAGCACCTCGGTCACCCCTGCGTACCGCCGGCTCCCGTCGGCGCGAGGGCCCACGCCGATCGACAGGCTCCGTGCCCCGCCGTCCGGGATGCAGTGTGCGGCCGTCAGGACCAGGCGCGCGTGCACCAACGAGCCGGTGCAACCGAAGCGCCCGCGGTCCATCAGATAGACCGTCGACGGATCACCGTCGTGCGGGCTGCCGTCGATGATGTAGGACGGCTCATCGCCGAAGTCGTCCTCGTCGACCCCACCGATCTCCGTGACACATCCGGATGTCATGGCGAGCATCCACGCCATAACAAACATCACATCCGCCGCTCTACGAGTCGTTCTCTTCATACGATACCTCGATGCACTCGGTGTGCCGTGAGAAAATCTACTCCACTCCACGAGATCGCGATTCCGGCCGCGTACAATAATCACGAATCGACGTTCACCAGCGCCCACACCGACCAGATCGTGAACACCTCGCGTGCGACAGTTCGCAGAACGAGCTCGTTCATCGCCCGACTCGATACGATTCGCGACGAAGTGACCCGATCGAAAGCTCGAACGACGATTCGGCGAACCTCCGCTCGAAGCGACGGTTCGCCGATCGTTCTCTTCGAAAGACGCCCCAAACTCAGACGTCGATCATCGCCGTCGACACTCGAAGGACCCGGAGGTCACCACGGCGACGTTTCCGCGCGCCTCACCTCTCGCCGCTCTCAGCTCCGCGAGGCCACGCAGTTCGAATCGCAGCTGATTCTCCGTCGTGTCGATCCGGAGAGTCGGCGCGATCGGATCGGTAGGTCCCGGACGCACCGGG
>JALOQC010000436.1 GCA_025453555.1 Myxococcota bacterium | reverse complement strand
CAAGCCGCGTTGCGGTGACGTACGAACGAACATCGGCGAGACGATCGCACTCGCCTGACGAGGCGTCGATCCTCGACGGGCCTTTCTTCTCACGGATCGTGAACGTGGTCGTGAACGTGAACGGTGGTCTTGGCGGCGACCCTCGCCGTCGCCGTCGCCGTTCACGACCACGTCAACGACACGTCAACGTCAACGTCCACCTCTCGACGCGCGACCCGTGCTACTGCGCGAAGCACCGCCGCGGCGACTCGCAGTACGCACCGTTGCAGCGTTTGCCTTCGCCGCAGTCTGCGTCGCCGAGGCAGCTCCCGAAGCAGTTGCCGCAGTCGTCTCCGACCTCGCCGCTCTCGCAGCGCGCGCGACTCCGTTCGTCGCAACGGTTCCACGCGTGCTGCTCGGGCGAGCGACACACCTCGCCGGTGTCGCACGCGCGCGCCTCGTCGCACTCGCCGACCTCGACGTCGGCGCCCGAGCTCTCTTCGCTCGCGGAGCTCTCGCCGCTCCCGCAACCGAGGAGCGTCCCGACGAGCAAGACGCTCGCGGCGAACGCGGCGTAGGGCGCGGAAATCACGTCGCGATCGGCAGCTTCTTGCTGCCGCCCCCGATCCCCGCGAAGAAGTCGTTGCCCTTGTCGTCCACCACGACGAAGGCCGGGAAGTCGACCACCTCGATCTTCCAGACCGCCTCCATGCCGAGCTCGGGGAAGGCGAGCACCTCGACCTTCTTGATGCAGTCCTGCGCGAGACGTGCGGCCGGACCACCGATGCTCCCGAGATAGAAGCCGCCGTGCTTCTTGCACGCTTCGGTGACCGCACGGCTCCGGTTGCCCTTCGCGAGCATCACCATGCTGCCGCCGTTCGCCTGGAAGAGATCCACGTAGGCGTCCATGCGTCCCGCGGTGGTCGGGCCGAAGGAACCGGACGCGTAGCCGGTCGGAGTCTTCGCGGGACCCGCGTAGTACACGCAATGATCCTTGAAGTACTGCGGGAGCGGCTCGCCCGCGTCGAGCAGCTCCTTGAGCTTCGCGTGGGCGATGTCGCGCGCGACCACCAGGGTGCCGGTGAGCGAGAGGCGCGTCTTGATCGGGTACTTCGACAGCTCCGCGCGGATCTCGCTCATCGGGCGCGACAGATCGATCTTCACGACCTCGTCCCCGAGCTCCGAGTCGCCGGGGTGCGGGAGGTACTTCGCGGGGTCGGTCTCCAGCGCCTCGAGGAAGACGCCCTCGCGCGTGATCTTCGCCTTGGCTTGGCGATCGGCGCTGCAGGACACCGCGATCGCGACCGGGCAGCTCGCGCCGTGGCGGGGCAAGCGGATCACGCGCACGTCGTGGCAGAAGTACTTGCCGCCGAACTGCGCGCCGATGCCCATGTCCTGGGTGAGCTTCCAGACCGCGGCTTCGAGCTCCAGGTCTCGGAAGCCGTGCCCGAGCTCGCTTCCCGCGGTCGGCAGCGAGTCGAGGTAGCGCGCGGAGGCGAGCTTGGCGGTCTTGAGCGCATGCTCGGCGCTGGTGCCTCCGACCACGATCGCGAGGTGGTAAGGCGGGCACGCCGCGGTGCCGAGGGTGCGGATCTTCTCGTCGAGGAAGCTCATCAGCGACGAGGGGTTCAAGAGCGCTTTCGTCTCCTGATAGAGGTAGCTCTTGTTCGCCGATCCTCCGCCCTTCGCCATGAAGAGGAAACGATACTCGTCCCCGTCTTCGGCGAAGATCTCGATCTGCGCGGGCAAGTTGTTGCCGGTGTTCTTCTCCCGGTACATGTCGAGCGGCGCGAGCTGAGAATAACGCAAGTTCAGCTCGCGGTAGGCGTTCAGCACGCCCTTGGCGATCGCCTTCTCGTCGCCGCCACCCGTGAGCACACGCTCGCCGCGCTTGCCCATCACGATCGCGGTGCCGGTGTCCTGGCACATCGGGAGCACGCCGCCGGCCGCGATGTTCGCGTTCTTCAGCAGATCGATCGCGACGAACTTGTCGTTCGGGGAGGCCTCGGGGTCGCCCAAGATCTTGCGGAGCTGCGCGAGGTGCCCCGGCCGGAGCAGGTGCGCGATGTCGCGCATCGCGGTGAACGTGAGCTGCGTGAGCGCCTCGGGCGCGACCTGCAAGAACGTCCGGCCCGCGGCCTCGATCGTCGAGACGCCGTCGGCGGTGAGCAGGCGGTAGGGCGTGTCGTCTTCTCCGAGGGGGAGCAGCTTCGTGAAGCCGAAGTCGGTCATGGCGGCGCGAGCCTAGCAGAGAGGCGTCGCGGGTTGGCGAGGGCTCCGAGAGGGAGACGGACGACGGACGAAGAAACGCCGCCCGGAAGACGGCCGACGGACGAAGGAACGCCGCCCGAGAGGACGGCGTTCGTTCGTGCTCACCGGCTCCGAGCCTCAGGGGCCCGACATCGGCAGACGGCAGGAGCGTCGTCCACCCCCCACGAACGCACAGAAGTACGGCTCGCCACACTCCGTGCCGCAGCACGGCTGATCGAGGCCGCCGCACGCGACGCAGAAGTCGCCGCCGCACACCGCGAAGGGCGCGCTGCAGCCGATGTCGCCGTCGCAGCAGTCGTCGCCGATGCGACCGCACGCGCCGTCCTCGCAGCCGCCGTCCGAGCAGGTGCCGTCTTCTTCGTCGCCGCACGCGTCGCCCTCGCCCACGCAGAGTCCGTCGACGCAGCAGCCGCCGCCGTCGCACGCCTGGCCGTCGCAGCACGCCTCGCCCGGTCCGCCGCACGCCACGCACTGCGTGGGCCCGCCGAAGCCGCCGCCTTGGCAGACCGTGCCCGCCACCGTGCAGAACGCGGGGCTGCCCGCGCCGGCCGGACAGCACGCCTGGCCTTCGTTGCCGCAGTTGATCATCCCGCCCACGCACGAGCCGTCGGTGCAGGTGGTGACGGTGCCGCACATGCTGCCCTCCGCCACGCAGCGTCCGCGCACGCAGCAGCCGTCGTTGCAGCCGCCGTCGCAGCAGACCTCGCCCGCGTCGCCGCACTCCTCGGTCGTCGTCCCGGCGAGGCAGAGCGCGCCGCCCGTCACGAGCTCGCCCGACGCCACGCAGAACCCGGCGTCGCAGCAGCCGCCGCCACCGCACTCCTCGCCCGGACAGCACGCGATACCGGGTTGACCGCAGACGCTGCACTCGCCACCCGCGCCGCAGGTGCCGAGGCCGCAGTCCTCGCCGACCGCGACACACGAGTCGCTGCCCGGATCGCAGCAGCCCGCGTCGCACGCCTCCGCGCCCGGACAGCACGCTTCGCCTTCGCCGCCGCAGGGCACGCAGAGATCGTCGCCGCCGCACGCGAGCCCGTCCCCGCAGGTGTCGCCCGCGCAGCACGCCTGGCCCGCGCCGCCGCACACGCGACACACGTCGCCCGCGCCGCACACGAAGCCTCCGTCGCACGCGTCGTCCTCGCAGCAGCTCTCGCCCGCGCCGCCGCACGCGACACACACGTCCGCGCCGCCGCAGATCACACCGCTCGCGGTGCAGAAGTCGCCGTCGCAGCACGACTGCCCCGCGCCGCCGCAGTCGCCGCAGCTCCCGGCCTCGCAGGTGCCGCCGACGTCGGGGCACTCGGAGCCGGCGCCGGTGCAGGTGCCGTCGACGCAGCAGCCACCACCGTCGCAGGTGCTCGACGGACAACACGCCTCACCCGGCGCGCCGCACGCGACGCACACACCTTCGTCGCACGCACCGGCGGTGCAGCTTCCGTCGTCGCAGCACGCCTCGCCGAGCGCGCCGCAGCCCGGGGGCACGACGCACGTGCCGCTGGGCCCGCAGCCGAGCCCGTCGTCGCACCCGCCGTCGTCGCAGCACGGCTCGCCCGGTCCACCGCAGACGGGACCCGCATCGACCGCCGCGCCCCCGTCGCGGGCGGTGCACACGTCCTCCACGCAGTCGAGCGAGCCATTGCACACGCCGTCGCAGCACGCCGCCCCGAGCACGCCGCACGGGGATCCACCGTCGCGATCGATCGTGCCGCCGTCGACGTCGGTCGAGCCATCCGCGACCGCGCCGTCCGGCATCAGCTCGCTCGACTCACCACACGCGAGGAGCCCCGCGAAGCCCAGAAGCCAAGCTCTCGTTCTCATACGACCACCTTTCCAAGGACCACCGAGCGAGAGGCTGCAACGGCCGCGTGCGGCGCCTCAAGCCTGGGACCTCACGCTTGGTGCGCGGATCGTGGTGATCGCAGAGGCGCCGACCTTCGAGCCGCAATCGCGTCGGCGAGGGTGGTTGGACGCGTGGGTCGGAGGGCGGGAGTGACCGCGACCGATCGCGCCCCGCCGCCTTCACGGTGCGCGACGACGGACTTCGGCGAACGTCGGCACGCCCTCCAGCGAACGTCCGGCGCGCGTCTCGATCCAGGCGCGGGCCTTGGCTTCGGTCGCGAAGGACTCGCGCTCGACACCCTTCTCGCGCTGCGAGATCCACCAGAACGCGACGTACGCGCCACGCACGAGCGGGTTGGGGATCACGAACGCCTCGCCCGCGACGCGGCTCTCGAAGAGCGACGCGAGCTTGTCGTACTCCTCCGCGGCGGCTTTGCGTTGGACCGCGGTGGTCTTGGTCACGTCGATGCCGCCGAGATCGACCAGGAACCAGATCGGTGGTCCCGGTCGCTCGAGCGCCTCGCGCAGCTCGCGGTAGTACGTGCGGATCTCGTCGAGGTTCGCGGTGTTCGGGAAGATCGCGACGTGAACCCACCGATGCGTGGTGTCGAGGAGCGGCAGGCCCATGGCGCGCGAGGTGTACACCTTTCGCGCCGGGGGTCGAAAGCGGAGCCGTACGATCGGCTCGCTGCGCGATCAGCGCAGCGGGATCTCGCGCTGCGCTGGGCCATCAGCGCAGCGGAATCTCGCGCTGCTCCGCTTCGTCGACCGCGCGACAGAACGCCGCGAACGCCGCGTAGTCCTGCGCCGACACACGCATCATCGGGACCTCGAGGTGGCGCTCGACCACCAGGAAGCCGTTCTCCTCGCGCGAGGACGTGGTGAGCTTCGCGCCACCGTGCTCGAGGCTCACCGGGGGCAGGCGCACCGAGGGCGCGCCGTCTTCGGTGGTCACGCGCAGCACCACGTCGAGGTGGATCGGCGGACCGACCACCTGCGCGGTCGTGCGCTCGTCGAGGCGTGCGAAGCGAGGACCGAGCGCGGTCGGGAAGAGACCCGAGAGCACCAGCGCGCCGCCCTGACGTCGCGCGAGCGCGGGCACCCGCGCGACGTAGCGCAGCACGAAAGGCTCGTTCGGCTCGTCGCGGCCCGTGATGCGGAGCGACTCGAGTCGCGCACCCGAGAGCAAGCGACCGACGTACGCCTCCTCGAAGCGCTGCTCGAGCACCGCGTCGGGGATGCTCTCGAGATCGTTGCGCCAGCCGATCGCCTCCACGCCGCGGAAGGTCTCGACGATCTCCACCTCCGCACCGCCGTCGCGCGCGACGCGCGCCGTGATCTCGACGCGTCGCGAGTCGCTCAGCACGGAGTCCGCGGGGCCGAGGCTCGCGGGCAGCTCGACGCGCTGCACACCGTCACGCGACGAGGCGGTGAGCACCAACGCGTCCTGCCCGCGCAGCGCCGGGTTCAGGTAGCCGAAGGGCACGCCGCGCGCGGTGGGCTGCAGGTAGACCGCACCGTCGGCGGCTGACCCCGCCGACGCGACAGCACCGTCGGCGGCTGACCCCGCCGACGCGACAGCACCGTCGGCGGC
>JALOQC010000435.1 GCA_025453555.1 Myxococcota bacterium | reverse complement strand
GATCTCGCGCAGCTCCTCCGACAAGCTCGCGTCGACCTTCGTGATGCGCGGATCGGCCGCCCGCGCCGCGCGATCCGCGCGCTCGAGGAGCTCGCGCTTCACGACGCCGTCCACGTCCATCGAGAGGTGCCCGATCGGGTACCGGTCCGCGGGGCTCTTGCGCGTGATCGCCTGCGGCGCAATCGGCTTGCCGCCCGCCGCGATCTGCCCCGCCGTGCGCGCGGCATGCTTCATCGCGTCGAGATCCAGATCCTCGACGTACGCGTAGCCCGTCGCGTCCCCCTTCATCACGCGGACCCCGAGGCCCATCGTGACGAAGCGTCCGGCGCTCTTGAGGATGCCTTCGTCGTACGCGTAGCTGCCGCTCGCCGCGTACTCGAAGAAGAGGTCCGCGTAGTCGCCGCCCTGCGCGAGCGCCACGTCGAGCAGCTTGCGGGCGATCTCGGGGTCGATGGGCGCAGGGCCGGTCTCGGCGAAGGGCGCTTGGTATCGCGAGGTCATGAGGCGCGGACTGTAGAGCGTGGAGCGGCGGCGCAACAGGCCCACGCCGCGCGCGTGCCCCCGCGCCGTGAGCGCGACCACGAGCCCGCGGCTTCGACGCGATGCGTCGTCGCGCGAATCGCGAGGAAGCCCTCGCCGAATCCGTCGTAGAACGCCCCTCGTGAATCCCGGCATCGTGATCGGTGCGGCGCTCGCGCTCGGCGGCGTGACGGCCTCGCTCCTCGTGCAGCGTCGGCTCGAGCCTCGTTTCGCGTCGCTGCCCGCGGACGAAGCGGCGGCATGCGATCGCGCGGCGAAGCACTCGCTCTTCGTGGCGCTGGTGACGATCGCCGCGATGGTGATCGACACGAAGGTCCACTCGTTCCTCGGCCCGGGGTTGCGCCCGGTGGTGGCCCTCGTCGCGGTGCTCTGGGCCAACGCGACGGTGCTCCTCGTGCGCCGTGTCCGCGCGAGCCGATCGATCCGCGGCTTGGCCTTCGCGGCGTGGTGCGCGTCGATCGCGATGTTCGGTGGTGCGCTCCTCTTCCTCTTCTCGGGAGGCCGCGTCACGTGACCTCCGATGCCCGCAGGTTCTGCGCATCTTCGGCCATCCCTTGGTAGGGTCCGTCTCTTCGGGGCTCTCGCGCCCTTCCCCTCCGAGCATGCAGCCCTAGGGGCTCTCTCCCACGAGCCTTCGCTCGACCGTTCGTCGTCCTCCTCTCCTCCCGCGAATCGACATGCGCCTCGGCTTCGTCACCGACATCCACGGCAACTTGCACGCGCTGCGTGCGGCGCTCGCCGTGCTGCACGACGTCGACGAGGTGATCTGCCTCGGCGACATCGTGGACCTCGGGCCGGAGCCTGCGGCGGTGATCGATCTCTTGCGTGAGCGTGGGATCCGTTGCGTGCGTGGGAACCACGACACGATCGACGAGTATCCCGAGCTCCCCTTCCTCGACGACATCGAGCGTTGGACCGAGCACGTGCTCGACGACGAGAGACGCGCGTGGCTCGCGGGCTTGCCGGAAGCGCTGCGCGTCGAAGCGAACGGTCACCGGCTGCTCGCGGTGCACGCCTCGCCCCGCGCGCTCACCGAAGGGCTCTACGCGGAGACTCCGGAAGAAACGCTGCGCGCGTGGTGTGTCGAGCCCTTCGACGTGATGGTGTGTGGGCACACCCACGTGCAGACGATCCGCCGCCTCGACGGTCGCTATTTCGTCAACGTCGGGAGCACCTCGACGCCGTTCGCGAAGCTCCCGACCGCGGGCAAGCCGCCCGTGGTGTTGCCGTGGGCGGAGTGCGGCGTGATCACGCTCGGGGAGCGCATCGCGATCGAGCTGCGGGAGGTCGCGTTCGATCTCGACGCGTTCTTCGACGCGGTGGACGCGAGCGGGATGCCACACGCGAAGAGCTTCAAGCGTCAGTGGCGTCGCTGACGGCGGTCGCTTCGCTCCGCGTCGAGACCCGACACCGCGGTCAGCGCGACCGACTTCGCATCGTCGTCACTTCCCACGCGCGGCGGGCAACGTCTCGTAGCAACGCGGGCAACGCTTCACGTGCGGCCGCTCGAGCACCAGCCGACCACATCGGGTGCAGCGAACGTGGCGTGCTTTGCTCCGCATCGCACGTTTGGCCGCGACCAGCGCGCCGCCGACGAGGAACCACATCCCGAGAGGGTACCCGGAGTCCGCTCGCGAGGCGTTCATCGTCGAACGGAGGGGGTCTTTTCCGAACGAGCAGCGACCGCGGCGTTCCGTTACGCCATCGCCGGGCGCGGCCTTCGCGTCCCACGTCCGGGCTCCACCCGACGAAAAAAGATCCGTGCCTGCCCCAATTCCATGCGCGACGTCGTGTCAGTGGGGGCAACGGTCGAAGCACGCACCCGACGCGACCAGCGAAGTGTTGATCCGCTCGCGTGCGCACGACTATCATCGCGAACCGCTTGCGAAAACGGGCCGTCCCGTAGACTCGAAGGGCACACCCTCCATGAAGATCGTTTGTGACAACTGCGGAGCCAAGTACTCGATCGCCGACGAAAAGGTCGCCGGCAAGGTCTTCAAGATCCGCTGTAAGAAGTGCACTCACGTCATCGTGGTCCGTGGGGACCAGTCCGCCGCCGCGGACGACGCCGCAACCTCCGCTGGCTTCGATTACGGCGGCGAGGCGGTGTGGCACGTGGTGGTCGAAGGCGACCAACAGGGGCCGTTCTCGCCGCAGCAGCTCGGCGAGATGATGACCGCCGGCCAGATCGACTGGGAAGTCTACGTCTGGAAGGAAGGCTTCGACGGCTGGAAGCCCGCGCGGGACATCCCCGAGCTCGTCACTGCGATCAGCGGCGACGACGCCGAGCAGGGGGGGGACGCGGCGTTCGGCGCCGATCCCTTCGCGGGCGGCGGCGGTGGCTTCGGGGGAGACAGCGCGTTCGCCGCGCCGGCTCCGCAAGCCGCACGCGCGAGCGCCGACGCGGGCGCCGACCTCTTCGCGCAGTCGGATCCGGCGAGCAGCCCCTTCGGAGGCCCGGCCGACGACGACGGAGTGGTGGCCTCGGCCCCGAGCCCGCGCGTGTCGCAGGAGCAGGCCTCGATGACGGGCCAGCGCAACGAGAACTCGGTGCTCTTCTCGCTCTCGAACCTTCAGGCCCTCGCGACCGGTGGACCGAGCGGTGCCCCGGCCGCGTCGTCGGGCCCGAAGGCGGCGGCGGCTCCCGCGGCCAAGGCGGGTCACGCCACCGGTGAGGGCTCGGGTCTCATCGACATCCGCGCGCTCGCGAGCGCGACCGCGGCCCCCACGTCGGGCGGCAGCAGCGCGAAGAAGAGCGACGCGATGCCCGACGATCTGCTCGCGATCGGCGGCTCGGGCGGTCTCGGCTCGTCCCTCGGTGCGCCGGTGCTCGCGCCGGCCGCGCCCGAGCCGGAGAAGAACAACAAGGGCCTGATCATCGGGCTCTCGGTCGCCGGCATCGCGGTGATCGGCCTGCTCGCGGCGCTGGTCGTGATCCTCTCGAAGGAGCCCGAGCCGGTCGCCGCCGTGGCGGGGGCGGCGCCGAACGCGGCGGGGGGTGAGCTCGCGAACCCGAACGCCGCGACGCCCGCGGTTCCGGCGGCGGCAGGAGTCGCCCCGGCGGTTCCGGCGGTCCCGGCCGCAGGCACGCCAGCGACCCCGGCGACGCCGGCCGCCATGACCGAGGAAGCAGCGGAGACGGAAGACGAGCGGCGCGAGCGCAGCGGTTCGACGTCGCGGCGCGAGCGCCCGTCGAGCACGAGCTCGATGGAGTCGGCGCCCGCCCGCGCGACCGCGATGGAAGAAGCCCCCGCCGCGATGACCACCGCGATGGGCGGCGGGAACATCGACGACCTGCTCGACCGCGCGCTCGGCGGCGGCAGCCCCATGGCCGCATCGATGGAGTCGGCGCCGGCGATGAGCAACCTGCCCGAACAGCCGAACCGCGACGACGTGGGTCGCGCGCTTCGTTCGGTGTCCGCGCGAGTCGAGAGCTGCGGCGGCGGCACGGCGGGCGTCGCGAACGCCGCGATCACCTTCGCGAGCTCGGGTCGCGTGAGCGGCGTGAACGTCACGGGCGTGCCCCCGGCCGTGCAGTCGTGCGTCGCTCGCGGCGTGCGCAGCGCTCAGGTGCAGCCCTTCTCGCGCCCGACCTTCAACGTGAACTTCCCGTTCCGCGTTCGTTGAACACGCCGACGAGACGAGAAACGACCCCGCTTCGGCGGGGTTTTTTCGTGGCGCGCCGCATGGGCGCGGTCTTGCCGGTAGTCCGAGGAGGTCATCCCGAGCGAAGTGAACCGCAACGGCGTAAGGGCGACCGACCGTTGGGAGGAAGCGGGGAGCGAATCCGCTGGGAGCATGCCTGAGCGGCGCCGAGCGAAAGGAACGTGCGTCCACGAGGAGCCGCACTGCCACGACGACCTTCGTCGCGACCTTCCCGTAGCGAGGCGTCCCGCGCGCGGTGGCACGCTCGAGTGCCCCGACCCCTGGAGACGTGCTCGACCGTGTCGAAAGCCACGGCGCGTCGTTCAGCTCACGACACGTCGAAGCTCAGGGGCTCACGCCGGCGTCCGGAACACCCGCGTCGGTCGCGCTCGGACCCGGCTGTACGGCTTCTCGGAGCTCGTCGCGGGCGCGCTCGAAGGCCTGCATCACGCGCGGCGAGGTGCGCACGGTGTCGAGCTGCATGTCGGGCTGACGCTGCAGCGCCGCACGAAACGCCGACACCGCGAGGTCCTCGCGACCGAGCGCGACGTAGGCCGTCCCGAGGTGGCGCTGGATGGTCACGATCTGATTGCCCGTGAGCTGACGCGCGCCGAGCAACCGATTGCCGAGCGCGACCGTCTCCGTGAAGCGGCCGCGTCGCACGTGCTCTCCGAGCGCGGGGAGCTCTTCGTCGATTCGTGCTTGGAGCGCCCGGACTTCGCCGGCGGGAGGCGGCGCCCCCGTCTGCTCCGCGATGATGTTGCGCCCCTCTTCGCTCAGCACGAGATCCGTCAGCGGCACCAACACGATCTGCCCGCGGTTCAGTCGGTTCGTTCGCAAGTCGTTGAAGCGTCGGAGGCGCCGCAACGCCTCGGTGCTCGGCCCGTAGTAGAGGCGCGCGACGCTGGTGGCCGTGTCGCGCTGACCGGCCACCACGCGGAGCGGATACGGGATGAGGAGCTGCGTGCCTTCCGCCGGCTGCTCGGTGAGCACGCCGTGGTTCGCTTCCACGAGCGCGAACGCGCGTCGGGCGTCGCCGAAGAACCGGGTCGCGAGCTCCTGCCACGTCTCCCCCGCGCGGACGTTGTGGAACGCGACGAACGGGATCTGGAGCCGCAAGCCCACCACGATCGGCGAGCCTCCTTGCGCGGTGAGCCCGTTCTCCGCGACCAGCGCCGCTTCTCGACGGGGATCGCCGTAGTAGCGCTCCGCGATCGAGGCGAGCGTCTCGCCTTCGCGTACCACGTGCTGGAACCCCCGGTTCGCGGAGGCCGTCGACGTCAGCGTGCCGAGCACGAGCAGCGCGAGACCGACCAGGGAGCCGAGCTTCGAACGGCGTCGCGACACGTCGTTCGCCTGACGATCGAGCCGCGCCGCCCACGCTCACGGCGCCCACGCTCACGGCGCCCACGCTCACGGCGCCCACGCTCACGGCGCCCACGCTCACGGCGCCCACGCTCACGGCGCCCACGCGCTCGGCGCCCACGATCACGGTGTCGCCCCCTCGTCGAGCACGTGCAGCGGCTGGAGCTCCACCTCCACCAGCTCGGTCTCGCCGGTCCGGATGCGGACCCGCTGCTGGTGCTCTCGGTGGTAGGGGTTGCTCAGCTTCACGTAGTGAACCCCCGGGCTGAGCGCGATCGCGCGCGCGATCGGGGTGGTCGCGACCTTCTGTCCGTCGATCGACACCTCCGCCCAGGGATCGACCACCACGCGCAGATACCCCGCGCGGGCGGGCGAGAGCGCGTCGCTGCCGCTCGTGAAGTCGACCGAGTCCTCGTCGAAGCGCCCTGCCGCCGACTGGATCGCGAAGCCACCGCCGACGAGACCCGCGAAGAGCAGCCCGCCCACCGCGCTCACGTGGCGGAGCAGGGTGCGATCCTTCGACCCGCGTCGCACGTTTCGAGGCGCGCCCGCCGCGAGCAGCTCGTCCGCCTCGCGATCGGTGAGCACGCCGACGTCGCGCAGGAAGAGCACGAGGCGCGCGGAGTAGTTCATCGGCACCCGCGGCGCGAGGAACTCCATCAAATCGTCGATGAGCGCCTGCGTCGTCGGGTAACGATTCGCGGGCATCTTCTCCATGCAACGCCCGAGGATCCGCTCCAGTTGCCGCGGCACGGCAGGGTTCAATTTTCGCGGAGGCGTGTAGCGATCCAGTCGGATCTTCTGCATCACCGTGCGCGATTCGTCCTCCACGAAGGGCTTCTGCCCCGTGCACATCTGGTAGAGCACGATGCCCACCGAGAACAGGTCGCTGCGGAAATCGAGCTTGTCGCCGAGGATCTGCTCGGGACTCATGTAGCTCGGAGTTCCGAGCCCCGTGCCCGTCTCGGTCAAATCCGAAAGCGACTCGTCGCGCGCGATGCCGAAGTCCATCAACTTCACCTCGCCCTGACGCGAGATCATGATGTTGGCCGGCTTGATGTCGCGGTGAATGATTCCGCGAAAGTGTGCGTAATCGAGGGCTCGACAAACCTGCAACGCGATGATCGCGGCCACCTCGGGCGGGAGCTTCTCGCTGTGCTCCAGGAGGTCGTACAGGTCGATCCCCTGCACGTACTCCATGATGATGTACATGGAGCGGCCGTCCTTCACGAAGTCGATGACGTGGAGGATGTTCTCGTGCTGCAGCGAGGCCATGAAGTGCGCCTCGCGCTCGAAGCGCTTGGCGAACTGGCTGTCCATCGCGATCGACGGCTTGAGCGCCTTGATCGCCACGGTGCGACCGAGCGGCTCCTGGACGGCCTTGTAGACCACCGCCATGCCGCCGCTGCCGATCTCACCGACGACGCGGCAATTGCCGATTCTTTCGACCATCGCGAGGGCCCGAAGGTACGGAGCGCGTGCACACGGTGTCAACGCGAGCCGGACGCTTCGCGAGCGGCTCACGTGGACGCGCCGGTCGGGGCGCCGATCGGAACGCACAGCTTCGGCCGGCTCCAGAGACGTCCGTTCGCGGCGCCCGCGCACCGCGATGTCCGGTGGGCCCGCGTTGACCTGCACGGTCCGGGTTGGTGAACATGAGGCGTGAACGAGCACGCCAGCTTGGACGACGGGTCGCTCGTCGCGAGGGTCGTCGAAGGCGACGAGGGTGCGTGGGTGGAGGTTCGTCGTCGGCACGCCCTCCTCGTCCGCAGCGTGGTGGTTCGGGTGCTCGACGAGCGCCGGGCCACCGAAGCGGTGCTCGACGAGCTCCCGACCATCGACGAGCGGGTGTGGGACCGCGTCGCGCGCAACGACGCCTCGATCCTCCGCTTGTGGAACGGGGGTCGCCTCGCGCCCTACCTCGCGGTGCTCGCGCGCCAGGAGGCCGAGCGCCACATCGAGGACGAGACCCCGGCGGCGCCTCTGATGGCGCACCTACCGACGCCCATCCACCTCGCGCGCGATTCGACGGTCGCCGACGGCGGCGCCACGAAGCTCGAAGGGGTGCTCGCACGCTTGGAGCCACGCGCGGGCGCGATGGTGCGGCTACGCCAGCGGGGGCTCGGGCTGGGTGAGATCGCAGCCACCCTCGGCCAGCCTCGCACGGCGGTGCGGGAGGATCTCGAGCAGCTCGCGGCGCGGCTCGCGAAAGCCCACGGAGGTCCGGACGCCACCCCCGCGTGGTCGGTGTTGCTCGACGCGGTCACGGTGCCGGCGCGCGTGGACGTCGCGCTTCGCACGGAAGACGACGGCGCGTTTCGCCGGATGCGCTCGCTGGTGGAGGCGAGCTGGCGGCGGCTCCGCGAGCGCACGTTGCTCGAACGCGTGGGGTGGACCCCCGGCCCGCTGCAAGACGCCGCGCAGCTCGCCGCGTTCGTCGACGGCTCGTTGCGAGGCAGCGCGCGCGCGAAGGCGGAGGGCCACCTCATGACCTGTCGACGCAGCGTCGATGCGGTCGCGATGCTCGTGATGGATCTGCGCGGGGCGAGCTTGCTCCGCGCGGCCGCCCACCTGCATGACGACGTCGCGCTCGCGGCGGCGTGCCTCGCGACGACGCGATTTCGATCGGCATCGGCGCTCGCCGCGCGCGCCGCCCACCTCGGCGTCGAGCAAGGAGCGCGGCTCGACCGGCTCGCGCGGGCGGCGTCGGCTCTCCAAGGGGGCGAGCGTGACTCGGTGGAGGAGCCGTCACGCGTGCGCACCACGCTCGTGCCCTCCGACGACGAGGCGCCGCTCGTCGCGCTCGAAGCCCTCGCGGCGGGCGAACCGAGCGACGCGTACCGCGCGATCGACGATCACGCCGCGAAGCAGACGGTGGGTTTGCGCCTCCGCATGCTCGCGGCCGCCAGCGGGCCCGACCTCCCGGAAGCGCGTCGCATCGCGAGGAGCTTCGCGGATCCGACCGGGAGCGATCCGGGCCTGCTCGACGACGCGCTCGCGGTGATCGCGCTGCCGGAGAATCGCCCGTTGCCGGTCGAGGTGCTGACCGAGCGCCTGCGCGACGTCGTGCGCGACGCGATCCGGCTGGTGATCACCGCGTCATCATGACCACGAGCGCGGTCCGCACGCCGCGGATCGTGGTCACGATGGTGCTCAGGGGTCCAGTTGGCGTGGCGTGCGCCGCGAGGCCACACACTTCGCGATCACGCGTGGACGGTCGTTTCGGTCGCGTGCGGCTCGGCGGCGGCGGGCGCCGGTTCGTCGAAGGTCCGACCGGTGAGCTTCGCGAAGATCCGCTTCGCGTACCAGGTCGGGCCGATGAGGAGGAACGTCGGATCTCGGAAGAAGCTGGGCGGCTTGCCCTCGAACGCGTGCCCGACGAACTGGAGGATCCAGCCGAGCACGAAGAGCGCGATGCCGATCGGCGGCACGAAGAAGATCAGCGGCAACGAGGTCACGATCATCGGGATGCCGACCATGTGCAGCGCCTTGTTCACGGGGTGCTGGTGGTCGCGCTTGTAGTTCTCGATGAGCTCTTCGATTTTGGACATGGGCTTCTCCGGGTCGGGGACGTCGTGGTCGGATGGGTCGGCGGGAGGCGTGCGACTCGCGTCACGCCGAGGGGGTCACGAGCGCGATGCGGACGAGGGCGTCCACCAGCGCGCGCGTGAAGCGCTCGTCGTCCACCATCGCGTGGCCGAGGCAGTGCGCGTGCACGGCGCCTTCGACGAGCTGGAAGAGCACGAACGCGACCGCCTCGTGGTCGCCGGGGTGCTTCCAACGCGCGAGGAGGGCGACGATCCGTGAGAGCAGCGCGCGCTCGGCACGCAGCGTCATGGTGTCGAGCGCGGCGTCGTGGTGTCGGCGTTCCGCGAGCACCGCGTGGAGACCCGGATCTTCGCGGTGGTACGCGACCACCAGCTCGACCACGCGCCGCATGCGCACGGCGGCCTCGACGGCGGGCTCGCTGGGGGAGCGCTCGTCGACCTCCAGCGCGGCGAGCGAGAGCTCGGCGATGCGCGCGAAGCGGACCTCGGCCAGCTCGCGCAAGACGGCGTCCTTGTCGGCGAAGTATTGGTAGAAGGAGCCCGTCGCGACGCCGGCGGACTCGGCGATGGTCTTGGCCGTGGCCCCTTGGTACCCCCGCGCGGAGAGCTCGAGCTGCGCGGCCCGCAACAACGCGTCGCGGGTGCGGCGGGCACGCTCTTGCTTGGGCTCGCGGGCGACTTCGGGCACACGCATTCTCTGCCACAAACTGAACTCGACGTCAAGTTCATGGTGGTCCAGGATTCGTGGTCGGCCCTTCGATCGTGCAGAGTTGCAATGCCCTTTTCGCGAATGCACCTCGCCATGGGCGGTGTTTGCAGAAAACATTGATGAATTCGGTTGGCACGAACCTCGCTTCACGGAGGTATGCGAGGCCACGGACGCCGGAACGTCCCCCCCCTTTTTCCGGCGTCCGCCTCCCTAGCGACCGCGGTGTGTTCCCCCCCACCGCGGTCGTTTTTAGTCCGTCGCATTCGTTCCGTGCGCTCGCTTCG
>JALOQC010000067.1 GCA_025453555.1 Myxococcota bacterium | reverse complement strand
CGATCCTCGTTTTTCGGACCGCGACCTCGAAGGCGAAGCGCTCGGCGAGCTGCTCCTGCATCCGCCGACCGAGCTGCGCGAGCCCTTGCTCGAGCACCTCCTCGATCCCGCGAACGTCGGCTGCGGACACCTGCGCCTGTTGATGACGCACTCGGAAGACTACGGCGTGCGTCCGGAGCTCGCGCGCGCGCTCGGTCGCGTGGTGTTCCGTCTGCTCTGGAGCGAGCCCGAGCTCTTCGACTTCGTGGTCCTGCACGGCGACCACCACGAAGAAGCGGTGGTGAACGTGGTGATGCCGGACCGCGTGCATCCCTTCACCAACGTGCCCGCGATCCCGCCACGCATCGCGGGGCACTCGGTGTTCGTGAATCACCCGCAGGTCTCGGCCTTCGTGCGCCGGCAGCACGCGGAGTTCCTGCGTGGACAGCTCGCTTCGCTGCGCGACGTGCCGATCGAGCGCTTCGACGAGGCGATCGCGACCCTCGCCGAACGTCAGCTCGCGCAGACCCTCGGCCACCTCGCCGCGCGACTGCCGATCTTCGAGGTCCGCTTCGAAGGCGACGCCCCGCGCGTCACCGAAGTCCGCCCCGCCCGCTGATCCTTCGAGATCTCATCTTCGAGAGGTTCCCATGCGACCCGCGCTCTCTCTCGCTTTCGCGGCCACCTTGCTCGCCGCTCCGGCGTACGCTCAATCCGTCGAGTCCGCCGACGCGAGCCCCCGCTCCAGCGAAGATTCGGTCTCGGAGCCCGGCCCCGACTCGGATTCGATCTCGGAGCCCGAAGCCGCCCATCCGGAATCCGCTCCTGCCGCGTCCGACTCCGTCACCGTCTCGGACTCCGTCACCGTCTCGGACACCGACGCGGTCGCGGTTTCCGAATCCGCCTCCGACTCCGACACCGTCACCGTCCCCACCATCCCCGACCGTCTCGCCCCCCTCCGCGTCGACGTCGGTCCCTCCCAGCTCCGCGTCGGCGGCCTCGCGCAGCTCACCTCCGAGATCGAGACCCGCGACGGAGACACCGACGGCTTCGTCGACTTCCGCCGCCTCCGGGTCGACGTCCGTGCGCTCTTCCTCGACGGTCGCGTCGCGCTGCGCGGCCACGTCTCCGCGATGCCACGCGGCGCCGAGCTCTTGGATCTGCACGTCGACGCCGAGCTCTCCGAAGCCGCGCACCTCCGCGTCGGTCTCGCCAAGACCCCCTTCACGGCGTACCGCCAGCAGTCGATCAACGATCACGTGCTCGTCGATTGGCCGATCGTGAGCCGCTGGTTCGGCGGCGAGCGCCAGCTCGGCCTCACGCTGGAAGGCGCGCCGAGCGGCCCCACGGGCGTTCGCCGCGCGAGCTACGCCTTCGGCGTCTACAACGGCGACCCCGCGCGCCCGCAGAACCACCGCTTCTCCACCGCGTACGGTGAGAAGGCCCCCACCCGCAGCGGCTTCCGTGACGCGACCGCGTACGACGTCCCGCACCCGGAGCTCATGGGCCGCGGCGGGCTCGCGCTCGGGCCCGTGCAGACCGCGATCAGCGTCGCGTGGGATCTCCGGCCGGTGCACGCGATCGACCCCGCGGCGCGCATGGCCCTCGAAGCGCACCTCGACACCGAGCACGTCGACGTCTGGGCGATCGGCTACCTCGCACTCCACGAAGGGCTCGATCATCACACCGCGCTCGGGCTCGGCGGCGTGCTCCTCGACGCCTCGTTCCGCGTGCACCCTCGCGTGGAGCTCGCCGCTCGCTGGTCGACGGTGCTCTTCTCCGACGCGCTCCGCGAGGACGCCCGCGCCACCGCGGACGCCCGCATCGCGAGCGCCGCCGCCGAAGAACAATCGCGCCTCTCCACGCGCTACGCCGACGTCGGCCGCGTCGAAGCGCTGCACGAGAGCACGGTCGGCCTCGCGATCTACGCCTTCGGCCACTCGCTCAAATGGCAAACCGACGCGACGTGGCTCCGCGACCGCACCACCGCCGGCCGCGACGACGCATTCCGCCTTCGACTCCAAGCGCAGCTCGCGTTCTGAGCGCGTCCGGGGATCGCGGCTCTCTTCGTGAGTCACGAACGGAGTGAATGTAGGCTCGCAGAGGGGAACGCGATGGCATGGCGAATGGAGCGACGGGGGGAGGAGCTTTGGGTTTGCTTCGAGGGGTACCTCGACGGCGAATCGGGCCTCGCCTCGGCGCGGGCGGTGGCCGACGTGCTCGAGGCGTCGTCGACCGCCGTCGGCCTGGTCCTCGACGTGGGCGCGATGTCCGGGTACGCGCCGGAAGCGCGGCGGGCGTGGCAAGAGACGCTCGCGCCGCACCACACGAAGCTCCGTCACGCGCGCACGCGGGGCGCGAGCACGCTCGTGCGCATGGGCGCCACCGTGGTCGGGCTCTTCCTCGGACTCTCCGTCCACCACGAATGATCCTCACGCGTCTCTCCCGTCGAGAGGACGCGCGCTTCGTGGATAACTTCGCGCCGCGAATCGCTCGTCGGGCGCGAGTGATTTCGGAGACGGATCCGAATCGTCCACCGCGAGCCCCCATGGGGATCGGCGGTGAGACATTCGTGAAACGCGCGCGGCGAGCCGATCAGCGGAACTCGGAGAGGTGGGTGATGTACCACCGTCCGTCCCACGCGATCATCGTGCGGACCTCGAAGCTCCGCTCCTCGCCGCCGGAGCGGTAGACGATCGTGTTGTGGCGCTGCGCCCAATAGGGCAGCCGATTGGACTCTTCGCGCAGCCCCACCCAGCCGCGGCGACGCGAGAACTCGAAGCGCACGAGCTCCGCGTCCGCCGGCACCTGCGCGTGCAGGGCGTGGATGTCGCGCTCGTAGAGCCGCACGATGCGGTCGTAGAGGCCGTCCGGATCGGCGATGCCCTTGATCGCGCGGAACGCCTCGCGCGGCAGGAAGAAGTCCATCGCGCGGGCCGGGTCGTCGGCGACGATCGCGGCGAGCAACACCCGCGCACGCTCCTCGACGTCGCCTGGCCCGGGCCGCGGCGGAGCCTCGCGCAGGTCCGCGCGGTTGCCCTCCGGGACCGGCGTGTCCTGAGCGAGGCCGAGCACGCTCCCCGCGAGCACCGAGAGCACGAGCGCGAAGATCGACACGTGACGCATGGCCGCGCGATACCGCGTCGGCGCCTCGGGCTCAACGCGACGCGCACTCTCGAGTCGGTGGTTTCGAACCGGGCGACGAGCGAGCGACGAGCCGAGCCACGGACGAGCTACGGCAAGTGGAGCCCGCTCTCAGACCGTCTTCACCGCGCCGTGGTCGTCGCAGTGATCGCCGTGCGGGTGGTGGAGGTGACCGTCGACGAGGTAGTCGACGTGATCCCCGTGCGGGATCGCCTCGTGACCGCAGTCCGGCCCATGCACGTGATCGGTCGCGTGGGCGCTGCACGCATGCGGCGCACAGCCCGCCGGATGCGCGGCGTCGACCTCGAGCGTGTGCTCTTCCACGCCGGAATCACTCGGGTGGTGCAGGTGACCGTCGTGCACGTAGTCGACGTGATCCCCGTGCTTCACTGCGGTGTGACCGCAGCCGGGGCCGTGGACGTGGTCGTGATCGTCGTGGGTGTGGCTCATGGCGCTGCTCCTTCGGGGGTCGGACTCGTTCGTGATCGTTCAGTGATCGTGTCGCGCGTGATCCAACGCGCTGCGCACCAGCTCCGCGACGTGCTCGTCGGCGAGGCCGTAGAAGATGTGTTTCCCGTCGCGGCGCCGGGTCACGAGCCGCTCCGCGCGCAGGATCTTCAGCCGCTGCGAGACGGTCGAGAGCCCGTCGCCCGACTCGTCCGCGAGGTCGGAGACGCAGTGCTCGCCGCAGAGCAGGCAGTGGAGGATGCGCAGGCGCCCGGGGTCCCCGGCGGCGCGAAAGATCGCGGCCGCGCGCTCGAGCACGTGCGGCGCGAGCGCCTCGTGCGCGACGCGCGGGTGATCGTGGTCGTGACCGCAGTCGGGCGTCTCGTCGTCCATCAGTTGAACGAATGATGAACTGTCGAAGACGACGCGTCGACGACTTTTTGCTTCGCGCGCGATCGCGGCGTTCCCGCCGGCAGTCTGGAGGCCTCACCGAGTCGGCGGCTGACCCCGCCGACCGGGTCGGCGGCTGACCCCGCCGACCGGGTCGAGAAGTTCGTGCGAGGCCCGTGCAACTCGAAACCTCCGGGTCTCCCCGGTGGGCGGCGGGCGCGACCGACCCACCGTTCGTGTCCGGCGCGTTTCTGAACCGCGCTTCATCGGCTTGACTCACCGCGTCACACCCTCTAGATCGCCCCGCATTCCGCGGCTCCGTTCGCGGTTTCGCGGCAACCTCCGCGACCGGCGAGGTGCCGACGCTTGTCCACGAAGCGGCGCGCGGGTGTCGTCGCTTCCGACCGAACCGAGTCGTCGAGGCGCTTCACGGAGCGCGCGGGCGAAGCCCGGAGACGGGCAAAGACCACGGAGGCATGGGTGAAGATCCTCGTACCGATCAAGCGGGTGGCCGACCCGGCGAACGCCAACAAGGTCAAGGTCAGTGGAGCGACCGTCACGCACGACGGCCTCGAGTGGGTGATGAACCCCTTCGACGAGTGGGCGCTGGAGACGGCGCTCCGCCTCACGGAGAACGCGGCGGACAAGACGCGCGTCGGTGAGATCGTCATCGTGTCGATCGGGCCCAAGGAGGCCGTCGAGACGATCCGCGAGGCGCTCGGCAAGGGCGCGGAGCGCGGCATCCTCGTGGAGGGCACCGACGCCGAGCTCGACTCGCACGTCGTCGCGCAGGTCCTCGCGAAGATCGTCGAGAAGGAGAAGCCCGACCTCGTCCTCATGGGCAAGCAGTCGGCCGACGGCGACTCGAACGTCGCGGGCACCAAGCTCGCCGAGACGCTCGACTGGCCGATCCTCAACTACGTCAGCCACATCGAGACCGCGGACGACGGGAAGACTCTCACGATCAAGCGTGAGCTCGACGTCGGCGTTCAAACGCTGAAGGTCACCGGCCCCGCGGTCCTCACCGTGTCCGATCGCATCCTGAAGCCTGGCACCGTGAAGAACGGTGTGACGCCGGCGAGCTTCGAGTACGGCGATCTCGGCGACCTCAACAGCCGCCTCTCGAACCTCAAGAACATCATGGCCGGCCGCAAGAAGCCGCTCGACGAGACCACGATCGCGGCGCTCGGCGTGGAGCCCAAGCGCGTCGACTCGTACGTGGGCTTCAAGCTCCCGGCCGGTCGCAGCGGCAACACGACGTACCTCGCGACCGTCGACGAGCTGGTTTCGAAGCTTCAGACCGAGGCGAAGGTCCTCTGAAAACGGAGAGAGAACGATGACTGACGTTCTGGTCGTAGCCGAGCTCTCGCTCGGAAAGATTCGTAAGACGACGCTCTCCGCCATCGCGTTCGCCAAGACGGTGGCCGAAGGCACGAGCGGCGAGTTCGACGTCCTCGTGATCGGCGACGGCGCGGAGGACGCGGCCGACGAGGTCACGGGCTTCGGCGCGCGCAAGATCCTCACCGCCGCCATCGAAGGCGACTATCGCTGCGAGGCGTACGCGCCGACCGTGGCCGAGGTGGGCAAGGAGTACGGCGTGCTCGTCGCGTGCGCGAGCACGTACGGCAAGGACCTGATGCCGCGCGTCGCCGCCAAGCTCGGCGCGGGCGTGGCCTCGGACATCTCGAAGGTCGCGATCGAAGGCGGCGAGCTCGTGTACACGCGCCCGATGTACGCGGGCAACGTGATCGGCACGCTGAAGGTCACGACCGACGTCCAGGTCGTCACCGTCCGCCAGTCGGAGTTCGAGCCCGCCGCGGAGAGCGGCGGCTCGAGCGACACCGAGGAGGTCGACGTGGTGGAGGCCGACGTGGCCAGCCGCGTGCAGAGCCTCGGCATCGAGGTCGTGCAGAGCGAGCGCCCGGACCTCTCGGAGGCCGACGTGGTCGTCTCGGGCGGCCGCTCGCTCAAGAGCGCGGAGAACTTCGAGAAGGTGCTCGAGCCGCTCGTCGACGCGCTCGGCGCGGCGATGGGTGCCTCGCGCGCCGCCGTCGACGCGGGCTACGTGCCCAACGAGCTGCAGGTCGGTCAGACCGGCAAGGTCGTGGCGCCGAAGCTCTACGTCGCGGTCGGCATCAGCGGCGCGATCCAGCACCTCGCCGGCATGAAGGGCAGCAAGGTCATCGTCGCGATCAACAAGGACAAGGAAGCCCCGATCGCGCAGGTCGCGGACTACTTCCTCGTCGCGGATCTCTTCGACGCGGTGCCCGCGCTGACGACCGCAGTGAAGAAGGCCAAGGGCTGAGCGCGATCGCGTTTCGCTCGACGAAGGCGGCGCTCCGAGAGGGGCGCCGTTTTTCGTGAACGTGAACGTGAACGTGAACGTGAACGTGAACGTGGACGCTTTCGACTCGCCTGCGTGATCGGCAATGTCGCCGATCGCGTCGCCGACCACGTCGACGACGTGAACGTGAACGTGGACGTGAACGCAATCGTGTCCGATCACGCTTTCGATTCGCCCGCGTGATCGGCAACGTCGCCGATCGCGTCGCCGACCACGACCACGTCCACCCACGTCCACGTCCACGACCACGTCGAGGTTCATGACCGGGACGTCGTCTCGCGCTGCCGCGCTGTGAGAAGCGCCCTTCGGGCTCCGGAGGGCCGCTGCTAGCGTCGCGACCCATGACGAAGAAGGTGGCGGTCCTCGGCGGTGACGGCATCGGACCGGAGGTGGTCGCGCAGGGCGTGAAGGTGCTCGAAGCGCTGCGCGAGCTGCGTGGCTGGAAGCTCGAGCTCACCTCGTTCGATCTCGGCGCCGATCGCTACCTGAAGGACGGCACGACGTACCCGAACGACGTGGCGGACTTCGTCGCCAAGGAGTGCGACGCGGTGCTCCTCGGCGCGCTCGGCGATCCGCGGGTGCCGAACCTCGAGCATGCGCGCGACATCCTCTTCGGCCTCCGCTTCGGGCTCGATCTCTATGTGAACCTCCGCCCGATCACGTGCCTTCACGAGCGCCTGATGCCGCTCAAGAACGTGCGCGCGGACGAGGTCGACATCCTCGTGCTGCGCGAGAACACCGAGGGCATCTACGTCGGCATGGGCGGCACCTTCAAGAAGGGCACGCCCGACGAGGTCGCGACGCAGGTCGATCTCAACACCCGCAAGGGCGTCGAGCGCATCGTGCGGCACGCCTTCGAGCTCGCGAAGAAGACGGGCCGAAGGAGCGTGCACATGTGCGACAAGCACAACGCGATGCCGCATGCCCACGGGCTCTGGCTGCGCACCTTCCAGGAGGTCGCCAAGGAGTACCCGGACCTCGCGGCGCACCACGTCTTCGTCGACGCGCTCTGCCTCTACCTCGTGCAGGACCCGCGACCCTTCGAGGTGATCGTCGCCTGCAACCTCTTCGGCGACATCGTCACCGACCTCGGCGCCGCGCTGCAGGGCGGGCTCGGGATGGCCGCGAGCGGCAACGTGAACCCGGGCAAGGTGAGCATGTTCGAGCCCGTGCACGGCAGCGCACCTCCGCTCGCCGGCAAGGACGTCGCCAACCCGCTCGCCACCGTGCTCACGGTCGGCATGCTGCTCACGCACCTCGGCTACGGAGGCGAAGAGGCGCTGCTGACGCGGCTGGTGCGCGAGGCGATCGAGACCGGTCACTGCACGCGGGAGGTCGGCGGCGACCTCGGCACCCGCGCGACGGGCGACTGGATCGTGAAGCGACTGCGCGAAGAAGCCGCGCGCTGACCCTCACGCCGCTCGCCGACGGCACGCGGCTCGCAGCTCCACGATCCGATCCGGAGATCCGATCGGTGGATATCTCCAACCGAAGAATCGCCCGCTCCTCGCGGGCGATTTCGTGACGCGTCCGAGATCGTCCACCGCGATCCCCCATGGGGATCGGAAGTGATTCAATCGTGATCTCTGGAGCGCGCGCGACATCACGTCTCCGAGCGCGCCCGGGTCTCCAGAGCGCGCGCGCGTCACGACACGTCCTCCGAGCGCACCTGCGTCGCGGGTCCCGAGCGCGCGACGTCACGTCTCCGAGCGCGCCGCGTCGTGGCGCGTCGTGGATCACATCACGTTTCCGAGCGCGCCCGCGTCGTGGACCTTCTCGAAGCCTCGCGCGCGGAGCATCGAGAGCGCGCTCGAGCTTCGGGCGCCGGAGCGGCAGTAGACGATCACCTCGCGGTCGCGCGGCAGCTCGTCCATGCGCCGCGGGAGGTCCTGAAGCGGAACGTTGCGCGCGCCTGCTGCGTGGCCGGCGGAGAACTCGGCCGGGGTACGCACGTCGACCAGCACCGCACCGGCCGCGACACGCGCGCGAATCTCGTCACGCGTGAGCCGGCTCGATCCACCGAAGAGTCCGAAGAGTCCCATGTTCGCCTCCTGCCCGCGTCGCGGGCTCGAGACCCACGCATCGCAGGGGTCGTGCCAACGCGGTCGTCCGCTCGAACGTCGATGAGATCCCTCGAATTGAAGCGGAATCGTTCGAGGCGAAGCGGACGCAGTCCGCGAAGCTGAACGATTCCGCGAAACTATCGGGCCGCGCGTGAGCGCGGAGCCGATGAAGTCGGCGGGCAAATCGCGCGCGTCGACGCGGCTTCGTCAAACGTGCGCGACATCGTGCGACACACGCCGAAACGACGTGCTCGCGAGCGACGTGGTCGTGGACGTGGTCAACGTCGACGATCACGTTCGGCGCGCATCACTCCTTCGGAGGCTCGGGGCGCACGACGAGGACGGGGCACGGCGAGAGCCGGACCACACGCTCGGCGACCGAGCCGAGGAGCACGCGCTTGAAGCCGGTGCGGCCGTGCGAGCCCACGATCACGAGATCGGCTCCGGCGCTCTTGGCGTGCTCGGCGATGGCTTCGCCCGCGTCCTCGCGGCGGAGGCAGACGATCTTCACGTCGACGCCCGGGAAGGCGGCCGCGGCCTGCTCGGCGAGGCCCTTCTCGATCGACTCGCGCATCTCCTTGGCGACCTGGCTCATGAGCTTCGAGCCCGTGGCCGGCATCGCGAGGGGCACGTAAGGCGAGGGGTCGAAGACGTGGAGCAGCTCGATGCGGGCGCCGTTGCGCGCGAAGAACGCGGCAGTGTCGAGCGCGGTGTGGCTGGACTCGGACAGGTCGGAGGCCACGACGACGTGCTGGGGAGGGAAGGCCATGGCGGGAGCCTATCGCGGACGCGATGGGCGCGAGATGGCTCTTGTGCGGAAGCGCCGCTCTCGGAGCGTGGGTCCCGGTGACGCGCGTGAGTCCGGTGAGGCGCGTGGGGACGCGTGTGGGGTCCGGTGAGGCGGCAGTCCACGACGCGACGAGCTCCCACCACGACGAGGCACGGCCGCGCGATGCAGCGTCGCGCCGACCCCCTCCGCGACGTCGACGACGATCGGCCGAGTCGCGAGCCTCCCGGTGAGTGACCTGACGTGACGCTACGTGCCTTTCTTGCCCGCCGGGGGCCCACGAGGCTACAACCCTCGCGCCGGCGCGACGGGCGACGTGCGCCTTCGGGTCGGCCTCCGTGAGCGTCGCCGTCAGGCGACCGAACCAGCGAACGCTCGTCGAGGGAGCCCCCGCAGGGCCCTCTCCGACGGGTCCCACGACCGCTTTCGAAGGTGGGGACGAGACCGTGGATAACTCCTGGGATCGTCCTGTGGATGGATCGGGGACGATTCCTTCCCCAGCTCCAGGCGATTTCACCGACACCCCGACCGCGCCAGAATCACCTCTGATCCCGACGACTTCCCGCGGATCCCCCACAATCCACACCCCTTATGAAGACGACGTAGATCTAAATTCCCTTGAATTGGATCCACGCGCGGCCTCCCAGCGAACCGAGGAACCCCCATGGAGCTCTCCATCCAGCAGCGCGACTTCCTCAAGGCTCTGCAGCGCACGCAGAGCGTCGCCGACCGCAAGAGCTCGATGCCGATCCTGAGCAACGTGCTGCTCTCGGCGGAGGGACCCGACCGCGTGCGCTTCGCCGCGACCGACCTGTACCTCGGCGTGAGCGCGTCGTGCCCGGCCGCCATCCGCAAGGGCGGCACCATCGCCATCGCGGCGCGCACGCTGTTCGACATCGTGCGCAACCTGCCCGACGGCGAGGTGCGCGTCAGCGTCGCGCAGAACCAGCAGGTCGTGCTCGAGGTCGGCAAGATCAAGTATCGAATCCCCGGGCTGCCCGGCGAAGACTTCCCGCCCCTGCCGAACCCGGGCGAGGCGAGCTGGGCGACCCTCGACGCGTGGCTGCTCGGCGAGCTCGTGGCGCTGACGAGCTACTCGATGTCCAGCGACGACACGCGACCGCATCTCGCGGGCACGCTCTTCGAGGGCGACGGCAAGAACGTCCGCATGGTCACGACCGACGGGCATCGGCTGAGCAAGGCGGAGGCGAAGCTCGGCGACGGCGCGGGCATGCTGAGCTTCGGGATGTTGGTGCCACACAAGGGCGTCGCGGAGCTCAAGCGGCTCATCGAGGACGCGAAGGCGGACGCGAAGCACGCGAGCAAGGACGGCGGCGCGGTGCACGCGGGGATCGACGTCGCGATGGCGTCGGGCAACGCGTTCTTCCGGCGCGCGGACGTGATGCTGAGCGTGAAGCTCGCGGACGAGCAATTCCCGCCGTACTCGAAGGTGATCCCGCAGAGCCAGACCAAGCGCGTGGTCTGCTCGCGGCCGAAGCTGATCGAGGCGCTCAAGCGCATCAGCCTCGTGGCGAACGACAAGAGCGGCGGCGTGCAGCTCCACCTCTCGGACGGCTCGCTGCGCATCGTCAGCCAGAACCCGGACGTCGGCGAAGGCATGGAGGAGGTCGACGTCGACTACGCGGGCGACAAGCTCGGGATCGGCTTCAACGCGAAGTACCTCCTCGACGCGCTCGCCGCGCTCGCTCACGACGAGGTCGCGCTCGAGCTCTCGGGCGAGCTCGACCCCGGCGTGATCCGGCCGGTCGGTGAAGGGCCGGCGGACTTCGTGGGCGTGATCATGCCCATGCGTATCTGAGAGCGGACGCTTCGAGCCCGTTTCCTGACCGTGGGCGCCTCCGTGGGCCCCGGGGTCGGTCGAATCTGGCTCCCGGGTGGTCGAGGCCCTCGGCGGGCCCTGGGAGGCCCTGGGAGGCCCTGGAGGCCCTGGAGGCCCTGGAGGCCCTGGAGGCGCGGCGGGATACGAGCCCCACGCTTTCGGCCCCACCGCACCTGCTCGCGGCGACGCGAGCGCACCCCACGGTCGCCGCCTGGCTGCGTGTGGGCTTTCGTGCGATGCACCCCGACATGCAGGGGAACACGTCGCGCGGCTGGCGCGGGGTTGGGTCGTGGCTCGTCGTGTGCGCGGTCCTCGGGACCGGGATCGCGTGCAATCCGGAGCAACGCATCGAGGAGAGTCGGCTGCGGAGCTTCGGGCGCTACGGGCGCTCGGTGGCGATGAGCCTCGGGATCGCGGCGGTGGGGGCGCCCGAGGAGGACAGCGGCCACGGCGCGGTCTACGTGCTGGCGCAGGGCGGCGACGTCTTCTCGCCCGTCGCGCGCATCGCGCCGCCGACGCCCGACTACGGTCACTTCGGCGACGCGGTCGCGATCGACGGATCGACGCTGGTGGTGGGCGCGCCGCGGACGAACCGCCCCGGCGCGGTGCGGGCGGGCGCGGTCTACGTCTTCGAGCTCAGCGCGAACGCGTACACGCTGACCGCGACGCTCTCGTCGCCCGCGCCGCATCAGGCGTGGGAGGCGTTCGGTACCGCGGTCGCGGTCGACGGAGACCGGATCGTGGTCGGTGCGCCCGACCGCGACGTGCTCGGCGCGACCGACGCCGGCATGGCCTACGTGTTCCAGCGGAGCGGCTCGAGCTGGACCTACGTGGCCGGGCTCTCGGCGCCGGGCCCCGTGAGCTCCGACAAACACGGCGCGGCGGTCGCGGCGTTCGGCGACTCCATCGCGGTCGGCGCGCCGCTGCGGGACTTCAACCTGCGCAGCGGCACGAACCGCGGCGCGGTCTACGTGTACGAGCCCGGCTCGTTCGGCTTCGTGCGTACGCAATCGCTCGCAGCGTCCGATGGATCGGCGAGCGACGGCTTCGGGCAGAGCCTCGCGGGGATCGAGGATGCGGGCACGCGACGGTTGCTCGTCGGAGCGGCGGGGGTCGACGTGTCGTCGGGTCCCTCGACCTTCTCGAACGCGGGCGCGGCGTACCTCTACGAGAGCCCGGTGGCGTCGTCGTTCGGGGCGCCCACGAAGCTCGGGGCGTCGACGCCGAGCGCGAACGCGGGCTTCGGCGGGCGCGTCGCGATCTCGACGCAGACGCTGGTGGTCGGCGCGGCCGGAACCCACGGCGCCGCGCTCTCGGCGGGCGCGGCGCACGTGTTCCGGCTCGCGGCCGGCGCGTGGAGCCAAGAGGCGATCCTCGTCGACGAGAGCCCCGATCCGCACGCGATCCTCGGGAGCTCGGTCGCGATCGTGGGTGACCTCGCGATCGTCGGCGCGCAGAACGAGGACCTCGGGCAAGGCCTCACCGACACGGGCTCCGCGCACGTGTTTCGTGGGGTGAGCGGGAGCTGGTCGCGGGTGCACGTCGCGCACGCGGCGGAGTCACCGTCGAACGCGGCCTACGGGCGCGTGCTCGCGGTCTCGGACGAGACCCTCGTCTCGGGCAACACGAGCGGCGTCGACGTCGCGCACCGCGAGGTGGAGGCGTGGTCGCTCACCGAGCGTCTGGTGCCGGTCGCGGGCGCGTCGTTTCAGGCGGCGGCGGTGGAGGGCGACACGCTCGCGCTCTTCTCGCGGCAGTCGTTGCCGACGGTGGGTCGGCTCGAGATTCGTACCTGGAACGGCACGACGTGGGCGCTCGCGCAGACGATCCTGCCGGACCTCGTGTCGGCGGCGTTCCCGGACGAGTCGGCGAACAGCGCGATGCTCGCGTTGCGCGGGGACGTGCTCGTGCTCGGGTGTCCGCGCTGGAACGGCGGCGACGGGCGGGTGTTCGTGTACCGGCGCGCGGCCGGGAGCTGGAGCCTCGCGCAGACGATCGACGCGCCGACCGCGGCGTCCACGTTCGACACGAACTTCGGACGTGACGTCGTGCTCGACGGGAGCACGCTCGTGATCTCGGAGGTGCCCTCGGGGGGTGTGCCCTCGACGCTCCACGGCCGGGTGCACGTGCTCGCCGACGTGGGTGGGACGTTCGTGTCCCAGCAAGTGATCGCGGCGCCGAGCCCGGCGGATGGCGACGCGTTCGCCTCGTCGATCGCGCTCGACGGAGACCTGCTCGCCGTCGCGCGTGCGGGCTCGAACGACGCGGTGCTCGTGTACCGGCGCACCGCGGGGAGCTTCGCGCTCGTCTGGAGCCTCGCGCTCACGAACCAGATCGACTCGTCGGATCGTCGCATGCTCGACCTGAAGGACGACGTGCTCGCGCTCGGCCTGCCCGCGTTCGACTACGAGGTGCTCACGGACGCCGGTGAGCTGCGGCTCCTGCGGCGCGAGCTCGACGACACCTTCGTCGAAGAGAACGTGCTGCGGGCGAACCGCGCGATCTCGAGCCTCGGGCTCGGGCGCGAGGTGCGCTTGGTCGACGGGCTCGTGATCGGGACCGCGCGCCAGATCTTCGCGGCGTCGCCGGGTCGCGTCTACGCGTTCCCGCGCTGAGGATGGGGACCACGGGATCGCGGCCCTCGTCTGGTCGTGGACGTGGTCGTGGTCGTGGACGTGGTCGTGGTCGTGATCGGCGACGTGGTCGAGGACGTTGCCGATCACGTCCAGCACATCGCTCGCATCGCCTTCACCGTTCGCGATCACGATCACGAAGTCGTGATCAGCTCACCCAAAGATTCGATTCGCCCTCGTTCCGTCAGCTCGGGTAGCCGACCATTCGGTTCTTCTCGGGATCCCAGAGCTTGAGCGAGAAACAACGCGCGATCTCGGAGGGTGCGAGCGACGTGGTTCCCGGAGTCTGGAGCTCCGGGATCGCGGCCATCGTCTGCGGGAGGTTGTAGAACGGGATGCGCGGGTTGAGGTGGTGCACGTGGTGGTAGCCGATGTTGCCGGTGAACCAGTGCATCACGGGGCTCATCTCCATGTAGCTCGAGCTCTCGAGGGCGGCGCGGCCGTAGCTCCACTCGTGGCGCGGTTGGACGATCATGCCCTCGAAGTTGTGTTGGGCGTAGAAGAGGTAGCCGCCGAGCGCGCAGGCCACGAAGAGCGGGAGAACCACCGCGAAGAAGGCGACGTCCCAGCCGGCGAGCAGGCCCGTCGTCACCACGATCGCCACGTGGAGGACGAGCGAGAACATGCTGTCCCAGTTGCCGAGCGGGCGGCGCAGGAAGGGGGACACGCACATCCCGAAGCCGAAGACCGTGAAGTAGCCGAAGAAGACGTTCAGTGGATGGCGCGTGATGCGGTACATCAGGCGCTGGCTCGGGGTCGCCTTCTCCCAGAGATCGAGGCTCAAGATCGGGTAAGAGCCGACGTGGGATCCGACGATCTTCGAGTTGTGCGCGTGGTGGTAGTTGTGCGTTTGACGCCAGACGGTCGGGGGCGTCAGCACGAGGATGCCGTAGGCCCAGAAGAGCGCGCGACCGAGCGGTGAGAAGCGCAGGAGCGCGTTGTGTTGGTGGTCGTGGTAGAGGATGAAACCGCGCACGATCACGAGACCCGCGACGATCGAGGCGGGGATGCGGATCCAGAGCTGAGGCGCGGCGGCCGCGACCGCGAGCGCGAAGATCAGCGCCCAGAGCGTGATCAGGGTCTCGCGCCAGCTTCGCGCGACGTCCTCCACGCAGAAGGGGCGGGTCGCGTCCACGAGGGCCTTCTCGCGGCGCTCGATCTCCGCGCGGGTCGGCTTCTTCGCGGGTGCGGCGTCGACGCGCGCGTCGGCGGAGACGCGAGCCGCAGGGGTGGCGTGTGCGGCAGGGCTTGCGCTCGTCGCAGGGAGGCTCGTCGCGGAGAGGCTCGTGCTCATCGGGTGCTCCAGCTCGATCGATCGGGAGCGAGAGGCTCCGTCTCGGGACGTCGTCGCGCCGACCCCACGGTCAGCCGCCGACTTCGTCGCAGGCCGACCTTGGGCGCGACGCGCCGCGTGGTCAAAAGGTCGGCGAGAGAAAGTGCATGGGTTCCGAGGACTTGGACCGGCCAACCGGCCGAGATTGGGCTGGCACGCGGAACCGCGAAGGGGCACCCTTCCGGCGCCATGCGGCTCGCGACCCTGCTCGGCCCCGACTTGAAGGCGCTCCAGGCCGACCCGGAGGCGCTGCGCGAGGCGTTCCGCGAGTTCCATCCGGAAGACGTCGCGGAGCTGCTCGACGACCTTCCGCCGAAGGACGTGGCGGAGCTGCTCAAGGCGCTGCCGACCGAGATGGCGGCGGACTTCCTCGAGCGCCTGCCGGTCGAGAAGCAGCACGACATCGTCGAGCTCCTCGAGGATCGCGACGCGGTCGAGCTCCTCACGGAGATGGATCCCGACGACCGCGCGGACTTCATCGAGGAGCTCGACGATCACGAGCAGAAGGCGATCCTCGAGAAGCTCGGCGAGGCCGATCCGGAGATCGTCGAAGAGACCCAGGAGCTGCTTCGCTTCGACCCGTACACGGCCGGCGGTCTGATGACCACCGAGTACGTCGGGCTCGCGCCGGAGACGAAGGTCTGGGAGGCGATCGAGGAGGTCCGGCGGCACGCGCGCGAGGGCGAGGCGGAGACCGTCTACTACATCTACGTGGTCGGCTACGGCGACAAGCTGCTCGGCGTGGTCTCGTTGCGGGACTTGATCTTGAGCGAGCCGGCGCAGGCGCTCGCGGACATCATGACCGAGAAGGTCGTGAAGGTGTCCGCGACCACCGAGCAGGAGGAGGTCGCGCGGATCATCGCGCGCTACGACCTCGCGGCCGTGCCGGTGGTCGACGACGAGCACGAGGAGCTGCTCGGCGTGGTCACGGTCGACGACGTGGTCGACGTCGTGATCGAGGAGGCGACCGAAGACGCGCAGCGCATGGGCGGCATGGTGCCGCTCGACGAGAGCTACTTCGCGACCGGCTTCTTCGAGCTCGTGTGGAAGCGTGGGATCTGGCTCGTGCTGCTCTTCTTCGGGCAGTTCCTCACCGCGACGGTGATGGAGTCGAACGAGGCGGCGCTCGCCACGATGGTGGAGCTCGCGATCTTCATCCCGCTCATCATCTCCACGGGTGGCAACGCGGGCTCGCAGTCGAGCACGCTGATCATTCGGGCGCTCTCGGTGGGCGAGGCGTCGCCGCGCGATTGGCATCGCATCCTCGGGCGCGAGGTGCTGATGGGCGTCGCGCTCGGGCTGCTCGTCGCGGGCATCGGGTTCATGCGCGCGTACTTCGCGGGCGATCGGGTGGAGCCGCTCGAGCTCGGGCTCACGGTGGGTGTGAGCATCGTGGCGGTCGTGATCACCGCGACCGTGGTCGGCTCGATGGTGCCGCTCTTGATGCGACGCGCGGGGCTCGATCCGGCGGTGAGCTCGACGCCGTTCATCGCGAGCTTGGTCGACGTGCTCGGGTTGCTCGTCTACTTCGCGGTGGCGCGCGCGATCGTCGGCTCGTTCGTGCATTGACGAGAGGCGCGACGAGGGGCGAGCTGGCACGTACGACGTGCATGCGTTGGCGAGGCACGACGTGCGCGACGAAGCGTGCGGGCCGCGATCGCTCTGCGAGCTGTTGTACTAAGGTCCGCGATCATGAGCCGAACCGAGACCGAAGCCTTGCTCCGCCGTTACTACGCCGCGTTCGACGCGGGCGACATGGACACGTTCCTCTCGTTGCTGACGGACGACGTCGCGCACGACTCGAACCAGGGTGGGAAGGGCTCGCGGCGGGTCGGTAAGGCCACGTTCGCCGCGTTCATGGAGCGCATGAACCGCTGCTACCGCGAGCGCGTGAAGGATCTCGTGGTGTTCGCGAGCGAGGATGGGACGCGCGGCGCGGCGGAGCTGCGGATCGAGGGCACCTACCTCGCGACCGACGAGGGGCTGCCCGAGGCGAAGGGGCAGACCTACGACCTGCCCGTGGGCGCGTTCTTCGAGGTGCGTGACGGGAAGGTCGCGCGCGTGACGAACTACTACGACCTTCAGAGCTGGCTGCAGCAGGTCGGGTTCCCGCAGGTCGGGGCGTGAGCGTCGAGGTCCACGTTCGTCGAGGGGACGCGATCGTACCGATCCTTCCGGCGCTCGCGCGGCTGCGCATCGAGATCTTCCGGGAGTTTCCGTACCTGTACGACGGCGACCTCGCGTACGAGGGCGAGTACCTCGCGCGTTATGCGGAGCGACCGGGTGCGCTGATCGTGACGGCGGAGGTCGCGACGGAAGCGGGCGCGCCCGAGGTGGTGGGCGCGTCGACGGGGGTGCCGCTCGCGCAGGAGCTCGAGGTGCTGCAGCGACCCTTCCTCGACGCGGGGCTCGACGTCGGCGCGTACTTCTACGGGGGCGAGTCGATCTTGCGCACGAGCCACCGCGGGCGAGGGATCTACGCGAAGTTCCTCGACGCGCGCGAAGAGCACGCGCGGGCGCTCGGGCACGCGATGCTCACGTTCTGCGCGGTGGAGCGGCCGAAGGATCATCCGCGTCGGCCGGTCGACTACGTGCCGCTCGACGACGTGTGGCGACACTTCGGGTACACGCCGCGTCCGACCCTGCGCACGAGCTTTCGGTGGCGAGACGTGGACGCCGCGGAAGAGACCGAGCATCCGATGGTGTTCTGGGAGAAGTCGTTGGTCTGAGCGCGTGTCGCGTGCGTCGAGTGTCCGCGTCGTGCTCACCACGTCGAGGTCACTCGAGCACGACACCATGGTCGCGACCACGCGTCGTGGAGCGTCGCGCGGGTTCGACTCGTCTCCGCGTCACGGGATGCGGTGAGCGTCGAACGACCCTCGCGGGTGTCGCTCGGGCCTTGCTGCACTATGCTCTCCCCGAGCCGCCTCATGACGACGTCCTCGCGCCTCTTCTTCGCGGCTCTGCCGCTCGCCATCCTCCTCGCGTGCGGCACCGCCACGCAGCACGGCGTCCGCACCACGACCGCGCTGCGCGTGCCGGTGCCCGAACGAGTCGACGACTCGAACGGGCCGGACCTGCTTCGTGCGTTTCACTCGCTGCCACCGGACGATCCGTCGCGGGTCGCGTTGCGGGACGCGCTGCTGACGTGGCTGGCGGCGGGCAGCGCGGCGACGATCGAGAGCGGCGACGCGGAGGCGCTCGCGCTCCATCTCGCGCAGCTCGCGGACCTCGTGCACCCGAGCGAGCTCGAGCGTGGCGAGGTGCCGGAGCTCTTCGAGGCGGCGGCGCGGGCGCTGGTCGCGCGAGCGGAGCGGCTCGGGCAAGAGGGCAAGGTGATCGGCGCGCTGCGCCTGCTGCGCGCGCGGCGTCCGAACGACGAGGCGGTGACGCGCGAGTACGAGCTCGTGACCACGTGGGGGCGGGAGGCGCGCGCGGGGCTCCCCACCGCGTTCGAGCGCTACACGCAGCTCATCGAGGAGTGGGACGAGGCTTCGCGGCTCGCGCCGGCGCCGGACGTGCTGGAGACGCTCGCGCAGCTCCACGTCGAGCGACGCGACACCGTGCTCGAAGGGTTCCAGCAGGGGCCCGAAGAGATGCTGCGGCTCGGGCCGCTCTCCGCGCAGGTGCTGCGGCTCGCGCCGCTCGACGTCGCCGCGGTGTACCTGCGGCACGGGATGGTCGAGCAGGCGCTCGATCACCTGCGGCGCATGGGCGATCGGGGCGAGACGGTGGGGCAGCTCGTGAACGCGCTCGAGGCGATGCAGGGCTCGGACGCGCGCGCGGCGGACGCGACGATGGAGCTCGGCGAGGTCTACCGCGAGGCGCGACCGTCGACGACGACGGGGCTCTGCCGTCATGGGCAGGCGCGTTTCCCGGAGGACGTGCGTTTCCCGGTGTGTCTCGCGCGACTCGCGGTGGAGAGCGACGACGCGGAGGAGGCGCTCGCGTACTACGGCGACGCGCTCGACGTGGATCCCTCCGAGCGTGATCTCTACGACGAGGCGCTCGCGGCGATCGACGGATTGCTCGAAGGCGACGTGTTCGCGAGCGACGCCTCGACCGCGCGACGGCTCGCGGATCGGGCGCTGCACATCCTCGACGAACGCGCGCGTCGTTTTCCGCGCGCGGAGCCGCCGGTCGCGCGGGCGCGCATCGAGCTGCTCGTCGGCACGGCGGAGATGCACTCGGGCCACCCGGATCGGGCGGTCGAGCGCTTCGAGTCGAGCCTGCGCGCGCAGGAGTCGCCCGAGGCGCTGCTGCAGCTCGCGCTCTTGCGGCTGCGCACCGGCGCGGCCGACGAAGCGGCGCGGCTCTACCGACGCGCGCTCGATCTGACGCCGAACACCACGCCGATGGAGGCGCTGCGGCGCGCGACGATCCTGCAGTCGCTCGGGGATGCCTTTTCGGCGAGCGGCAACGCCGACCAGGCGGCGCGCATGTGGCGGCAGGCGCTGGCGACCTGGGACGAGCTCGCACCCGCGATGGAAGACCCGGCGATGCTCGGTGAGCTGCACGCGCGCCGCGGGGTGTTGCTCGATCAGCTCGACCGTCATGCGGACGCGGTGCTCGCGTTTCGCGCGGCGCTCGCGGCGGCGCCCCAGGCGCGCGAGCTCTACGCGACGGTGCTCTCGCACCTCGTGTCGAGCGCGAGCCCGGATCTGCCGTTCGCGCAGGAGATCTTCCGCGAGGCGCAGCGTCAGCTCGCGCTCGAGCCGCAGTGGCGCGTGTACTTCGCGCTCTGGGTGAAGGTCGTGGCGGCGCGGGTCGG
>JALOQC010000434.1 GCA_025453555.1 Myxococcota bacterium | reverse complement strand
ACCGCACCGACTGCTGCGCCGAGCGCCTCGTCGACTTCGACGTCGAGCTGCTGAACGCCGCCGACGCCGTGATCGCCACGCGACGCCACGCCGGTGTCGCCGGCACCTCGACCGAGCTCACCTTCGGAACCGACGACGTCTATGCGGTCCGCGTTCGTCTTCGCGGCACCGGCATCCTCTCGCTCGCCGAGGTGCAGGTCTGGGGCACGCCCGTCGCAGCGCCTCCCGGCGGCGGCACCACGCGCCCGCGCATTCCACTGCCGATCGAGGTGATGGGACCCGCCGGCACCCGCGTCTCCGCGCAGTTCCAAATCGACGATCCCACCGGCATCACGCACCTCTACGTGCGTTGCAACGCCTGCGGCTACCACGAAACGACGCTCGACGGCGACGCGTCGAAGGTGAAGGCGACCGTGCGCCTCAATGGCGGTTCCGCGATCCCACTCAAACACTACACCGGCGGATCGCGCCTCGTCGGAAACCCGAACGTCGAGGTGATCGGCGCGGAGGCCGACTACGGCGGCATCGGCGGCGCCTTCCGCACCACGCGCCTGAGGGTGCCGGTGACGGGCCTCGTGCGCGGCCTCAACACGATCACCTTCGAGCACGTGACGCCGGCGCCGCCGAGCATCGGCTTCCGCATCCTCGACGTGAACTTCCTGCGCGGCGGCGCGCTCACGAACCGCGTGCTCGCGGAGGGCGACGTCGTGCACGACGATCCGACGACCTGGAGTCCGCCCTCCTCGAACGAAGCGAACATCACCGCCGGGCGCAACCTCTGGTCCGCGCGCAACCGGCTCTACGACCCCGGGGTCGACGCGCTCGACGGAAGCCTCGGAGGAGGCCCCGTCGACGGCGAGATCGTCGCTTCGTGCGCCGACTGTCACGCCCGCGACGCGCGCGACCTCAAGTACTTCAACTTCTCGAATCACTCCATCATCGAGCGCGCGAAGTTCCACCGCTTGTCCGCGGCCGACGGCGCGAACATCGCGTCCTACGTGCGCACCCGCGACGTGCGCGTCGTGCGCTCCGCGCGACCGTGGAACCCGACGTATCAACCCGGTCCCGGCATGGATCGGCGCCCGGTCTACGAGTGGGCGGCGGGCGCGGGCGTGGACGCGATCCTCGACGAGGACGCCGACCTCGCGCCCTACCTCTTCCCGCGCGGCACCTCGCTCGACGAAGTGCGTCGCGTCGTCGACCGCTACGGCACCCTGAACCTGCGCGAGCTTCCGGTGTCGCTACCGATGCCCGAGTGGAACCAGTGGCTCCCGCACATCCACCCGGACGACGCCTTCGACATCGACGCCGCCGCAGTGCGCGCCGATCAGTCGGGCAACGGCGTCGGACGCCCGTACTACACGTATCTCTACGACGTGGCGCGTGCGGATCCGAACCCCACGACGATCGGTCGCATGACCAGCCGGATCAAGGATTGGCTGCGGCGCGACCTCGGCTGCCAGGTCAACGCCCCCGGCAGCGGTGAGCCGTGGCGCGGCCTCAACGGCGCGGTCCTCTCCCAGCTCCGCCTTCCGACGCCCGTCACCTTCACCCGCTCGAACTGCAACGACAGCACGCGCACACGAAGGAACGTCGAGCCCTTCGAGATCGCCAAGCGCGGCCTCGCGGCGTGGCTCTCGGTCAAGCAGTGGGAGATCGTCCACACGAACGACCTCGAAGAAGAGGGTCTGGGTATGACCGAACGGGTCTGCGCGGGCGGCCGTTGCGTGAACGCGGCCGAGCGGGGCTGGGTGGTCGAAGGCCGCAACGTCTTCGATCGCCCCCCACACTTCACGGGGCACAACAGCCGCCACTACTACGGGCAAAGCATGGTGTCCGGGCTCGTCGAGACGAACTCCTGGTACCACCTCAACATGATGCTCAACCCCGGCTACCGACGGACGATGCCGAACCACTTCGCGTACGTCTACAGCCACGTGGAGCTGCTCCAGTCGGCGTCCAACGTCGACCAGGGCTACCGGTTCTGGGCCGGGCTCATCAAGCAGCGTCAGCTCCAGACCAACGGGCGCTACGGCGTGGAAGCAGGTCTCGATCTGCGCACCGCGCAGCCGTACATCTACTACAGCCCGCGCGACGGAAACCGCCGCAACGCTCCACAGAGCTCGGTTGGCGAGCAGCTCTCGGTTCGGCTCGCGCAAGCGATGGTCGAGGATTTCGTCGCCGACGCGAACAACGCGACCAACGCGCAGTGGTCGAACGCGAGACGCAACTCCGAGGTCCAAGACACCAACAGCACGGACTTCAGCCCCGCACCCGCGCGTGGAGAAGTCTTCCAACTCGATGCGTGGCAGGGTCGGAACACCTACCGCGTGATCCCGCTCCTGCGAAACATCGGGGTCTCGACGGCAGCGATCCGCTCGCTCATCGACTGGGGTAAGCGCACCTGGCCACGCGCCAACTGGGACGCGCTCCGCTGACCCACCCGCCGCGCATCGCGGCCCATCCCGCAGCGTCGGGGTGGGCCGCGTTCGTGCGTCACGTCGATCGCGCGAACCGACCTGCTCTTGCGTCGTGATCGAGCGCGCAACCCGACGCCGAGACTCGAACGCGTGCAATGCGGCCCCTGGCGAAGCAGTTCGATCGCATGACGCAGCCCGACGCGACGTGATCGCTCCCCGACGGAACGGCGCTATCGTCCGCGTCATGCCCGCCTTCCCGCGCACGCGCCCTCGCCGCAACCGCCGCACCGACTGGTCGCGCCGCCTCGTCCGCGAGCGCACGCTGACCGTCGACGATCTCGTGTGGCCGGTGTTCGTGCGCGAAGGCCACGGCGAACGCACCCCGATCGACTCGATGCCTGGCGTCTTCCGCCACAGCGTCGACCTCCTCGTCGAAGCGGTGCAGGAAGCCGCCGAGCTCGGCGTGCCCGCCATCGCGCTCTTCCCCGCCACGCCGCCCGAGAAGAAGAGCGACGACGGCGAAGAAGCCTTCAACCCCGACAACCTCGTCTGCCGCGCGACCCGCGCGATCAAGGAAGCCGCGCCCGGTCTCGGCGTGATCTGCGACGTCGCGCTCGACCCCTACACCACCCACGGCCAAGACGGCCTCGTGAAGGACGGCTACGTCGTCAACGACGAGACGGTCGACGCGCTGGTGAAGCAGTCGATCAACCAGGCGAAGGCCGGCTGCGACGTGATCGCGCCGAGCGACATGATGGACGGCCGCATCGGCGCCATCCGCGACGCGCTCGACGCGGCAGGCTTCACCGACGTGCAGCTCCTGAGCTACGCGGCGAAGTACGCGAGCGCCTACTACGGCCCCTTCCGCGACGCGGTCGGCTCGGCCGCGAACCTCGGCACCGGCGACAAGCGCACCTACCAGATGGATCCCGCCAACGGCGACGAAGCGCTGCGCGAGGTGGCGCTCGACGTCGACGAAGGCGCGGACATGGTGATGGTCAAGCCCGGCCTGCCCTACCTCGACATCGTCTACCGCGTGAAGGAGGCCTTCGGGCTGCCGACGCTCGTCTACCAAGTCAGCGGCGAGTACGCGATGCACCGCGGCGCGGCGGAGCGCGGCTGGCTCGCGTGGGAGAAGGTCCTCCTCGAGACCTTGATGGCCTTCAAGCGTGCGGGCGCGGACGGCGTGCTCACCTACGGCGCGGTCGAAGCCGCGAAGCTCCTGAAGAAGGGCTGACCGACTCGGACTCTGTCTCGGACTCTGTCGCGGACTCGGACTCTGTCTCGAGTTTCTCTTTGCCTCGATCTCGGTTTCTGTTCCGGTCGGCTACGTCGCCGTTCACGTCCACGGCCACGACCACGTCCACGTCGACGTCCACGCCCACGAAGGCGCGTTCGAAACGCACCGATGGCGATCGCCTCGGCTCGACGGCAACGAAGCGAGCCGACCCGATCGTTCGGGCCGGCTCGTTCTCGTTCCGGGTCTGCTTCGCTCAGCTCCGCGGCGCGGTGAGGCTCAGCTTGATCACCACGCGGTCGCGGATGAGATCGTCCGCGCGGCCGGGGTACACCATGCCGAACTGCTGACGCTCGATGCTGAACTCCGAGCTCGCGGTCACCGCCGCGTCGGTCACGTTCACGGTCGCGGGGAACGTGATGGTCTGCGTCTGTCCATGCAGAGTGAGCTGGCCGGTGATGGTGTGCGTCGCGTTGCCCTCGCCGCCCGCACGAATCGAGGTCGACTCGAAGCGCGCGGTCGGGAACTCGTCGACCCCGAAGAAGTCGGGGCTCTTCAGGTGGGTCGTCAGGTCCTCGTTGTCCGAGAAGAGCGACGCGGTCTGGATGGTGACCTCGATGCGGCTCCGCTCCGGCGCCGACGGGTCGAACGCGATGGTGCCCGTGAACTCTCGGAAGCCACCGTCGTGGCTGCCGGTGACCTTCGAGCCGACGAATCCGATCGTCGTCTGCGCGGGCGAGAGCGCGAGCGTCTCGATCGCGGCCGGCGCTTCGGCGGCCGGCGCTTCGGCGGCCGGCGCTTCCGCCATGGCCGACGGGCTCTGTGTGACCTCCGCCGCCGGCACCGAGTCCGCGGGGTCTTCACAACCGACGAGCGCGAGGACGAGAGAGAACGAGATGAACGAACGCATGAGTGGAACCTCCGGGCCACTCTCTGGCGCCGCCGTTGCGCGCTGGCCACGACGTGGATGAATCGTTGCGACAGTCGAACGACCGTCGGCCACGTCGCGTCAGTCTTCGCCGCCTTCGTTCCGCACCGACTCGAGCCCCTCGACCCCTCGCCGGTAGATGCGACGGATCCGGTTGCGCGCCGCGAGCGGTCCCCGATCGAAGCGCCCGAGCAGGTTGCCGCGAATCTCGGGAGACTTGTCCGCGAGCCCCTCGATCATCTTCACGTCGGCTTCGATCTCGAGCCTGCCGAGCCACGCCGTGAGCGGCTTGAGCAACGCGAGGTTCAAGCCGAAGCGCCCCCACGCCGTCGCCTCCGCGTACACGAACACGAAGAGCTCCGTCGTCTGCGCGTCCACCGGCACGAAGAAGACGGTGTTGCGCAGGAAGTCACCGCCCCGCTCTCCCGTGAGTCGATCGATCCAGTATTGATCGTAGACCGATCGCACCGGAGAAAAGTGTGTGACCCAGTCGTCCACGAAGTGCGCGTTGGGTGGATAGCGGAAGAGCTTCCGCAGCACCCAGGGCATCGGCTTCTGCGCCCCCTGGTTGTAGACGCGCACCGACTCCGGCGTCGTCTCCACCCGGCAGATCACCTCGCCGAGCCGCTGCGTGTCGTAGCCGAGCACGTAGTGGACGTTGCCCGTGTGCTCGACCTCGATGAAGTTGTCGAGCACGACCTCCAGCGGCGCGTTCACGCGCCGTCGCATCCGAGAGATCTCGAGAAAACCTGCCACGTCGAAGCGCGGAAAGGGAACCGCGGTGCCGGCCCGCTTGATCCAGATCGCGCCGTCGCTCTCGAGCGCGTCGAAGGCCTGCGTGCGGAAGCTCCCCTCCGGGTTGCCCGGGCTCTGCCCCGTCCCGTCCGTCGCCCACTTCCAGCCGTGGTAGGGACAGACCACGCAGCGATCCCGCACCGTGCCGTTCGAGAGCGACGCGCCGCGGTGAGGACACCGATCGAGCACCGCCCCCACGGATCCGCCCCCACGAAGCCGAAACACCGCGACGTCGGTCCCCATCAAACGCACCTTCTTCGGCGCGTCGTCGAGCTCTTCGCTCGTCAGGACCGGATGCCAGAAGTCGAGCTCGGGCGGCAGGCTCACGTGCGCGCTCCCTTCTTCTCGCCCGAGTCGGCGGGGTCAGCCGCCGACCTCGTCGCACCGGACGTCGTGCCGCTCGAGGTCGTGCTCGACTTCGCGGTCGACGTCGCCGTGGCAGTCGTCGTCGTGGCAGTCGTCGCCGCGTGGGCGATCGCCTTCGCGACCCGCACCGCTTCCTTCGCGATGTCGTGGATCGCGCCCGTCGGTGGGTTTCGGTAACCGACGAAGTAGAGCCCAGGCGCGTCCGGATGCTCCTCCCCGAACGCCGTCGGGTGGCCCTTGCCGTCGACGAGGCGCTCGGCGCCGTCGAGGAATCCTTCGAGCGCGGCGTGGTAGCCGGTCGCGAGCACCACCACGTCGAACGCTGCGCGTCTTCCGTCGACGAACACCACGTCGCTCCCGTCGAAACGCTCGATCCCCGGGTACACCGTCACGCGCCCCTGCCGGATGAGCTCGACCGTCCCGATGTCGAGCAGCGGCACGCGCCCCGTCGCCTGCAGCAGCTCCATCGGCCCACGCTCCGGGCGCGAGATGCCGTACGCGGAGAGATCGCCGACCAGCCGCTTCGTCATCGGGAGCGCGAGGCGGTCGAAGAGCTTCGGCGGCAGCCAGCCGAGCCCGAGCCCCAGCACCTGCGTCGGGATCACCCCGAAGAGATCGCGCGGCGACACGTGCGTCGGATGCCGCACGCACATCGAAGTGCTCGCGCCGTGCTCGAAGAGATCGAGCACGATCTCCGCGCCGCTGTTGCCGCTGCCCACCACCAGCGCGCGTTTGCCGAGCCACTCGCGGCCGTTTCGATACTCCGCCGCGTGCATCACGCGCCCCGAGAAGGTCTCTTCCCCCGGCCAGCGCGGGCGATTCGGCACGCGGTTGTACCCCGTCGCCACCACCGCGCGCGGCGCGCTCCAGCGCTCGTCGCCGTGCGGACCCCGCGTCCTCGCCACCCAACGCGTGCCCTCGCGCCGCAGCGACGTCACCTCGCGCTCGAAACGCGGTCGCAGCCCGTTCTGGCGCGCGTGCTCCTCGAAGTACGCCACGACCTGATCGCGCGACGGGTACGCCGCGACCCCGAGCGGCCACGGATGATCCGGCAGCCGCGACAGATCGCGGAACGTGTGGAGGTGCAGCCGCTCGTAGTGATCACGCCAGCGCGGCGCCACCTTCGACGCCCGCTCGAGCAGCTCGAACGCCACCCCCGCGGGCTTCAGGCAACCACCGACCGCGAGCCCCGCAGGGCCGGCGCCGATCACGAGCACATCCGTCGCGGTCTCGTTCACGGGCCAAGAATGATCGACTTCGTGGGGGAGAGGGAGCCGCAATCGCCGCGATCCGCGGAGTCGCGCCGTTCCCCGAGCTTCGGATGCATCGACGCCGCCGTCGGACGCGTGTGCGTTCGAGATGCGGGAGCTTCGGTGGGCGCTCGCGCGTCGTCTGCGGCGCGCGGACCGCGGGGAGCTTCGGTGGGCGCTCGCGCGTCGTCTGCGGCGCGCGGACCGAGCGTCAGATCCCCGCGCCCGCGTGCACCGGCGCCCGCGAGGCGCTCGCCGGCGCGTCACCGCGCAGCTCGGCCGCGATCTCGGACGGAGTCGGGAACCAGCGGAGCGCCTCGAAGTCCTCCCCGAGCTCCAGCTCCGCCAGCTCGGGCCCTTCGAGCGGAGCGCGCCGCGCCTCGGTCTCCGCTTCGCGCACGATGCGCGCGGCGTCCTCCAGGTAGCTCGACAGCACCCACTCCGGCTCCGTCGCGTGCCGCGAGCGGTACTGGAGCTTGCCGTCGCGGTACCGCAGATCGCTCAGGCGCATCGCGGCGTCCGGCCGACCCTTGCGGTGCTTCCAGAGCCCCGTCTTCGGCTCGAAGCGGTAATGCGGCAGGAGCTTCCAGCCGTGCTCCGCCACGAAGTGCACCGCCGAGAGCAGGAACTCGAAGGTCTCCTCCGAGAGGAAGTAGTTGAAATTGACGCGCACCCAACCGGGTTTGATCCCCTCGCATCCGCGCAGGATCTCACGCTCGAACTCGCGCGAGGTCTCCAGGTCGATTCCGAGCAGACGGTGCCCGTAGGGCCCCGCGCACGAGCAGCCGCTTCGCGCCTGGATCCCGAAGAGATCGTTGAGCAGCGTTGCTACGAAGGAGTGGTGAAGGTAGCGCTTCCCGTGCCGCACCACGAACGAGACGATCGAGAGCCGCCACGCGTCGCGGTTGCCGAGGATGTCGAGGTAAGGGCTCTTCTCCCAGCTCGCGATCGCGCGATCGATGAAGCTCTTCTCGCGCGCGCGGATCGCCTCCACGCCCACCGCTTCTTTGAGCTGGAACACGAGCCCCGCGCGGATCGACTCGAGGATCGCCGGCGTTCCGCCCTCTTCGCGGTGCTCCGGATCGTCGAGGTACCGATGCTCGACCGTGTTCACGTACGCGACCGTGCCGCCTCCCGGCACCGCCGGCACGCGGTTCCGAAAGAGCTTCCGCTTGGCGACCAAGACCCCCGGCGTACCCGGTCCCCCGATGAACTTGTGCGGCGAGAGGAAGACCGCGTCCTTGTACGCGAGGTGCCCGTCCGGCGCGTCGTCGACCGGGTTCATCTCGATCTTCACGTACGGGCCGGCCGCCGCGAAGTCCCAGAAGCTGAGCGCGCCGTGCGCGTGCAAGAGCTTGCTGATCGCGATCGTCGGGCTGCCAATCCCGGTCACGTTCGAAGCGGCGCTGAAGCTGCCGATCTTCAAAGGCCGATCCCCGTAGCGCCGCAGCTCCTCTTCGAGGTGCGCGAGGTCGATCATTCCGTCCGCGTTCTCGCGGATCGTGACCACCGTCGCGAGCGACTCGCGCCACGGGAGCTCGTTGCTGTGGTGCTCGTAGGGACCGATGAACACCACCGGCCGCTCGTCTTCGGGGATCTGCTCCGAGAGCCGGTAGCGCGCGTCGAGATCCTTCGGGATGCGAAGGTTCAGGCACTCCACCAGCTTGTGGATCGCGCCCGTCGCCCCCGAGCCGCAGAAGATCACCACGTCGCGCTCGTCGCCGCCGACCGCGTCCTTGATGATCGCGCGCGCGTCCTCGCGGAAGCGTGTGGTCTGCAGGCCCGTCCCGGACGACTCGGTGTGGGTGTTCGCGTAGAGCGGCATCACCTCCGTGCGGAGGAAGTCCTCCAGGAAAGCGAGCGAGCGCCCCGACGCGGTGTAGTCCGCGTACGTCACGCGCCGCGGCCCGTACGGCCCGTCGAGCACTTGGTCGTCGCCGATGATGGAGGCGCGAATGGTTTCGATCAGACGGTCCGACGCGGTGCCCATCGGACGAACGTACTCGCCGGGCCGGATCGACCCCGTGACGAAGCTCAGCGCGTGAAGCCACGCTCGCACGTTCGTGTGCGCGCGGTCGAACCGATCTCCGCGACCGCTCGCGAGCACGTAAGGTGGTTCCGTGAAGCCCGACGCGAAGCCCGACGTGAAGCCCGACGCGAAGCCCGACGCGAAGCCCGACGTGAAGCCCGAAGTGAAGTTCGACACCTTCGCCTTCGACGACCTCACCCCGCGCGTTCTCCACGACGCGCTCGCGCTCCGCCAATACGTCTTCGTGGTCGAGCAAGCGTGCGTCTACCAAGACGTCGACGGGAAGGATCCGAGCGCGCTGCACCTGCTCGGCCGTGACGCAGACGGCGCGCTCGTCGCCTACGCCCGCATCCTACCGCCTGGCGCCCGCTTCGACGTCGCCGCGATCGGCCGCGTCGTGGTCGCGCGGGAGCACCGTGGACAGGGCTTCGCGCGCACCCTGATGCTCGAAGCGATCCGAGTCGCACGCGACCACCACGGCCCTCGCGTCGCGCTGAGCGCCCAAGCGCACCTCGAAGCCTTCTACGCGAGCCTCGGCTTCGTACGCGTCGGCGACGAATACGACGAAGACGGCATCCCCCACGTGGACATGCGCCGCTGACGCAGAGCGCCGCAGACGCTCGAACGAACGACGCTCGAACGAACGACGCTCGAACGAACGACGCTCGAACCACGTACGAACGCATCACCACGAACGAATCACCACGAAACGCAAGACGCCTCGACCGCGCGAGCGATCGAGGCGTCGTCGATCGGAAGCGTCGAGCGCTTCAGGGCCCGTCGACCGTGATCCCCGCCCCCAGCATCGCGCCCGTGAGCCACGCGTCCATCGCGGTGTCTCCCGCGAGGTGGCGGCGGAAGAACGCCACCATCATCGCGCGCCACTGCGCGCGAATCATCGCATCGTCCCCGGGACCATCCGGGCAGGCGAAGGCGCCCAAGGCGCCACCACCATCGTCCGTGAAGTCGTTGTGATCGGCGCCCGCGAAGGTCCACTCCACCGCCCACGACGACATCGTGATCGCGTCGAAGATCGTCTGGTAGTTCTGAGCGGTCGGAGCGCACGGCATGAAGCCACCCGTCGCGTTGTTGGTCTCGCCCATCACGCCCACCGGCATCCGCAACGCGCCCGCGAAAGCAGCGCTCGTCACGTCCGGGCAACTCGCGCTGTAGGACTGACCCGGGCCGCAGCCGTTGACCGGATCGAGCAGGAGCGTCGCGTCGATGCGCGCGTCCGCCGCCGCGACCATCACGCTCACCTTGCCGCCCCGGCTGTGACCCGCGACGCCCACGCGCTCGTCGTCCACGCTCGCCGCGAAGGGCGCGCTCGTCGTCGCCCAGTCGATGGCGGCCATGACCCCGTCACGTTCTTCGACGTTGGTCGGGCCGCCGGTCGGGATGCCGAAGCCTCCACCACCGCTGTCGATGCCCACGACCACGAAGCCGTGCGACGCGAGGCGCTCCATCGACGTCGCGTAGTTGCTCGTGGAGAGCTGGAAGCCGGAGCTGGAAGCCGTGCTTGAAGATCACGAGCGGCACCGGGCTCGACACCGTCGGCACGAACGCGGTGACCGCGCTGCCGCTCACCGTCGCGGTCTGTCGCGCGACCGTGAAAGGCCCGACCGAGTCCGGTCCGCCGGGGGTGACCGATCCGCCGCCGTCCACGCCGGGGCCCGCGTCGACGCCCGGGATCGGGCCACCGTCCACGCCGGGAATCGGACCGCCGCCGTCCACGCCGGGAATCGGACCGCCGCCGTCCACGCCGGGAATCGGACCGCCGCCGTCCACCCCGGGTCCGCCGGAGTCGGGGACGCGCCCGTCGTCGTCACCGCAAGCCACGAGCGCGAGCAAGAGCGACACGAACCTCAGCGATTTCATGGGACCTCCGAAAGCCAAGCCGACCACACGACCACACCACCACACGACGCTCGACTCTCGGAGAGTCGACGAAGTTGGAAGTCGTACTTCCAGCTCTGCCGACTCACGTCAAGCGCGCGAACGCGTTTCCGTGAGGCGCATCACCAGTCCGCCGGCACCACGAGCTCTTGGCTCGGCTTTCTGGGTCCCACATGCGCAGACGGCCACCGACTTCGTGTCGGTGGCCGTCGATCCCACGTCCGAACGGCGCTTTGGGAGCCGGCCGCCATGCCGAGCGACCCGACGTCACGTGAGCGTCGCCGTCAGGCGGCCGATGCATGCTCGATTCAAGCCGCCTTGGGCGCCGCGTCCTCCAGGCTCACGGTCGTCGCCGCCCGCGCCGCGCGCTTCTCGTCCAGCGCTGCGCGTCGCTCGCGGTCGTAGTGCCAGGTCAGGTGCTCGCGCGCCCACTCGGGATCGGCGTGCGAGCGCTTGTGCTTCCGGTAGTAGTTCCACGCCGCGTACCAGCTCGTCGCGACGAAGAAGGGCGCGATCGGCAAGAGCGGAGTCATCGCCGCCGCCGCACCGAAGACCGCGACCGCCTCCTTGCCCTGCGCGTGCCAGCCCAGCACCGAGCGCTCCGCGTAGAAGGGATCGCGCATCACGTGCTTGCGCGACTCCGCGTGGTGCTCGTGCCAATGGAAGGCCCAGAAGCTGCTCTTCTTCTTGCCGAGCCCGTGGAGCACGTACTTGTGCACGACCCACTCCGTGGCGTTGGCGGCGAGGAGTGCGAGGGGAATGCCGATCATGGTCTTCTGCTCCTTCGTCGAGGCGAGGTGGTCGGGAACGGGTGGTCGGAGAAACGGGTGGTCGGGGAAACGGGTGGTCGGGGAACCGGGGTGGTCGGGGAAACGCCGCTCCGGAGGTCCTGATCCGAGAGCGCGTTATCGTGACCGACCAGTCACGATTCAAACAATGACGCACCGGTCACGATTTGTCGAGACCCCTCCCAGAACGTCCACGTGAGCAAGCTCGCGTTCTCACGGCGCGCCTACGCGAGTAGAGTCCTCCCCGATGCGAGGAACTCCTCGATGAGCGAGCGAAAGCAGCGCTCGAGCGCCCCGCCCACACGGACCGGAGCGAGCGCGAGCCGACGCGGCAAGTCCGAGGTGCCCTCCGATGCGAAAGCGCCCTCGACGTCCGCGAAGACCCGCGAGAACAAACGTCCCAAGGTCGGACCACGCGCCGACGCGAAGGCGTCGTCCACGCCTCCGAAGACGAAGGCGAAGGCGAGCTCCACCAGGGCGCACGACGACTCCGCCACCCAGACCCGCACCGAAGCCGAGGTCGAGGTCGCCGAGAGCTCCAGCTCGAAGTCGCGCCTCGCAGCCGACGCACGCCAGCGCACGAAGCCTCTCGGTCGGCCGGGTCAGCGGCCGACGAAGCTCCCACCCGCGCGTCCGGGTCGACCGGGCGGCATCCGCGCCCGCAACCGCGACGTGCGCGTCGCGGCGCTCCTCGACGCAGGCATGAAGCTCTTCCTCGAGCGCGGCGTGGAGTCGGTCTCGATCGACGAGATCGCGCGTGAAGCCGGGATGGCGAAGGGGAACTTCTACCGGTACTTCGACGACAAGCGCGCGCTCGTCGATCGGCTCCTCGCGGACATCGCGGCCGACGTGCGCACCGCGATGCGCAAGTGCGCGGTCGCGCTCGGACGCGCGCAGGATCCGAGCGCGATGGGCCTCGCGTACGCGCTGCTCGCGATGGAGCTCGCGCACGCCACCACCTCACGCCTCGACGTGGTGCGCCTCTACCTGCAAGAGAACCGAGCGCCCGCGACGCCCTCGACCGCCGGCGTGCGGGCGCTCGCCGACGAGCTCGCCGACGGCGCGGTGAAGCTCACCGTGGCGGCCGTCGACCGCGGCTTGCTCGACGTCTCGGATCCCCGCGTCAGCGGCCTCGCGGTCGTCGGCGCGATCGAGCAGCTCGCGCTCTCCGTCCTGCGCGGACAGCTCGACGCCCCTCCCCTCGAGGTCGGCCGCATCGTCGTGAACATGGTCCTCGACGGCATCCGCGTGCGCTGAGCACGCGAGGAAGCAACCTCGCGGGCCCCCGCACGCATGAGCTACGGCGTGCATGCCTACGCGGTGCGCTTCGAGCGGCTCCCGCACGACTCGACCACGATGAGCGGCGACGAGCTGGACGGCCGCTTCCTCACGGAAGGGCTCGTCACCTTCTACTCTCGACCACTCCCGAGCTCGCGCCGAGGAGGAGGGACCCACGCGCGGAGCGCGGGTCCACTCAGTACCGGCAGCAGCGGAAGCCGGTGTGCACGAACGAGAAGCTCTCCGACGCCACCGTGAAGTCGAAGTCGCACGCGCGACCGCCCTCCACGTTGTTGTAGGCGCCGCCTCGGATCGCGCGTGCGCCGCTTCCCCGCGACGTACGCGTCCACTCCTTCGCGTTGCCGCTCAGATCCCAGATCTGCCCGCCGCCCGTCCACGCCGTGTAGCAAGCGGGGAAGGTCGGCGAACCGGTCGAGAGCAGCGCGTCCTGGTCGCCGGCCAGCGTGGAGTTGCTGTCGTACTCCTCGCCGTTGCAGCGCACCGAGCTCGAGCTCGTGCAGCTCGTCGCGTACGACCAATCGCAGCGCGTGGCCTCGGTCGCGTAGTTCGGACCGAAACACGCGCGCTCCCAGTCGCTCTCTTCGCAGAGATCCCAGCCCGTC